>CAYOJM010000123.1:0-6630 GCA_964404295.1 uncultured Sedimenticola sp. | reverse complement strand
GCGGCCTGGTTCGACGTGCGGGTGAGGATCTACAAGGCGGGTGACGAAGAGCCGAAGCAAAGCTGGCCCCAGTTCAAAACGCAAAGGCCGGTGCCCGGGCAGACCATCCGGCGCCCCAGGTGGCAGGCCTATGTGGCCGGTCGATTTGGCCGCATCTTCGGGAGGGGAAAATGACCCAGTTGGCCTTGGTGATCGATCTCAACGTCTGTGTGGGTTGTCACGCCTGTGTCACCTCGTGCAAAGAGTGGCAGACTTCCGGGTGGGCCGGGCCGCTCACCGATCAACGCCCTTACGATCGGGATCCCACCGGAACGTTCTTCAACCGGGTTCAGACCTTCGAGATCGGCACCTTCCCCAACACCGAGACGGTCCATTTTCCAAAGAGCTGCCTCCACTGCGAGGAGCCGCCTTGCGTGCCCGTCTGCCCCACCGGGGCCTCTTACAAGCGTGAAGACAACGGCGTGGTCCTGGTGGACTACGACAAGTGCATCGGTTGCAAGTACTGCTCTTGGGCCTGCCCCTACGGCATGCGCGAGTTGGATGAGCATCAGAAGGTGATGAAGAAGTGCACTTTGTGCATCGACCGCATCACCGATCCGTCCCTGCCCGAACCCGAGCGCAAGCCGGCTTGTGTCCTGGCCTGTCCCACCAGCGCGCGGCTGTTCGGCGACATTCACGATCCCGATTCGGAGGTTTCGCTGGCCATCCGCGAGAACGGCGGCTACCAGTTGATGCCGGAGTGGGGTACCAAGCCGGCCAACCATTACCTGCCCAGGCGGAAGACCCGTATCCAGATTTTCGAAGACGAACTGGTGCGGGCCGACAATCCTCTGCGCAAGGAGGGTCCGCTGCCAGCCGCCGAAGGGGAGACACTGGACGACGTGGCTTTCTGATGATGCCTGTCTTCGCTTCGTGTCCCGTGGGCCAGGCTGTGGAGCAATCGGCCTTTTCGCAGTCCTCAAGGGGGGCGGAGATCGGCCGAGCGTCGCAAGGCCGTGGAGGGTCGATGAGATCGCACAGTGAGGCGGTGGCAGCCTCCCGCCGGCCCAGCCGCCCGACCGACGCAAACCACATGGGCGGACGTCGGACTGAAGTCCGGCCACCATGAATGCAACTGGAACGCGAGTCAGAACAACATGCACCCTGCCTTTTCCGTCATCTTCCTCACCACCCTCATCGGCGTGGGTCAGGGGCTCTTCCTGGCGCTGGTCACCGGACAGGTCTATTCATTGGCCAACCTGTTGCAGCCCCAGGACAATCTGCGTTTTTACGCTGTGGGAAGCGGAGTGAGTCTGGTCTTTCTGGTTTTGGGTCTGTTCGCATCGCTGTTTCACTTGGGGCGTCCCGAGCGGGCGTGGCGTGCGATGGCTCGGTGGCGCACCTCTTGGCTTTCCCGCGAGGTGGTCCTGTTGCCGGTATTCATGCTTCTGGTGGGGCTCTATGGCGTGTTTCACTGGCTTGGCTGGACCCAGCCCTTGTTCGTGGTGAAGGGCCGGATTCCTGTGGATGCCACCCTGGTGCTGGGTGTGCTGGGAGCGGTGACTGCTTTCGCTCTGTTCGGATGCACCGCCATGATCTACGCTGGAATCAAGTTCATCGAAGAGTGGCATTCACCCTACACATTGGTCAATTTCACCTTGTTCGGCATCGCCTCGGGGTTCATGTTCGCGGCTGCGTTCTCCGCTTGGAGTGGCGCGGACCTGGTGGGCTTTTTCGGCGCTTGGGCGGTCATTTTTACTCTGGCCGCAGGGATCGGGCGGCTGCTCTCCATCCGGCGTAATGCCCGCCTGGTGCACAAAAGCACGTTGGAGACCGCCATCGGCATCCGTCACAACCGGATCGTCCAGCGTTCCCAGGGGTTCATGGGCGGCTCGTTCAACACCCGGGAGTTCTTCCACGGAGCCTCCCCGGCCGTGTTGCGGTGGGTGCGCCGTTTCTTCCTGTTCATGGTGTTCGTGGCGCCGGTGCTCCTCCTCGGTGCCGCCTGGTGGTTGGCCTCGCCTTGGATCCCCATTGCCGCGTTCATCGCCCAATATCTGGGCTTGGTGGCCGAGCGGTGGTACTTTTTCGCCGAAGCGAAACACCCACAGAACCTCTATTATCAATCCATGGCGTGAGATGAGCCGAAGGTTGTTCCTTTTCCGTCACGGCAAGTCCGACTGGGACGCCCCTTTCGAACGGGATCACGACCGCCCGCTCTCGCTGCGAGGCGAGCGGGATGCCCAGAATATGGGCATGTTGCTCGCTTTGTCGGGTACCCGATTGCCCGGACTGGTGATCTGTTCCACGGCGTTGCGGGCACGCGCCACTTTGGACCTGGCGCTTCGTGCCGGCGATTGGGCACCCGATGTGCGTTTCAGCGATGCGCTCTATCAGGCCACGGTGGCGCAGGTGCTTGAATTCATCCGAGATCTGCCGGATCAACACGACAGGATCATGCTCGTGGGACACGAACCCACCTGGTCCGGCCTCGTTCATGCGCTCACCGGGGGGCGGGTGCGGATGCCCACCGCAGGGATGGCACGTCTCGATCTGGAGGCGGACGGATGGCGCGATGTGGAAGAGGGTCGCGGCGAGCTGGTCTGGCTTTTGCAACCGGCCTTCTTCCGCCGTTTCCGTTACGGTGACCGGCGTCGGTGAACATCGTTCCGAAATGGGGCGCCAGGCCATGAAACGGCCCGAACTGCTCTCTCCCGCTGGCACCCTGCGTAACATGCGTTATGCGTTCGCCTATGGGGCGGACGCCGTGTACGCCGGTTTGCCTCGCTACAGTCTGCGGGTGCGCAACAACGATTTCCTGGAGGAGAATCTGCGCCGGGGCATCGAGGAGGCCCACGCCGGGGGGCGGAAGTTCTACGTGGCCGTCAATGTGTTGCCACACGATGCCAAGGTCCGCACCTTTCTCGATGACATCCGGCCGGTGGTGGAGATGGGGCCGGATGCGTTCATCATGGCCGATCCCGGGTTGATCCTGCTGGTGCGGGAGAACTGGCCCGAGTTGTCCGTCCATTTGTCGGTCCAGGCCAACACCATGAACACCGCCAGCGTCCGATTCTGGCAGCGCCAGGGGATTCGCCGGGTGATTCTTTCACGCGAGCTGTCGCTGGAGCAGATCGAGGCCATCCGGCAGGCGGTGCCCGACGTCGAGCTGGAGGTGTTCGTCCACGGTGCTTTGTGCATCGCCTATTCCGGACGCTGTCTGTTGTCGGGTTATTTCAACCATCGCGATGCCAATCAGGGAACCTGCACAAACGCCTGCCGGTGGGCGTATCGGGTCACGAATGGGCGTCATCCACGGGCGGACCGGGTCCACTTTCTCGAAGAACTGGAACGTCCGGGTGAACTGATGCCCATCGAGGAGGACGAGCACGGAACTTACATTCTCAATTCCCGTGACCTGCGCGCGGTGGAGCATGTTCACCGTCTCGTGGCCATGGGTGTCGATTGCCTCAAGATCGAGGGGCGCACCAAAAGCCATTATTACGTCGCCCGCGCCACCGGCGTCTACCGGCGGGCCATCGACGATGCCCTGGCCGGGCGTCCTTTCGATCCGGCTCTACTGACGGAGTTGGAACACCTGGCGAGCCGCGGTTACACCGACGGATTCCTGCAGCGTCACGAGACGGCCGAATTGCAGAATTACCGGCGTGGTGCGTCGGTCTCGGATCGAGCCCGTTTCGTGGCCGGGTCGATGGTGGACGAGCCCCACTGGTTCGAGGTGAAGAACCGTTTTCGGGTCGGCGATCGCATGGAGCTGGTGACGCCTCGGGGCACCCATGGATTTCGGCTGGAAGCCATGTGGGACCGTGCCGGGCGGCCTTTGGATGTGGCGCCGGGCAGCGGCTGGCAAGTGCGACCGGCCCTTCCGGTGAAGCCGCCGCCCTTTTCTTTGCTGGTGCGGCTGGAGCCGGTAGCGGACGTTCAGACGGGAGCCGGTTTCACTCCTGGGGCCGGGTGAGGCAAAGGACCCGGGCGACCGATGTGATAGCCCTGGGCATAGTCCACGCCCAGGCGGGCGAGCATCTCCAAGGTCTCCTGATCCTCTACGAATTCGGCCACGGTTTGTTTGCCCAGCCCCTGGGCCACTTCGCTGATGGCCTTGACGAAGAGTTGGTCCTCTCGGCTGCTTGGCAAGTGCCGGATGAAGCTGCCGTCGATCTTGACCATGTCCAGAGCCAGTTCCCGAAGGTAGTAGAAAGAAGAGAAACCGGCTCCGAAGTCGTCCAAGGCGGTGCGGCAACCCAGGGCGCGCAGACCTGCCATGAGGCGGGCCGCTTCCGGCATGTCGGCCAGGGCAGCGGTTTCCGTGATCTCGATGAGCAGGCGTTGAGGCGCCACATCACTTCGTTTGAGCAGGCTTTCCAGCATGGGAAGAAAGTGGTGTTCGTCCACCACCTTGCCGGAGAGGTTGATGGAGAGGGCAAAATCGGCTTTCGGATGGGTTGCCAGGACATCGATGGCGTGCTCGAGTACCAATCGGTCGATGCGATGGATCAGCCCGGTGCGCTCGGCTACGGGAATGAATTTCCCTGGCAGCGCCACTTTACCGTCTCGGCTGAGCATGCGCACCAACACTTCATAGTGGCTGATGTGCCCGGACGCGATCTCAAGTATGGGTTGATATTCGAGGAACAGCCGCTCCTCGCTCAGGGCCGATTCGATGCGCTGCTTCCAATACACCTCTTCGTTGAGCTGTTTGCGTCGCTGCTCGTCCCAGGAAAAGAGATGCCACCGGTTTCGTCCAATCTCTTTGGCCTGGTACATGGCCAGGTCGGCATGGGCCATGAGATCCTGGACTTGTTCGCCGTGTTCGGGAAACAGGGCGATGCCGACACTGGCGGAGACCCGGTGAACGTGGCCGTCGGTGGGCAACTCGATACGGGACAGCGCTTCGAGAATGCGAGAGGCCATCTGCCGCGCTCCTTCAGCATCGGCTTCCGGCATGACCAGAGCGAACTCGTCTCCGCCCAAACGGGCGAGCAGATCGCTTTCGCGCACCAGTCGTTTCAAGCTGGCGGCCACCATCTTCAGCATGAGGTCGCCCGCTTGGTGGCCGCTGGTGTCATTCACATACTTGAACTGGTCCAGATCGATGAACAGCAGGGCGCCGGCATGGTGGTAACGCAAGCTGCGCAGCAGTAATCCGCGAAACTCCTCTTGAAAGCGCCGACGATTGACCAGTTCGGTCAAGGGGTCGTGGTCGGCAAGCCAGGCGAGGCTGGCCTCGGCCTCCTTGCGTTCAGTCACGTCCAGTCCAACCGATAGGATGCAGGCATCGTCCGTCTTCGCCACGGTGCCGGGGAGACGGGAATGGACCCAAGAAAGGGTGCGGATTCGTCCCGAAGGTGATTTCAGGTCGCCTTCATGTCGGTGCACATCGATCCGGCCCCGGGTCAGAGCATCGAGTGCCCGTTCCAACTCTCGTTCGGCGGCCGGCTCGAGCAGCTCCGGCAGACGCCGTAGCAATGTCTGCTTGGCAGGTCCGAGCACGCGTTCCGCCTCCGGGTTGATAGACTGGATCTTGCCTTCGGTGTCGAGCGTGAGGATGGCCACTTGAGCGCTTTGGAGCAACCCGGAGACGAAATCCCTTTCCCGGCGCAGGGCCTCGCTGCGTTCAGTGAGGGTGAGGGTGCGCGCCTCCACCCGACGGTTGAGCAACTCCAGGCGCCGGGCGAGGATGGCGGAGGCGCGGGTGGCCACGTCGATTTCGTCTTCGAACTTCTGGGCGCGCTGGGCGACTTCCATCGTCATGCTGGCGCCCCGACCCTCGGCCAGCCGCGGCAGCAGCGTGGCCAAGCGCCGCAGACGCGCCATAGGAGGGCCTAGCAATAGAAGGAGCAATATTTCAGAGGCGAGAAATCCGCCCAAGCCCACCACCACCGCCTGCCTATGAGCCTCCTGGATGTAACGGGTGTCGTCGGTGATGTCACTGATCACCAAGTAGTCGTTGTCGTCCTGCCAGGGCAGGTCGCGGCCTGGTATGCGCAGCAGATCGTAATAGTGGCGCCGGTGTTCAAAAGGCAATGGCTTTCTGTCCGGTAGGGTGGTGTACGACAGCTCTGCCGCCAGCGCTTGGAGCAAGGTGGAGATCTGATCGCTGTTGGAGGCCAACGCCAAGCGCCGGTTCCAAGGTTTCAGCAATTGGTCTCTGTCGGTCTTTTCGTCCGCGGCCAGAATGGCCAGGTCGGAGCCGGTGATACGACGGAATCCATAGACGGCGTCGGCCACGGTTCGGCCCAAAAGGAGCACGCCGGCCAACTCACCCTGGTTGAGCAGCGGGGTGGCGACGTACTGCCGGCACTCCCCTCGGCAGATTAGAAGGCGTTGGCTGCGCTCCTCGGACAACGCCCGGCGCATGATCGTCTCCAGCGGCGCAGGAATGTGGTGTTCTCCTTGGGTGTAATGGATCTTGCCTGCCGGATCCATGTAGTAGATGGTCGTGATGTCCCAGTCGATCTCCAGCGCAGGGCGGCGGTTTTTCAGTTCTCGGGCAAGGCGTTCTCGAAAGAAAGAGGGAGACGGCCCATGCTCGCCGGTGTCCACGAGCAAAGGAGGCACCCGTTCCAGGTTGGAAAAGCTGTGTTCCAACAGAGCCGTGAACTCCCGCATCTGGCGTTGAGAGAGGGTTTG
>CAYOJM010000122.1:0-8859 GCA_964404295.1 uncultured Sedimenticola sp. | reverse complement strand
ACTCCAGGGCCAGGGGCTCGACATCGAGCTGGACGAGGCGCCCGTGGGCGGCGCCGCCATCGACGCCACCGGCGTTCCCCTGCCGGACGAGACCCTCGAAAAGGCGAAGGCCGCCGATGCCGTGCTGCTGGGCGCCGTGGGCGGTCCCAAGTGGGAATCCCTCGACATCGCCATCCGCCCCGAAAAGGGGCTGCTGGGGCTGCGCTCGGGACTGGGGCTCTTCGCCAACCTGCGTCCGGCGCTGCTCTATCCCCAGCTGGCCGACGCCTCCACCCTCAAGCCTGAAGTGGTTTCGGGGCTGGACCTGATGATCGTGCGCGAGCTCACCGGCGGCATCTACTTCGGCCAGCCACGCGGCGTGCGCACCCTCGACAACGGGGAACGGGAGGGCTTCAACACCCTGGTCTACCGCGAGAGCGAAATTCGCCGCATCGTGCGCGTGGCGGGCGACATCGCCCGCAAGCGCGACCGGCGGGTCTGCTCGGTGGACAAGGCCAACGTCCTCGAGTGCACCGAGCTCTGGCGCGAGGTGGCCACCCGCGTCATGGCCGAGGAGTACGACGACGTGGAGCTGAGCCACATGTACGTGGACAACGCCGCCATGCAGCTGGTGAAGGCACCCAAGCAGTTCGACGTGATGGTCACCACCAACATGTTCGGCGACATCCTCTCCGACGCCGCCGCCATGCTCACCGGCTCCATCGGCATGCTCCCCTCGGCCTCCCTGGACGAGACGGGCAAGGGCATGTACGAGCCCATCCACGGCTCGGCGCCCGACATCGCCGGCCAGGACAAGGCCAACCCGCTGGCCACCATCCTCTCGGTGGCCATGATGCTCCGCTACTCCCTGGACCGGGCGGAGATGGCGGGTCGCATCGAGGCGGCGGTGAACCGGGTGCTGGACGACGGGCTGCGCACGGCCGACATCCTCTCGGAAGGGATGCGCGAGGTGAGCTGCTCGGAGATGGGCGACGCCGTGGTGGCGGCGCTGTAGGAGGCGCGCCCTCGCGCCGAAGCACCCGTAGGCCGGACAGGCCGCGCAGCGGCCGCCTCCGGCAATCGACGCAATCAAACGATCGACCAGGAACGCAATGATGAAAAGAGTAGGTTTCGTAGGCTGGCGCGGCATGGTGGGTTCGGTGCTCATGGACCGCATGCGCGAGGAGAACGACTTTGCCGACATCGAGGAGCCGGTCTTCTTCACCACCTCCCAGGTGGGGCAGAAGGGGCCCGACATCGGCCGGGAGATCCCACCGCTGAAGGACGCCACCGACCTCGACGAGCTGAAGCAGATGGAGGCGATCGTCACCTGCCAGGGCGGCAGCTATACCCAGCAGGTGTACGAGGCGCTGCGCAGCGCCGGCTGGGAGGGCTACTGGATCGACGCCGCCTCCACCCTGCGCATGGCCGACCACAGCGTCATCGTCCTCGACCCGGTGAACCGGGATGTCATCGACCGGGCGCTGGACGAGGGCGTGAGGGACTACATCGGCGGCAACTGCACCGTGAGCCTCATGCTCATGGCCCTGGGCGGGCTCTTCCAGCACGACCTGGTGGAGTGGATGAGCGCCATGACCTACCAGGCCGCCTCGGGCGCCGGCGCGCGCAACATGCGCGAGCTGCTCACCCAGATGGGCACCCTGCACCACGCCGTGGCCGACCTGCTCCACGATCCCGCCTCGGCCATCCTCGAGATCGACCGCAGGGTCACCGAGACCCTGCGCAGCGACGACTTCCCCGTGGAGAACTTCGGCGTGCCCCTGGCCGGCAGCCTCATCCCCTGGATCGACGTGAAGCTGGAGAACGGCCAGAGCAAGGAGGAGTGGAAGGGCCAGGTGGAGACTAACAAGATCCTCGGCCGCAGCGACCGTCCCGTGCCCATCGACGGCATCTGCGTGCGCATCGGCGCCATGCGCTCCCACTCCCAGGCGCTCACCGTCAAGCTGAAGAAAGACGTACCCCTGGACGAGATCGAAGCGATGCTCGACGAGGCCAACGAGTGGTCGAAGGTGGTTCCCAACGAGCGGGAGGTCACCATGCAGGAGCTCACCCCGGCGAAGGTCACCGGCACCCTGAGCGTGCCCGTGGGCCGGCTGCGCAAGATGAACATGGGGCCGGAGTACCTGGCCGCCTTCACCGTGGGCGACCAGCTTCTTTGGGGGGCGGCGGAACCCCTGCGCAGGATGCTGCGCATCCTGCTCGAGCGGTGAAGGTTGCCCATTTGAGCCAGATCGCACTTTGGGCCGCCGGTGGTTGGTGAAAAAATTTTGCGTGCGCTATAGTTGGCTTGCATTCATCAGAAGTATCCTGAGATTCTTGGCGGGTGAGGGGAGAGACGCCGGCCCGGACGGCCGGCCGAACCCGCACGTTGTCGGGACCGGGGGTAACCACAACAGAAGCGGTGTGAATCGGGAGGAACTATGGTCCGCAAGCTGGCGATGGCGGTTTCACTGGCGGTGAGCAGCACGCTGCCGCTGTCTGTCTATGCCCTGGGGCTGGGGGAGATCCGGACCAGCTCGGCGCTCAACGAGAATTTCAAGGGAGAGATCGAGCTGCTCTCTGTGGAGAAGGGGCAGTTGGACACCCTGAAGGTGGGGCTCGCGCCCGCCGAAGTCTTCGCGCGGACGGGGGTGGAGCGTCCCTTCCACCTCTCCCGGCTCCGTTTCAAGACGTTGCGCAAGCGGGACGGGCGCGCCGTGATCCTGGTGACCAGCGAGGTCCCCATACGCGAGCCCTTCCTCGACTTCTTCGTTCAGGTCACCTGGCCCAAGGGCAAGCTGGTGCGTGAATACACCGTGCTTCTCGACCCGCCGGTCACCACCGGGCGGCGGGCGCCGAAGGTCGAGCAGGCCGCCGGCGGAAGAAGTGGCGCCGTGGGCCGGGCGGAAGCACCTGCGGCCACCGCGGTGGTGCCCGGCGGCGAATACGGGCCGGTGCGGCGCAACGAGACCCTCTGGCAGATCGCCGACCGCATCCGTCCCGCGGGGATCACCGTCCACCAGATGATGGTGGCGCTCTACCGGGCCAACCCGCAGGCCTTTCTCAACGGCAACATCAACCTCCTGAAGAAGGGGCGCGTGCTTCGGATTCCGGAGCTCAACGAGATCGAACGGATCGGGCGTCGCGAGGCGGTGGCCGAGTTCCGGCAACTAGCCCAGGGAGAGGCGCCGGTCGTCGCCGCGAAGGCGGAGAAGGCGGAAGGCGGGGTCGAGGAGGCCGCAGCGCCCGCTGGGACGGCCGCCGAACCCTCCGGGGGCGCCTCCGAGGAGGGCAGGCTGCGGATCGCCGGCGCGGAGCAGGCGCCCGCGCAGGAGGCCGGTTCTGCGGAGAGCGGCGCTGCCGGCGAAGGCGACGTGCAGGCGCTGAAACAGAAGCTGATGCTGGTCGAGGAGCAGGCGGCCACCGCGCGCCAGGAGTCGGAGAATCTGCGCGAACGCATGAGCGCGCTGGAACAGCAGCTGGAGGACATGAAGCGGCTGCTCGAGCTGAGGGACCAGGAGCTGGCGCAGCTCCAGGCCCAGGCGGCCGCGACCGCCGGCACCGAGCCCGAATCCCCGTCCGCCGCGGCCGAAGCGCCCGAAGTGGAGGTGCAAGAGGCCGTTCCGGCCGTCGAGGAGGCGCCTTCGCCGGCAGAGGCGGAACCCGTGGTGCCTTCAGCCCCCATCGGCGGAGAGGCCGGGGTTCCGGCTCCTGAAACTGCGCGGGAAGCGGCCAAACCAGCTGCCGAACCCCTTCCGCAGCCCCCGGCGGTGCCTTTCTGGCGGCAGTGGCTCACGGACAACTGGCAACTGGTCGCAGGCGGCGGTGCGGCGCTGCTGCTGCTGGGGTTGCTCGCGGCGCGGCGCAACAAGAAGGAGCCTGAAGACCAGGAGCCGCCGCCATCGGCTTCGGTAGCGCAGGACGGTGCCGGGGAGGAGCAAGAGAGCATCCTCCAGGATGGAGGCGCATCGGCCATGGCGCTCGCTTCGGTCGACAGCACCATCAGCGACACCTCCTTCCTGAGCGAGTATTCCACCGAGGAGCTGCGAGCGTTGCATGATGAAACCACCGAGGTGGACCCTGTTTCCGAAGCGGATGTCTACATCGCCTACGGGCGGTACAGCCAGGCGGAGGAGATCCTCCGCGAGGCAATGCAGAACGGTGATACCAGCGCCGCGGTGCGGCACAAGATGCTCGAGGTCTACTTCGCCACGCAGAAGAAGGACGAATTCAGAAAGCTCGCGGAGGAGATGGTGGCCGACGGGCAGGACAAGGAGGATCCCGAGGCGTGGGAGCACATCCAGACCATGGGGCGCGACCTGGACCGCGCGAACCCCCTCTTCGCCGCAGCGGCCGTGGCCGGTGCCATTGCCGCGGACAATGACCTGGAGGGGCGGGACAGTGATCTTTCCCTCGACCTGAGCACCCTTGCGGAAGAGGTGGATTCTCAGCTCAATTCCGACAGCGACCCCCTGGAGGCCTTCAGCAACATGGACCTGGAGCTGCCCAGTCTGCGGGTCGAGCCCGAAGAGCCTGATGAGTTGGCCGAGGAGGCGGCCAGGGTAGATGATCTCAGCCTGAACCTGGACGAGACCGAATTGCACACTGAACTTGGAGGCCTGTCGGAACTGGACGATCTGGGCGTGGACGTTGCTACCCTGGATGATACGCTGGCCGACCTCGCCGACGACCTGGAGGAGGTGATGGCCGATTCCCGGATCCTGGACCAGCCGGTCGACCTGGAGCAGAACGCCGTTGCCGAGCGGGAGGGATCCCTTGGCAGTGAATCCGGTGAGGAGGAACCGCAGGCGGAAATTCGGGAGGAGCAGACTGGCCAGAAGGAGGATTCCACCATTGGCGACGAGGTGGAGACTAAGCTGGAGCTGGCCAAGGCCTTCATGGAGATCGGCGACGCCGACGGTGCCCGCAGCATCCTGCAGGAAGTGCAGGAGGACGGCACGCCGCAGCAGAAGGAGGCGGCCACGGAGCTCCTCTCCCAGCTGGATGGATGAGGCGTCCTCCAACCGTGATTCCAAGGGCGCTGCGGCGCCCTTCCTTGTTTCCGGGAGACGAAGATTGCGAATCGCACTGGGCGTGGAATACGACGGCAGCCGCTTCCATGGCTGGCAGACCCAGCAGCCGGGCGTGCGCACCGTGCAGGAGACGCTGGAGGCGGCGTTGTCGAAGGTGGCCGACGGACCCGTGGCAGTGGCCTGCGCCGGGCGCACGGACACCGGCGTCCACGCCAGCGAGCAGGTGGTCCACTTCGACACCGAAGCGCGGCGGCCGCCCCACGGCTGGGTGATGGGCGGCAACGTCAACCTACCGAAGGATCTCTGCGTGCTCTGGGCGGTGGAGGTGCCGGAAGCGTTCCACGCCCGCTTTTCCGCCGTGGCGCGCACATACCGCTACTGGATCCTCAACCGCCTCAGCCGGCCGGCCATCTTCCACCGCCGGGTCACCTGGATCCACCGTCCGTTGGACGCGGAACGCATGCACCGGGCGGGCCAGGCGCTGGTGGGCACCCATGACTTCACCAGCTATCGCACGGTCCACTGCCAGGCCAAGCATCCGGTGCGGACCATCCACCATTTGAGGGTGGAGCGGCAGGACGATCTGGTCTGTCTCGAGGTGCGGGCGGACGGTTTCTTGCACCACATGGTGCGTAACATCGCCGGCGTGCTCATCGCCATCGGCTCGGGCGAGGCGGCCGAGGATTGGGCCGCCGAGGTGCTGGCGCACCGCGACCGCACCTTGGGTGGTGTGACGGCGCCGCCTCATGGGCTCTATTTCCACCACGTCGACTATCCTGCGGAATTCGAACTGCCTCGTCCCCGACGTACACCTCGGGATCCGCTTCGCTTCCTGTGATCGGTCGTCCCTTTTCAGAACGTAGCGAAGGCGCGCTCGCTGTCCACCCAGGCGGGTGGAGGCGATCGGTCCGGCCGAGGTGGCGGCATCTTCCTTGATATAATTTTTTCTCATGCGTACGCGAGTGAAAATCTGCGGCATCACCCGCGCGGAGGATGCTTTGGCCGCCGCTCGGGCCGGAGCCGACGCCGTCGGATTCGTGTTCTATCCACCCAGCCCCAGGTACGTGGAGGTGGAACAGGCGGCGGAAATCGCTGCGGCCCTGCCCCCTTTCGTCACCACCGTGGGGTTGTTCGTCAACGCCGACGCCGATGCCATTGCTCGGGTGGTGGACGAAGTGGGCGTGGATCTGCTCCAGTTCCACGGCAATGAGTGTCCGGACTATTGCGCCCGCCACCGTCGTCCCTGGATCAAGGCGGTGCGCATGAAGACCGGCGTGGACCCGGCGGCGGAAGCGGCGCGTTATGCAGGCGCGCGGGCGCTGTTGCTGGACGCCTATCGGCCCGGCGTGCCCGGCGGTACCGGCGAGGCTTTCGATTGGGACCGCATTCCGCCGTCCCTGGCGCCGCGCATCGTGCTCGCCGGCGGGCTCACGCCGGAGAACGTGACCGAAGCGGTACGCCGGGTGGGGCCCTGGGCGGTGGACGTGAGCGGCGGCGTGGAGGCGGCGCCCGGCATCAAGGATCCAGACAAGATCGAACGATTCATGCGAGGTGTTCACCTTGGACAAGCCTGACTACCGGCGCATGCCGGACGAACACGGCCACTTCGGCCCCTACGGCGGCCTCTTCGTGGCCGAGACTCTCATGGAGCCCTTGGAGGAGCTGCGCGAGGCCTACGAGAAGTACATGAAAGACGAGGCCTTCCTCGCCGAGCTCGACGCCGACCTGCAACACTACGTGGGCCGGCCCTCGCCCATCTACCATGCCGAGCGCCTCAGCCGAGAGAACGGGGGCGCCCAGATCTATCTCAAGCGCGAGGATCTCAACCACACCGGCGCCCACAAGGTGAACAACACCATCGGTCAGGCCCTGCTGGCCAAACGCATGGGCAAGACCCGCATCATCGCTGAGACCGGCGCCGGCCAACATGGCGTGGCCACCGCCACGGTGGCGGCCCGCCTGGGGCTGGAGTGCGTGATCTACATGGGCGAGGTGGATGTGGCGCGTCAGGAGGCCAATGTCTACCGTATGCGCCTTCTCGGCGCCGAGGTGCGGGCCGTCTCCTCCGGTTCCAAGACGCTCAAGGATGCCTTGAACGAAGCCATGCGCGACTGGGTGGCCACGGTGGACGACACCTTCTACATCATCGGCACCGTGGCCGGTCCCCATCCCTATCCGGCCATGGTGCGGGACTTTCAAGCCGTCATCGGCCGCGAGGCGCGCCAACAGATGCAGGTGATGACCAACGATCTGCCCGACGCCCTGGTGGCTTGCGTGGGCGGCGGTTCCAACGCCATCGGGCTGTTTCATCCTTTTCTCGCGGATGAAGGGGTGGCCATGTACGGCGTGGAGGCGGCGGGAGAGGGGCTCGACAGCGGCCGTCACGCCGCGCCCCTGTGCGCCGGCCGGCCTGGTGTGCTCCATGGAAATCGCACCTACTTGATGGAAGACGACGACGGCCAGATCATCGAGACCCACTCCATCTCCGCCGGGTTGGACTATCCCGGCGTGGGGCCGGAGCACGCCTGGCTCAAGGACATCGGCCGGGTCCAGTACGTGGCTGTGGACGACGAGCAGGCCCTGGCCGCGTTTCACACCCTGACCCGAACCGAGGGCATCATTCCCGCCCTGGAGTCGAGCCACGCCGTGGCTTATGCCCTCGAGCTGGCCCGCGGGATGCGGCCCGATCAGAAGGTGCTGGTGAACCTTTCCGGGCGGGGCGATAAGGACATGCACACCGTGGCCGCGCGGGAGGGGATCAAGCTATGAGCCGCATCGAACGGACCTTCGCCGATTTGACGAAGCAGGGGCGCACCGCCCTCATCCCTTTCATCACCGCCGGCGACCCCCACCCGGAACAGACGGTGCCCCTGATGCACGTCCTGGTGGAGGCGGGGGCCGATTTGCTGGAGCTGGGGGTTCCCTTCTCCGATCCCATGGCGGACGGTCCCGTGATCCAGCGCGCCAGCGAGCGGGCATTGGCCCACCACGTGGCGTTGCGTGACGTGCTTGCCATGGTGCGCCGCTTTCGTGAGGAGAACGACCACACCCCGGTGATCCTCATGGGCTACCTCAACCCGGTGGAGGTGATGGGCTACGAGGATTTCGCCACCGCCGCCGCGGAGGCCGGGGTGGACGGCGTGCTCACCGTGGACATGCCGCCTGAAGAGAGCCACGATCTGGTCCAGTCCCTGCGCAGCCACGCTTTGGATCCCATCTTTCTCGCCGCTCCGACCAGCGACCGCCGGCGGTTGGAGATGATCGCCTCGGCGGCCAGCGGCTTCATCTATTACGTCTCCCTGAAAGGGGTCACCGGCGCCGCCAAT
Source organism: uncultured Sedimenticola sp. (assembly GCA_964404295.1). GTDB lineage: Bacteria > Pseudomonadota > Gammaproteobacteria > Chromatiales > Chromatiaceae > Thiolapillus. Next base: position 521 of record CAYOJM010000122.1, on the reverse strand, counting down.
CTCGCTCTGGACGAAGTGGCGCGCAAACTGGCCGAGCTGCGCCAGGTGACCGACCTGCCCCTCGGCGTGGGATTCGGGATCAAGGATCCAGAAACCGCCGCCGCCATGGCGAAGTTGGCCGATGCTGTGGTGGTGGGCAGTGCGTTGGTGCGCCGCATCGAGGAAAACCTCGGTGAACCTGATAAGATAAAAACGGATCTTCACGGTCTGGTGGCCGCCATGCGCGCCGCCATGGACCAGGGCTGAAGGCGAGGACGAAGAGATGAACTGGTTCGACAAGCTGCTGCCCAGCGTCATCCGCACCGAGGGCAGGGCCAAGAAGGCGGTTCCCGAGGGGCTCTGGAGCAAGTGCCCCGGGTGTGGCGCCATCCTCTACCGCGCCGAGATGGAGCACAACATGGACGTCTGCCCCAAGTGCGGCCACCACAACCGCATCGGCGCGCGGCGGCGGTTGGACCTCTTCCTGGACAAGGAGCCGCGCACCGAGATCGGCGCCGAGCTTCAAGCCCAGGATCCTCTCA
>CAYOJM010000121.1:0-6104 GCA_964404295.1 uncultured Sedimenticola sp. | reverse complement strand
TCGATGGGATCCTTGATGCCGGGGTGGCCGTCGAAACGGTAGGGCAAGGGACGTTCGCGATGGTGGCGAGGAAGGAAGTCGCACAGCGGGCCGTGGAATCGGAAATCCGCGCAATGCTTGTATTTTCGGGTCACAGCGGCTAGCCTTCAGCGCTCCATTGGCAGGCGCTCCAGGGAACGCCTCGATGCAAGGTACCACAGATTTCGTCGTCAACCCCGGCGGTTCCCTGCAGGGCAGGGTGCGGGTGCCGGGCGACAAGTCCATCTCCCACCGCGCCGTCATGCTCGGCTCGCTGGCGGAAGGCACCACCCAAGTCACCGGTTTTCTCGAGGGCGAGGACAGCTTGGCCACGCTCCGCGCTTTCCGTGCCATGGGGGTGGAGATCGAGGGGCCGAAAGAGGGACGGGTCACCATCCACGGCGTCGGCATGCACGGCCTGAAGCAGCCCGACGGCCCCTTGGACCTGGGCAATTCCGGCACCTCCATGCGGCTGCTGGCGGGATTGCTGTCCGGGCAGGGGTTCGAGGTGACTTTGACCGGTGACGCCTCCCTCTCCAGCCGTCCCATGCGCCGGGTCACCGAACCGCTGGCGAGGATGGGGGCCGACATCGAAACCACCGAGGCCGGTACCGCGCCCTTGATCATCCATCCGGTGGCGCGGTTGCGTGGAATCCATTACGAGCTGCCGGTGGCCAGCGCACAGGTGAAATCCGCTCTGCTGCTGGCGGGGCTCTATGCCGAGGGGGAGACTTGCGTCACCGAGCCGGCCCCCACGCGCGACCACACCGAGCGCATGTTGCGCGGCTTCGGCTATGAGGTGCGCCGCGAGGGGAGCCGCATCTGTGTTGCCGGCGGCGGCAGGCTCGCCGCCTGCGACATCGACGTGCCGGCCGACATCTCCTCTGCCGCCTTCTTCCTGGTGGGTGCGTCCATCGCGCCGGGATCCGATCTCGTGCTGGAGCATGTGGGCATGAACCCCACCCGCGACGGGGTCGTCACCATCCTGCGCCTCATGGGCGCCGACATCGAGGTGGAGAATCGGCGCGACGTGGGTGGCGAGCCGGTGGCCGACCTGCGGGTGCGCCACGCGCCGCTGCACGGCATCGAGATTCCCGAGGAGCTGGTGCCCCTGGCCATCGACGAATTTCCCGCCATCTTCGTCGCCGCTGCGTGCGCCGAGGGCGAGACGGTGCTCACCGGAGCGGAAGAGTTGCGGGTGAAAGAGTCGGATCGCATCCAAGTGATGGCCGACGGCCTGCGCGTGTTGGGCGTGGAGGCCGAGCCCACGCCAGACGGCATCCGCATCCGGGGCGGCAGCCTGGGCGGCGGCGAGGTGCTCAGTCATGGGGATCACCGCATCGCCATGTCCTTCGCCATGGCCGCCCTGCGCGCCTCGGGCACCATCCGCATCAAGGACTGCGACAACGTCAACACCTCCTTCCCCGGCTTCGCCGGGCTGGCCGCCGGGGTGGGGCTGAAGATCGAGGTGCTCCGTGGCTGAGGGGGTGCCCGTGATCACCATCGACGGCCCCAGCGGCTCGGGCAAGGGCACGGTGGCGGCGGAGGTGGCCCGGCGGCTGGGCTGGCGGATCCTCGACTCGGGCGCCCTCTACCGCCTGGTGGGCTACGCGGCGCGCCAGGCTGGCGTGGACCTGGAAGACGCCGCGACGGTGGCGGCCCTCGCCCGCAACCTACCGGTCCGCTTCGAAGGGAGACGCATCTTCCTCGGGGACGAAGAGGTGACTCGGGCCATCCGTACCGAAACCGCGGGTAACGACGCTTCGAAAGCGGCCGCCCATCCCGAGGTACGCCAGGCCCTGCTCCAGTGGCAGCGGGACTACGCCCGGCCCCCGGGCCTGGTGGCCGACGGGCGCGACATGGGCACCGTGGTGTTTCCCGATGCGCCGGTGAAGATCTTTCTCGATGCGAGCGCCGAGGAGCGGGCCCGCAGGCGCCATAACCAGTTGAAGGAACAGGGCATGGATGTTAACCTCGCCGGTCTCATTGCGGAAATCGAAGAGCGGGATCGCCGCGACCGGAACCGCAGTGTGGCACCCCTGAAGCCGGCCGAGGACGCCCGGATCATCGACTCCACCCACCTCGACGTGGACGCGGTGGTGGAAATCGTGCTCGACGCCGTGCGCCAGGCGCTGCCGGGGGTGGTTCGATCCGACGCCGTTTGACGGCACAACTTAGGGAGCGCGCCTTGGGCGTGCGTGTGTTCAACCTCAACCGATCGGCCGGGCGCTTGCACGAGTCCGGCGGAAAGTGGCCTACAGGGCCGGAGACCATCAACCCATGACTGAAAGTTTTGCCCAGCTCCTCGAAGAGAGCCTCAACAACACCAATCTCAAACCCGGTGACATCGTCGTCGGCACCGTGGTCGACATCGACAACGAAAACGTCATCGTCAACGCCGGACTCAAGTCCGAGGGCGTGATTCCCAAGAGCGAATTCACCAACGCCGACGGAGAGCTCGAAGTCTCCGTGGGCGACACCGTCGAGGTGGCCGTGGAGGCGGTCGACGACGGTTTCGGACGCACCCGTCTCTCGCGGGAGAAGGTCAAGCGGCACCACGCCTGGGCCGCCTTGGAAAAAGCGTTCGAGAACGACGAAATCGTCACCGGCCGCATCACCGGAAAGGTCAAGGGCGGCTTCACCGTGGATCTGGGCGACATCCGGGCCTTCTTGCCCGGCTCCCTGGTGGACGTGCGCCCCGTGCGCGACACCGCTTACCTCGAAGGGAAGGACCTCGAATTCAAGGTCATCAAGCTCGACCAGAAACGCAACAACGTGGTGGTTTCGCGCCGCGCCGTGGTGGAGCAGGAGTATAGCGAGGAGCGTGAGAAGCTCCTCCAGACCCTCGAGGAGGGTGCGGTGGTCAAGGGCATCGTCAAGAACCTCACCGATTACGGCGCCTTCGTGGACCTGGGCGGCATCGATGGCCTGTTGCACATCACCGACATGGCCTGGAAGCGCGTCAAGCACCCTTCCGAGGTGGTGGAGATCGGCGACGAGATCGAAGTGCGCGTGCTCAAGTTCGATCGGGAGAAAATGCGCGTCTCTCTGGGCCTCAAGCAGTTGGGCGAGGACCCCTGGGAGAACATCATGCGCCGCTATCCCGTGGGCACCCGCCTGTTCGGCAAGGTCACCAACATTGCCGATTACGGCGCTTTCGTGGAGATCGAAGAGGGCGTGGAAGGGTTGGTCCACGTCTCCGAGATGGACTGGACCAACAAGAACATCCACCCCACCAAGGTGGTCCAGGTGGGCGACGAGGTGGAGGTGATGGTGCTGGACATCGACGAGGAGCGCCGTCGCATCTCCCTGGGCATGAAACAGTGCAAGCCCAACCCCTGGGACGAGTTCGCCGAGAACCACAAAAAAGGGGACCATGTCACCGGGAAGATCAAGTCCATCACCGACTTTGGCATCTTCATCGGCCTGGAGGGCGGCATCGACGGCCTGGTGCACCTGTCCGACATCTCCTGGGACGTGCCGGGTGAAGAGGCCATCCGCCAGTACAAGAAAGGCCAGGAAATCGAAACCGTGGTGCTGTCGGTGGATCCGGAACGGGAGCGCATCTCCCTGGGCATCAAGCAGCTGGATCAAGACCCCTTCTCCAGCTACCTGGCCACTCATGAAAAGGGCAGTATCGTCAAAGGCGTGATCAAGGAAGTGGAGCCCAAGGGCGCCAAGGTCGAGCTGGCTGAGGGCGTGGAGGGCTACATTCGCGCTTCCGAGATCTCCCGGGATCGGGTGGAAGACGCCCGTTCCGTGCTCAAGGAGGGCGAAGAGGTCGAAGCCAAGTTCACCGGTGTCGACCGCAAGAACCGGATGCTCATGCTCTCCATCAAGGGCAAGGAGGCCGATGAGGAGAAGGCCACCATCGAAAGCTACAAGGCCGGTGGCGCTTCCGCCGGGGCCTCTTTGGGCGATCTGCTCAAAGATCAGCTGGCCAACCGGGAGTCCAGCGAGTAAAACGGGAGGCTTGGCGCGGGGTGCGGCCCCGCGCCGGTTTCGAGGGGGAGAAGATGACCAAGTCCGAGCTGATCGACGCCATCGCCCGTCAGCAGCCCCATCTGGCGCACCGTGACGTGGAGCTGGCGGTCAAGTGCATCCTGGAGCAGATGAGCAAGTCCTTGGCTTCAGGTGAACGCATCGAAGTGCGCGGTTTCGGAAGTTTTTCGCTTCATTACCGCCCCCCGCGCATGGGTCGCAACCCCAAGACCGGGGAACCGGTCGCCTTGCCTGGTAAATACGTGCCCCATTTCAAGCCGGGTCGCGAGCTGAGGGAGCGGGTGGATCGCCGTTATCAGGAGTCGCTCAAGCGACGGCAGTCCTCTTGAATTCCTCTTGGGAATCCCATTGAAAAACCCCGGCAATGACCGGGGTTTTTCATGCGTCACTCGCCGTCGGGAGGCGATCGCTGTAGCCGGAGCCTCAGGACCGCCTCTTCCAAAGTACGGGGGCGGCCGGTGCGAGACTTTCGCTGTAGAGCCGTCTCATCCGGCTGTCCGGGCAAGTCGGCGAGCGCCTGGCCCAGCCGGTCGGCCAGACGTCGCTTGCGCTGAAGTTCGGGACATCGGTCGAGAAGCAATTCGGGAATCTCTTCCTTGGGCATGGTGGAACCGGGTTGGGTTGCAGGTAGCGCAATTTTGGCCCCTCGCACTGCTTCCGGTTGTGAGAAACGTCCCGTTTTTCGGGCCCTCGTCCGGCACCGGCGTGAATTGAGAAAACGTCGTCAAAACGGGGCCTTGGATGTTGTTGGCGACGAATCGGGCACGATTCCGGCATGAAAAAGCCGCCCGAGGGCGGCTCTGGAGGAGCGGCGGAGGTTCGGTCACTTCTTGGTGTTCAATCCAAAAGGCAGATACAGGGGGCACCAGCCCAGCAGACCGGTGACCAGCGGAATGAGACCGATGGCGCCCAGCCAGCTGTTGGCGTACACCCCCCAGCCGATGACCGCCAACCCCACCAGAATGCGTAGAATGCGGTCGATACCGCCCACGTTGGTTTTCATGACGTTTCTCCTCTGTTCTTTCTTCATGTCGGTCGCGATGGGCGACCGTATCGCGCAAGACAGCATAGTGGCGGCAAGGATGGATGTCTGTGACAAGATCACACAGCTTATGGGCGGACCCGCAACCAGCCGCGTCCCAGTTCCACTCGGCCGAGCCGTTCCAGCTCTTTGAGGAGTCGGCTGACCACTTCGCGCGAGGTGCCCAGCTCGGTGGCGATTTCCCGATGGGTGATGCGGACCCTTTTCCCGGGCGGAAAACGATCCGAACGTGACAGCAGGTCTGAGAGACGCTGGTCCATGCGATGGAAGGTGATCTCTTCGATCAGGCTGATGATGCCCGCCAGCCGCTGGGCCACCAGATTCCAACTGTAACGGCGCCAGACGGGAAAGCGCGCATTCCATTCGTGCAGTAGGGCGTTGGGAACTACCAGTGCTTCGAGTTCTGTTTCCGCCACGGCGAACGCGGGGAAACGGCGACCGGACAGGATGGAGGCGAGGGTGAGGATGCAGGATTCTCCCGGTTCGATGCGGTAGAGCGTGATCTCGCGCCCGCTCTCACCCACTTTGTAGACTCTGGCGATGCCCCCCAGCACGAAAGCGAAACTTTCGCAGTCGGCCCCTTCCAAGCAGATGTGGTGACCGGCGGGAAGCCGCGCCAGAGTGCTCCGGGTGGAGAGCGCCGCCAGCAGCTCGGGCTCCTCGGCGAGCTCTGGAAACAGGGCACGGAAGCGCGCCAGGGGTGGTGGTGTCATCAAGCCACTGCCGGCTCGAAAGAGAAGCCGAGATCCGTCGTGGGCGGTTGTACATAGTCGCCGGCGATGAGGTCGGCGCCGACGGACCAGAGCAGATTGACCTGATCCGGACCGTCGATGTTGGGCACCAAGATTTGCACGCCCATCCGGTGGCAGGCCTGGATGCGGTGTTCCACCACGCCGTCATCGCCCAGACGTAGCTTTTGGGAGACCCCGATGTAGCGGGAGCCGAGGGCGCGCAGGATTTTGAGCGCGGCGGGGTGTTCAGTGAATCCTTCGATGAGGGTGTCGATCTCTTGTTCGTGAAGGGCGGAGATGCAGCGGTGGGC
>CAYOJM010000120.1:0-5856 GCA_964404295.1 uncultured Sedimenticola sp. | reverse complement strand
GGCGACGATACGCTGAAATACCTGCTCCATGCTTTTCTCGTGAACCAGCTCCTTGAGCTCTTCCTGACCCACCAGGAAGATCTGAAGCAAAGGGCGGCCGTTCTGCTGCAGGTTGGTGAGCAGCCGCAGCTCCTCGAGCGCGTCCGAGGAGAGGTCCTGGGCTTCGTCGATGATGAGCAGGGCACGCCGCCCTTTCTCCCTCTCGCGACGCAGCATGAGGGTGAGATATTGCAATGTCTGCGCCTTGTTGTGCATGGGCGCCCCGATGCCGAAGGCGTGAGCCACCATCTGCAGCAGATCCTCGGCCTCGAGCTGGGGGGTCACCAGGGTGGCCACGCTCACTTGGGAGCGGGGCAGGCTTTTGACCAGATCGCCGATGAGCGTGGTCTTGCCGGTGCCCGGCCGCCCGGTCACCATCACGAACCCTTCCGCCCGGTTGAAGGCGTACTGCATGTATGCCTTGGCGCGGGCGTAACTGCGGTGCGCGAAGCTGAATTCAGGGTCCGGGCTTAAGCGAAAGGGCTCTTTGCCGAGACGATAGAAGGTTTCATACATTTCCCTGAGCCACCCGGTGCTGTCCGTGGCGGAGAAGTCTACTGGAAAGACCCCGTCAAGGCCATGCAGAGGGCGAAAGACCCGGCACCAGCTATACCGTATAATGGTCGGTTCGTGGATGTGGCCCGGTTACGGGGAGCACAGGGAGCTGCAACCAAACCCGACGCAAGGCATCAATATCATCAATATATAGAAACAAAGACACGGACACCCTCGACAGGAGCCACCAGCCCCATGTACGAACGATTCTACGGATTCCGGGAAGAACCCTTCAGATTGAGCCCAGACTCCCGCCTCTGCTTTGCCCACTCCAGTTACCGCAAGGCCAAAGCGTACATGCAGTACGCATTGCACCGGGGCGAAGGGTTCGTGATGGTGACCGGGCGGCCGGGCACCGGCAAGACCACGCTCATCAACGACCTCATCAACGGGCTCTCCAACAGCAACGTGGAGTTTTCCCGGCTGACCTCCACCCAGCTCGAGGCCGAGGATCTGCTGAGGCTGGTGGTGCTCGATTTCGGCCTCAACGGTGCCAACGACAGTAAGGCCATGCTGCTTCACCGGCTGGGCCAGTATCTCCAGCGACTCCACCAGGAGGGACGGCGTCCCCTGCTCATCATCGACGAAGCCCAGGATCTGTCCGCCTCGGCGCTCGAGGAGCTGCGGCTGCTCACCAACCTGCAGCAGAACAACCAACCCCTGCTCCAGATCTTCCTGGTGGGTCAGGAGGAATTGCGGGACCTGGTGTTGTCGAGACGCCTCGAACAACTGCATCAGCGCATCGTGGCCGCCTGCCACTTGAAGCCGCTGGACGAGGCGACCACCCGGGAGTACGTCCTCCACCGCCTGCGACACGTGGGGTGGCAGGACGACCCCCGCCTGGACGAGTCCATCTTCCCGTACATCCGCAAGTACAGCCAAGGCATCCCCCGTTTGATCAACCTCATCTGCAGCCGTCTGCTGCTGCACGGCATGGTCGAAGAGCTGCACGAGCTGGGGGAGGAGGACATCCGCACCGCCATCGAAAGCCTGGCGGTGGAACAGCTCCTGCCGGTGAATCTGCAGCAGGAATCCCAGGCCATCCGGGCCTGAGCCTCGGGGCGTGGAGGCCCTCACCGAATTCCAGGCCATGACCCAAGCAGGTATTCTGGGCTACCTGCTGGCGGCGGGTGCTTACGGCATCCTCACATTGTTGCTGATCCTCTCGTGGCGAAAGCGGCACCTCACCGGGCTGCTGTTGCTCGCCTCGGCGACGACCGCCTTGTGGGCCCTTTTCGCCTTCACCGCCTTGGCGGCGGCTCTGCCCTTGCCGTTGCTGCAGCTGTCCGAATTGGCCCGTGATCTTTTGTGGTGCCTGTTTCTGGTCCGGCTGCTCAGGGGACGCGCGGAACAAGCCGGCTCGACGCCACGGCGCTGGATCCGCTGGCAGTGGGGACTGGGCACCGCAGCGGGAGCGTCGGCCCTTCTGCTCGTCGGCTCCCTGGTGGACCCCGAGGCGCTGCCCGCCTATCTGCTGGTGGATGCGCCGCTGGTGGTCTGGGTGGGTTTTTCCGTGGCCGGCTTGTTGCTGGTGGAACAGCTGTTCCGCAACGCCCAAGGGGACGAGCGTTGGGCATTGAAGCACTTGAGCCTGGGATTGGGCTGCCTGTTCGCCTACGACTTCTACATGTATTCGGAAGCGCTGCTGTTCCGCCAGATCGATTCCGATCTGTGGCGGGCACGGGGATTCGTGGACACCCTGGCCGCGCCTCTGATCGCCATTTCTGCGGCACGCAACGAAAGCTGGACCCGGGGCATCCATGTGTCGCGCCAGGTGGTGTTTCACTCCCTCACTCTGTTGGTGGCCGGCGTCTACCTGCTGCTGATGGCGTTCGCCGGCTATTTCATTCGGCTGTATGGCGGAAGCTGGGGTGGCGTGATGGAGGTGGCCTTCGTGGCCGGCGCGTTGCTGCTTCTGCTCATCCTGCTCTTTTCCGATACCTTGCGCGCCCGCTTGAGGGTGCTGCTGAGCAAACACTTCTTCAGTTACAAGTACGATTACCGCGAGGAATGGCGCCGCTTCACCCGCACCCTGGCCAGCGGTGACAATCCCATTCCCGAGCGCGTGATCCGGGCCCTGGCGGCCCTGGTCCACAGCCGGGGCGGCCTGTTGTGGGCGCGGACCGCCGACGGCCGATACGAGCGAGTGGGCCAATGGGCGCTCGCGCCGCCCGATGGAACCGAAATTCTGGACGCCTCGGACCCCTTGCTCCAGTTCCTCGAATCCACCGGCTGGGTAGTGGATCTGGACGAATACCACGCCACGCCCAGCCTGTACCAAGGGCTGGCGCTGCCGAAGTGGCTGCTTGGAATGGATGAGGCCTGGCTGGTCACCCCCCTTCAGTTTCGTGACGAGCTGCTGGCCTTTCTCGTCATCCGCCGCCCAGAGGTGGCCCACCACATCAACTGGGAAGACCGGGATCTGTTGAAGATGGCCGGCCAGCAGGCGGCGGCCCACCTGGCCCAGCACCTGGCCGACCAGGCATTGATGCAGGCTCGTCAATTCGAAGCATTCAACCGGCTTTCGGCCTATATCGTGCACGATCTCAAGAACATCTTGGCGCAGCAGTCGCTCATCGTGGCCAATGCGGAGAAGCACAAGCACAACCCCGCTTTCGTGGACGACGTCATCAACACGGTGCGCAACTCGGTCAACCGCATGACCCGGTTGATGGAGCAGATGCGCAGCGGCCTGCGCGGCGGCCGGCCGGTGACGTTCTCCCTGGCGGGGTTGCTGGAGAAGGTGGTGCAGCGGCGTTCGGCACAAAAACCGGCTCCGGAATTGACGCTGCCCGATGAACCCTTGTGTGTGGAGGCGGACGAGGAGCAGTTGGCCACCGTCTTCGGCCATCTCATCCAGAATGCGCAGGAGGCCACAAAAGCAGACGGCCATGTGTGGGTTCGATTGTTCCGGGCAGGGGATCGGTCGATAATAGAAGTGGAAGACACCGGCGTGGGCATGGACGCCGAGTTCATCCGCGAGCGCCTGTTCAAGCCGTTCGACTCCACCAAGGGGCTCACAGGCATGGGCATCGGCGTTTTCGAAAGCCGGGAATACATCCGGGCCCTGGGCGGCGAGATCCGGGTGACCAGCACGCCGGGAAAAGGTTCGCTGTTTCGCATCGATCTGCCGCTCCAGCCGTGTGAAACGCAGGAGTCCGAGAGCCATTCGACCAAAGGACAGCCGAATTGAGTGAGAGCAAACGCAACCTCCTGGTAGTGGAAGACGACGAAGGGCTGCAAAGCCAGTTGCGCTGGTGCTTCGATGGCTACCAGGTGGAGATCGCCGGGGACCGGCAGACCGCCATCGAAAAGCTGCGCCGATTCGAGCCAGGCGTGGTGCTCCTGGATCTGGGGCTGCCCCCAGACCCCGGCGGTGTCAGCGAGGGACTGGCCACCCTCCAGGAGATTCTGGCCCTGGCCCCCGAAACCCGCGTCGTGGTGGTCACCGGCGACAATGATCGCGCCAATGCGGTGAAGGCCATCGCCATGGGCGCTTACGATTTCTATCAGAAGCCGGTGGATCCCGACATTCTTTCGCTCATCGTGGACAGGGCCTATCACGTCTACGAGCTGGAGCGGGAGAACCGCCGCCTTCAAGCAGGACGCGAGAACATGCCGCTCGACGGCATCATCGCCACCAGTCCCCAAATGCTCAAAGCCTGTCGCATGGTGGAAAAGGTCGCCCCCACCGACATCACCGTGCTGCTGCTGGGGGCCTCCGGCACGGGCAAGGAGCTGTTCGCCCGCGCACTGCATGCGCTCAGCCCGCGGGCGCGCAAACGCATGGTCGCCATCAACTGCGCCGCCATCCCCGACAATCTGCTCGAAAGCGAGCTGTTCGGTTACGAGAAAGGCGCATTCACCGGGGCCAACAAGCAGACCAAAGGCAAGATCGAGTACGCCGACGGGGGCACCCTTTTCCTCGACGAAATCGGGGACCTGCCTCTGGAGCTGCAAGCCAAGCTGCTGCGTTTTCTCCAAGAGCGGGTCATCGAAAGAGTGGGTGGCCGACAAGAGATTCCGGTGGATACCCGCATCATCTGCGCCACCCACCAGGATCTGCCCCGCCTCATCGAAGAGGGGCGTTTCCGTGAGGATCTCTATTACCGGATCAGCGAAGTCACCATCCACATTCCCTCCTTGCGCGAGCGGGAGGGTGACCTGATGGTGCTGGCGCGGGCGTTTCTCGACCGTTTCAACCGGGACATGGGACGCGCCATCAAAGGCTTCGACCCCCAAGCCATCCGCGCGTTGGAAAGCCACGACTGGCCGGGCAACGTCCGGGAGATGGAAGGTCTGATCAAAAGGGCGGTGATCATGGCCGAGGGGCGATACATCACCGCCGAGGACCTGGGATTGAGCGCGCCGCAGGAGGACTCCGTACCACTGAATCTCAAACAGGTTCGGGAGGAGGCGGAGTTCAAGGCCATACGCCGCGCCTTGGCACACGCCAATGACAACATCAGTGAAGCGGCCAAGCTGCTGGGGATCACCCGCCCCACTTTGTACAACTTGCTGGAAAAGCACGGGCTGAAACACGAAAAGCTGGCCAAAGCGGGGTGACCTTTTTTGTCACCCTCATGCCCCAAAAGGCAAGCAGTGCCGACGGCCGCCCGACCGGAATGATCGAATATCAATAGGTTATATTCACGACTCGTTGGCCCGTTAATTGCTTGATTCAAGGACGCCCCGGACCTCCGGGTTCCCGCCCAACACAGGAGCAGGACCATGGAACGGAAGATGAAGAGCCAGTCCGAAACGGTGCCCGAACACATCCACCGCAGGCCCGCCGAGAAGGTCGGACCGTCTTTCGCCATTGGAGAGCGCACCTTGCCCCGGTTCCACTGCTGCAAAGGAAAATTCCAGCTGTTCGGACACTATGTGCACGCTCAGTTCCTGCTGTTGCTGGCGGTGGAACTCCTGCTCGTCACCGTGGCGAGCCATTTCACCTTGAAGGCGGCCGTGCCTTGGCTCTACCCGGCTGACGTGCCCGTGCCCTTGCGGGAGACGCTGCTCGCTTCGGTTCTCTCGCTCATGGCCATGGTGGCACTGGGGCTGTACGACACCCGTCAACGGGAGCAGGCCATGGGCATCGCCTTCCGCATGCTTTCGGCCTTCTTCCTCGCCTCCCTGGTCCTTTGGGCCTATTACCAGATCAATACCAACAACCTCTGGGACCTCAAACGCCATCTGGTGTTTCTGGGCACCGCTTTGCCCCTGCTCGCGGTGACCCGCATCCTTTTCTACCGTTACATCGAT
>CAYOJM010000119.1:0-3871 GCA_964404295.1 uncultured Sedimenticola sp. | reverse complement strand
GCGCATGGACCTTCTGCTCGCCACCCTGGTGTTGGCGGCCATGGTGGCGCTGCAGCGGGCCCTGGGGGAACCGGAACAGCATCGTCGGCGACACCTGCTGCTGTTCTTCGTGATCATCGGCCTGGCCATGATGGTGAAGGGGCCGGTGGGTTTCATCATTCCCATGAGCACCGCTCTGCTGCTGGTGGGATTCACCCGGGGATGGGGGGAGGTGAAGCGCTTCTTTCCCACCTGGGGCATCGCCCTCTTCCTGGTGATCGGCCTGGCCTGGTATCTCGTCATCCTCTTCCAGGTTCCGCCGGAGGTGGCCCGCAGCCTCTTCGTGGACGAACCGCTGAACTGGGCCGAGGGCAACGCCGACGGCTTCCAGAAGCAGGTCTGGTACTACCTGCCACTGTTGCTTGGCGGACTTTTTCCCTGGTCTCTCTTCCTCTTTGCCGCATTGGTGGCCGCCCTGGGCACCGCCCGGCGGGAGAAGCAGGAGCCGTTGCTCTTCCTGCTCTTCTGGTTCCTGGGAGGGCTGCTGCTCTTCAGCCTGGGGGGCAAGAAGGCGGTACGCTATCTGCTGCCCATCCTGCCCGCCGCCGCCCTGATCACGGCCTGGTACTTCCGCGAGCTGGCCCGGCGGGGCAGGGCGGGGTGGGGCGCCCTGGCGGCCGGCGGCCTGGTCACCCTCATCGCCGCCGGCCTGGCGGTGGCCCTGCTGCTGGGATTGCAGGATCCGGAAGCGGGCGCCCGCGCGCTGCTGGAGGGATGCAACCCCACCGACCGGGTGATCCTCGGCATCTTCTGGGAGCGGATCACCACCCATGGCGCCGTCTCGGCGGCGGTGACCCTGGCCACCCTGGGGACGGCCCTGGCCGTCCTCCTGGCTCTGTTCCGGGCCCGGATCCAGGGCGCCATTCTCGGCTACGCCCTCTTCGCCTGGATCCTGCTGGGAACCTACTTCCACGCCCTGCTGCCGGTGCAGACGGAGCTGCTGAGCCCGCGACCCGTGGCGGAATACATCCGCGGCCAGATCGGCACCGACACCCCCCTCCTCGGCGGAGGAGACGCCTGGCTGCGGGCCATGCACTGGTACCTGAAGCGGAACTTCCGGCAGCTCCCCCCCGGGGAACTGCTGGAGGAACTGGAGGAACACCGGGAAGCGGCGGTCTTCATCATGCACAAGCGGCCCCTGCCCGCCGGCACAGGGGAGGGCCGCCACCGCTGCGAGTGGAAGAACCCCAAGATGACCATCACCTTCTTCTTTCCCGCGAGAATGGAACCCGCTGCGCCCTGTCCCGATCCCTTATAATCGACGGATTCCGCAGCACTGCCTGAAGCCGATTCCGTGACCCACGACACCGAAGCCCGCCTGCGCGCCCTCCTGGAAGAGCGCATCCTGGTGCTCGACGGCGCCATGGGCACCATGATCCAGCGCCACGAGCTCACCGAGGCGGACTATCGGGGCGAGCGGTTCGCCGACTGGCCGTCGGAACTCAAGGGCAACAACGATCTGCTCTGTCTCACGCGGCCCGAAATCATTCGCGGGATCCACGAACAATACCTCGAGGCCGGCGCCGACATCCTGGAAACCAACAGTTTCAACGCCACCCGCGCCTCCATGGCCGACTACGGCATGGAAGAGTTGGTGTACGAAATCAATGTGGCGGCGGCCCGCCTGGCGCGCGAAGCGGCGGACCAGTACAGCACCGAGGAGAAGCCCCGCTTCGTGGCCGGGGTGTTGGGCCCGACAAGCAAGACCCTCTCCATATCCCCTGAGGTGAACGATCCGGGCTTTCGCGCCATCACGTTCGACGCACTGGCGGAACAGTACCGGGAAGCGGCCCGTGGGCTCATCGAAGGAGGCGCCGACATCCTTCTCATCGAGACCGTTTTCGACACCCTCAACGCCAAGGCGGCCGTCTTCGCGGTGCAGGATGTCTTCCGGGAGTTGGGCCGGAAGCTGCCCATCATGATCTCGGGCACCATCACCGACCAGTCGGGTCGCACCCTTTCGGGGCAGGTGACCGAAGCCTTCTACAACAGTCTGCGTCACGCCGAGCCCCTCTCCATGGGGCTCAACTGCGCGCTCGGGCCCGACCTGCTGCGTCAGTACGTGGAGGAGCTGTCGCGCGTGAGCGAGACTTTCGTCTCGGCCCACCCCAACGCCGGCCTGCCCAACGCCTTCGGCGAATACGATCTGGGGCCCGCCGCCATGGCCGAACAAATCGGGGAGTGGGCCGCGGCGGGTTTTCTCAACATCGTCGGCGGCTGCTGCGGCACCACCCCGGAACACATCGCCGCCATCGCCGAGGCGGTCGATGGCAAGCCGCCGCGTCGGCTGCCGGAGATCGCGCCCGCCTGCCGCCTGGCGGGGCTGGAACCGCTCAACATCACCGAGGACTCCCTCTTCGTCAACGTGGGCGAGCGGGCCAACGTCACCGGCTCGGCCCGGTTCAAGCGGCTCATCCTCAACGAGGAATACGACGAAGCCTTGGAAGTGTGCCGGGAGCAGGTGGAAAACGGCGCCCAGATCGTGGACGTGAACATGGACGAGGGCATGCTCGACGGCAAGGCGGCCATGGTGCGCTTCCTCAACCTCTGCGCCGCCGAGCCCGAGATCGCCAAGGTGCCCTTCATGATCGACTCCTCCAAGTGGGAGATCATCGAGGCGGGACTGCAGTGCGTGCAGGGCAAGGCCGTCGTCAACTCCATCTCCCTGAAGGAGGGGGAGGAGAAGTTCCGCGAGCAGGCGCGGCTGTGCCGCCGCTACGGCGCCGCGGTGATCGTCATGGCCTTCGACGAGGCGGGCCAGGCCGACACCTTCCAGCGCAAGATCGAGATCTGCGAGCGCGCCTACCGCATCCTGGTGGACGAGCTCGCCTTTCCCGCCGAGGACATCATCTTCGACCCCAACATCTTCGCCGTGGCCACCGGCATCCCCGAGCACGACAACTACGCCGTGGACTTCATCGAGGCCACCCGCTGGATCAAACAGCATCTGCCCCATGCGCTGGTCTCGGGAGGCGTCTCCAACGTCTCCTTCTCCTTCCGCGGCAACAACCCGGTGCGCGAAGCGATCCACGCCGTCTTCCTCTACCATGCCATCAAGGCGGGCATGGACATGGGGATCGTCAACGCCGGCCAGCTGGTGGTCTACGACGAGGTGCCCAGGGAGCTGCGCGAGGCGGTGGAGGACGTGATCCTCAACCGCCGCCCCGACGCCGGCGACCGCCTGGTGGAGCTGGCGCCCAAATACGCCGGCTCGGGCGCCGTGGAAGAGAAGAAGGAGGACCTCGAGTGGCGCAGCTGGCCGGTGGAGAAGCGGCTGGCCCACTCGCTGCTCAAGGGCATCACCGAGTTCATCGAGGAGGACACCCTGGAGGCGCTGGAGAAGCTGGGCCGCCCCATCCAGGTGATCGAGGGGCCGCTCATGGACGGCATGAACCAGGTGGGCGACCTCTTTGGCGCCGGCAAGATGTTCCTGCCCCAGGTGGTGAAATCGGCCCGTGTCATGAAGAAGGCGGTGGCGGTGCTCGAGCCCTACCTGGAGGCGGAGAAGGCCGAGTGTCCCGCCGAGAACGCCGGCCGCATCCTCCTGGCCACGGTGAAGGGGGACGTGCACGACATCGGCAAGAACATCGTCGGCATCGTGCTCCAGTGCAACAGCTACGAGGTGGTGGACCTGGGCGTCATGGTCCCCGCCGACCGGATCCTGCAGGCGGCGAAGGAGGAGCAGGTGGACCTCATCGGCCTGTCGGGCCTCATCACGCCGTCGCTGGACGAGATGGTCCACGTGGCGAGAGAGATGAAACGCCAGGGCTTCACCATTCCGCTGATGATCGGCGGCGCCACCACCTCCAAGGCCCACACGGCGGTGAAGATC
>CAYOJM010000118.1:0-16867 GCA_964404295.1 uncultured Sedimenticola sp. | reverse complement strand
TGAGGGTGTTGAGATGGTGATGCCTGGTGACAATGTGAAGATGACGGTGAAGCTGATTGCGCCCATTGCGATGGAAGAGGGGCTTCGTTTTGCCATTCGCGAAGGCGGCCGCACCGTGGGCGCCGGCGTGGTTTCCAAGATCCTCGACTGAGGGCTCCGGAAGCGAAGCAGATGGCGCGGGTGCGGTCGTCAGGCCGCACCCGGCGCCGTTTTGTCCGTAGGGTCGAATCGAGTTTTTATAGGCCAGTAGCTCAATTGGCAGAGCAGCGGTCTCCAAAACCGCAGGTTGGGGGTTCAAGTCCCTCCTGGCCTGCCATATCAAACGGAGGGTGTCCGCAGGGCGGGGCCTTCCTGAAGTGGGCGGGATGAACACGAAGAGCGAGAACAAGGGCGCGGCCGGCCCGATGGATACGGTCAAGCTGGCCGTGTCCGCGGTGCTGTTGGTCGGTGCCGTGGTGGGCTTCTACCTATTGGAAGAGAAGCCCTTGTGGATCCGTCTGCTGGAGTTGTTGCTGGTGGCGGGCGCCGCCCTCTTCGTGGCCTTGCAGACCGAGCAGGGGCGGCGGGTGAAGTCGTTCTTCGCCGCGGCGCACATGGAGGTGCGCAAAGTGGTCTGGCCCACTCGCCAGGAAACCCTCCAGACCACTCTGGTCATCTTCGTCGTGGTGCTCATCACCTCGCTCTTTTTGTGGGGCGTGGATTCCATTCTGTTCGTGCTGGTGCGCCTGTTCACCGGCCAGGGAGGCTGACATGGCCAAGCGTTGGTATGTGGTGCACGCTTTCTCCGGCTATGAAGGCAAAGTGAAGCGCTCTTTGGAAGAGCGCATCAAGCGCTTCGGCATGGAGGACCGTTTCGGCGAGATTCTGGTCCCCACCGAGGAGGTGGTGGAGATGCGCGGCGGCCAGCAGCGGCGTAGCGAGCGCAAGTTCTTTCCCGGCTACGTGCTCGTCCAGATGGAGATGACGGACGAAACCTGGCATCTGGTCAAGGATGTGCCCCATGTGCTGGGTTTCATCGGCGGCACCGAAGAGCGTCCTGCGCCCATCAGCGACAAAGAGGCCGAGGCCATTCTGGAGCGGGTGCGCGAGGGCACGGAGAAGCCGCGGCCCAAGGTGCTTTTCGAGCCCGGCGAGGTGGTTCGGGTCATCGACGGGCCGTTCAACGATTTCACCGGCGTGGTGGAAGAGGTGGACTACGATAAGAACCGCCTCAAGGTTTCGGTCTCCATCTTCGGTCGATCGACGCCGGTGGATCTCGAGTTCAGCCAAGTGGAAAAGGGCTGAGATTGCAGAATCGATGGCGCCGTACAAGGTGGGTGCGGCGAGCAGGCGCGAGCCGAATCCAGGGCGCAGCGGGCATGGGTTCCCGCGCAGCCGAGCCGACGGCGGGCCGGGAGTGCCCTTCTCGGCATTCAAAAAAACAGGGGAGGCGGGGTGAGAGCCCCCGCCGTTCGAACCCGAACGAGAGGTGAATCATGGCCAAGAAGATCGAAGCCTACATCAAGCTTCAGGTTCCTGCACAGGAAGCCAATCCCAGTCCCCCCGTGGGTCCGGCGTTGGGGCAGCACGGAGTGAACATCATGGAGTTCTGCAAGGCGTTCAACGCTCAGACGCAGAACATAGAGAAGGGCATGCCCGTGCCGGTGGTGATCACGGTCTACAACGACCGTTCCTTCACCTTCATCATGAAGACGCCGCCAGCTTCCATCCTGCTGAAGAAGGCGGTGGGGATCCAGTCCGGCAGCGGCCGGCCCAATACGGAGAAGGTGGGCAAGGTGACGCGGGAGCAGCTCGAAGAGATCGCCAAGATCAAGGCGCCCGACCTCACCGCAGCGGACATGGATGCGGCCGTTCGCACCATTGCCGGAACCGCCCGTAGCATGGGCATCGACGTGGAGGGGGTGTAAATGGCGAAGCTCAGCAAACGCATGCGTGCCATTCGGGAAAAGATCGACCCGACCAAGGCATACGATGCCGAAGAGGCATTCGATCTGCTCAAGACGCTCTCCAACGTCAAATTCAACGAGTCGGTGGATGTGGCCGTGAACCTTGGCGTGGATCCGCGCAAGTCGGATCAGGTGGTGCGGGGTTCCACGGTTCTGCCGAACGGCACCGGCAAGTCGGTGCGGGTGGCCGTTTTTGCCCAGGGGCCGGCCGCCGAAGCGGCCAAGGAGGCCGGTGCCGACAAGGTGGGCATGGAGGACTTGGCCGAAGAGATCAAAGGTGGAAACCTCGATTTCGACGTGGTCATCGCCAGTCCGGACGCCATGCGCGTGGTGGGTCAGTTGGGCCAGATCCTGGGGCCTCGCGGCCTGATGCCCAATCCCAAGGTGGGTACGGTCACGCCGGACGTGGCTCAGGCGGTGAAGAACGCCAAGGCCGGCCAGGTGCGTTACCGCACGGATAAGAACGGCATCGTTCACGCCAGCATCGGCAAGGTGGATTTCGACACCAAGGCGCTCAAGGAAAACCTCGAGGCGCTGTTGAACGATCTGAAGAAGGCCAAGCCCAGCTCGGCCAAAGGTGTGTACATGAAGAAGGTCTCGGTCTCCACCACCATGGGGCCGGGACTGACCGTGGATCAGAGCTCGTTGGGCGTCTGATCCCGAACGGATTCCGGCGTCGTCTCGGCGGCGCCGACCCGGCTTTGGAGCGGCGGCTTCGGCCGCTTGCTGTCAAAGACCGCAGGTGCGGAGGGGAAACCCAACGCTTAAAACCGCCTGCGCAGACGGAGCTCCGCATTCAGGGCTGGTTCCTGATGACGGTGCGCCGCAACACGGGGGCTTTGGTCCCCAAACCTGAAATCACGGGAGCCGCAGGTTCCCCATCGTTGTCGGGAGGTGACGACTTTGGCACTCAATCTCGAGCAAAAGAAAGCCATCGTCGCCGAAGTTGCTGAAGTGGCGAGCAACGCCTACTCCGCCATCGCCGCCGAGTATCGCGGCCTGACCGTGGAGGAGATGACGGCGCTGCGCAAAGAAGCGCGCAACGCCGGCGTCTATCTGCGGGTGGTCAAGAACACCTTGGCGCGGCGAGCGGTGGAGGGCACGGATTTCGCCTGCATGCAGGAGGGCTTCGTCGGCCCGCTGCTGTTGGCCTTTTCGCAGGAGGATCCGGGCGCTGCCGCGCGCATCATCAGCGATTTCGCCAAGGAGCACGATCGGCTGGTGGTCAAGATG
Organism: uncultured Sedimenticola sp.; assembly: GCA_964404295.1. Taxonomy (GTDB): domain Bacteria; phylum Pseudomonadota; class Gammaproteobacteria; order Chromatiales; family Chromatiaceae; genus Thiolapillus. Next base: position 13,688 of record CAYOJM010000118.1, on the reverse strand, counting down.
GTTGCCCTGAACGGCAAACTTCTCGATCCCAGTGAGATCACCACTCTGGCGAAGATGCCCACCTACGAAGAGGCGATCAGCATGCTCATGGGCACCATGAAGGCGCCCGTTCAAAAGCTGGCCGCCACACTCAACGAGGTGCCGGGCAAGTTGGTGCGCACCCTCGCAGCAATTCGCGACGCCAAGGAGGCCGCCTGACCGGCGCGCCTCGTATCCATCAACCATTCGAGCAATCAGGAGCCCTGAACAATGGCAGTTTCCAAAGAAGACATCCTCGAAGCCATCGCCAACATGTCCGTCATGGAGGTGGTGGAGCTCATCGAGGCCATGGAAGAGAAATTCGGTGTCACCGCCGCCGCGGCCGTGGCCGCCGTCCCCGCCGCCGGTGCCGGCGAGGGGGGTGGCGAGGGTGCCGCCGAGAAGACTGAGTTCGACGTCGTGCTCACCGGCTTCGGCGACAAGAAGGTGGGCGTCATCAAGGCGGTGCGCGGCCTCACCGGCCTCGGCCTGAAAGAGGCCAAGGAGGCGGTCGAAGGTGTGCCCACCGTATTGAAGGAGGGCGTCAGCAAGGAAGAGGCCGAGGAGGCCAAGAAGGTACTGGAAGAAGCCGGCGCAACCGTCGAGATCAAGTAACACCGGTCTTGACGATCGTCCTGGCAAAGAGGGAAGCGGCTGGTGGCCTGGCGGCCACCGGCCTTTTCCTGCTTGTAGAGATTTTTTCCCGCAAGGGGATGGTTGGCGACAGCCGAGAGTCGGAACAATACTGAGGGAAGCCAAGCATGGCCTATTCGTTCACCGAGAAAAAACGCATTCGCAAGGATTTCGCCAAGCGCGGTAGCGTGTTGGAGATTCCTTTTCTGCTGGCGACGCAGATCGAGTCCTACCGCAACTTCCTGCAGGCGGACAAGAAGCCTGAAGAGCGGGCCATGCAGGGACTCCATGCTGCGTTCAGCTCGGTTTTTCCCATCGTCAGCCACAACGGCAGCGCCGCCCTGGAGTATGTGAGTTATCGCCTGGGTGAGCCCATGTTCGATGTGCGCGAGTGTCAGCTCCGTGGTGTCACCTACGCCGCGCCCTTGCGGGTGTTGGTGCGCCTCGTCATCTACGATCGTGACGCGCCGGCCGGGGTGAAGCGGGTCAAGGATGTCAAGGAGCAAGAGATCTACATGGGCGAGCTGCCGCTCATGACCGAGACCGGCACTTTCGTCATCAACGGCACCGAGCGGGTCATCGTCTCCCAGCTCCACCGCTCTCCGGGGGTCTTCTTCGACCACGACAAAGGCAAGACACACTCTTCGGGCAAGCTGCTCTTCTCGGCGCGCGTCATTCCGTATCGCGGATCCTGGCTCGATTTCGAGTTCGATCCGAAGGACCTGGTCTATGTGCGCATCGACCGCCGGCGCAAGATTCCGGCCACCATCCTGTTGCGCGCTCTGGGTTACAACACTCAGGAGATCCTGGACTACTTCTTCGAAACCGACACCTTCACGTTCGATGGCGGGACCATCCGGCTCGACTTGGTGCCAGCCCGCTTGCGTGGTGAAACCGCCGTGTTCGACATCAAGGCGGGACGCAAGGTGATCGTCGAGGCGAACAAGCGCATCACGGCGCGCCACATCCGCGAGCTGGAAAAGGCGGGCGTGGACAAGCTGGAGGTGCCCGACGAATACCTGGTGGGCAAGGTGCTGGCTCACGACGTGGTGGATCCGGAGACCGGTGAGCTGTTGGCTTCGGCCAACGACGAGATCACGCCGGACATGGTGGAGGCGTTCAAGGAGAAGGGGATCAAGACCCTCAACACCTTGTTCACCAACGACTTGGATCACGGGCCTTACATCTCGGAAACCTTGCGGCTGGATCCCACCACCACGCAACTCGAGGCGCAGGTGGAGATCTACCGCATGATGCGCCCGGGCGAGCCCCCCACCAAGGAGGCGGCGCAGAATCTGTTCCACAACCTCTTCTTCACGGAAGAGCGTTACGACCTCTCGGCGGTGGGGCGGATGAAGTTCAATCGCCGCCTCGGACGCGAGGAGACCGAAGGCCCGGGCATCCTCTACGATGGCAAATACTTCGCCCAGCGGGACGACGAGGAATCCAAGGCGCTGGTCGAGAAATACGGCGAGATGTCGGACATCATGGAGGTCCTCAAGAAGCTGGTCGACATCCGCGATGGCAAGGACACCACCGACGACATCGACCACCTGGGCAACCGCCGCGTCCGCTGCGTGGGCGAGATGGCCGAGAACCAGTTCCGGGTGGGGCTGGTGCGCGTGGAGCGCGCAGTGAAGGAACGCCTCACCTTGGCGGAGGCCGAGGGACTCATGCCCCAGGAGATGATCAACGCCAAGCCGGTCTCCGCCGCCATCAAGGAGTTTTTCGGCTCCAGCCAGCTCTCCCAGTTCATGGATCAGAACAATCCGCTTTCCGAAGTGACCCACAAGCGTCGTGTGTCGGCGCTGGGTCCCGGCGGCCTGGCGCGGGAGCGGGCCGGCTTCGAGGTGCGTGACGTCCATCCCACCCATTATGGCCGCGTCTGCCCCATCGAGACGCCGGAAGGCCCCAACATCGGCCTGATCAACTCGTTGGCGGTCTATGCCCGCACCAACGAATACGGTTTTCTCGAAACCCCCTACCGGGTGGTGAAGGACGGCAAGGTGACTGACGAGATCCACTACCTCTCCGCCATCGAGGAGGGGCGATACGTCATCGCTCAGGCGTCGGCCGAGGTGGATGAGGAGGGCCGGCTCACCGAGTCCCTGGTCTCCTGCCGGCACCAGAACGAGTTTTCCCTCTCCACGCCGGACAAGGTGCAGTACATGGACGTGAGCCCCAAGCAGATCGTCTCGGTGGCGGCGGCGCTCATTCCCTTCCTGGAACACGACGACGCCAACCGCGCACTCATGGGGTCCAACATGCAGCGTCAGGCGGTGCCCACGCTGCGTGCCGAGAAGCCGCTGGTCGGTACCGGCATCGAGCGCAACGTGGCCGTCGATTCCGGCGTCACCGTGGTGGCGCGTCGCGGCGGCACCGTGGTCTCGGTGGACGCCATGCGCATCGTGGTCAAGGTGAACGACGACGAGACCGTGCCTGGCGAGCCCGGCGTGGACATCTACAACCTCACCAAGTACACCCGTTCCAACCAGAACACCTGCATCAACCAGCGGCCGTTGGTGATGGTGGGCGACAAGGTGGCGCGTGGCGACGTGATGGCCGACGGCCCCTCCACCGACATGGGTGAGCTGGCCCTGGGCCAGAACCTGCGCGTGGCCTTCATGCCCTGGAACGGCTATAACTTCGAGGATTCCATTCTCATCTCCGAGCGGGTGGTGGAAGAGGACCGCTTCACCACCATCCACATCGAAGAACTTACCTGTATGGCGCGGGACACCAAGCTGTGACCCGAGGAGATCACCGGCGACATTCCCAACGTGGGCGAGGCGGCGCTGGCCAAGCTGGACCAGTCGGGCATCGTCTATGTGGGCGCCGAGGTGAAGGAGGGCGACATCCTGGTGGGCAAGGTGACGCCCAAGGGCGAGACCCAGCTCACGCCGGAGGAGAAGCTGCTGCGCGCCATCTTCGGGGAGAAGGCCTCGGACGTGAAGGACACCTCCCTGCGGGTGAAGTCGGGCGTTTCCGGCACCGTGATCGACGTGCAGGTCTTCACCCGCGACGGGGTGGAGAAGGACGCCCGCGCCTTGGAGATCCAGGAGGCGGAGCTGGCGCGCATCCGCAAGGACATCGCCGACCAGCAGCGCATCATGGAGGACGACACCTTCGCCCGCGTGGAGAAGCTGCTGCTGGGCAAGGTGGCCGACGGCGGGCCGGGTAAGCTCAAGGCCGGCGCCAAGATCACCAAGTCCTATCTCAAGGAGCTGGATCGCGACAAGTGGTTCGAGATCCGGTTGCGCAACGAAGAGGCTCAGCAGCAGCTCGAGGCCATCGCGCGCCAGGTGGAAGAGCAGCGTGAGAAATTCCGCGCCTATTACGAGGACAAGAAGCGCAAGCTCTCTTCCGGAGACGATCTGGCGCCCGGCGTGCTCAAGATGGTCAAGGTCTACGTCGCCATCAAGCGTCGCATCCAGCCGGGGGACAAGATGGCCGGTCGCCACGGCAACAAGGGGGTCATCTCCCAGATCGTTCCCGTGGAGGACATGCCCTTCGACGAGAACGGCGAGCCGGTGGACATCGTGCTCAACCCCCTCGGCGTGCCCTCGCGCATGAACATCGGCCAGATCCTGGAGACCCATCTGGGCTTTGCGGCGAAAGGGGTGGGACGGCGCATCGGCGAGATGCTCGATGCCCACGTCAAGATTCAGGAGCTGCGCAAGTACCTGGACGAGGTCTACAACTTCTCGGGCAAGAAGGAGGACCTGGACTCACTCAGCGACGAGGAGCTCCTGGAGTTGGCGGAGAACCTGCGCGAAGGGCTGCCGGTGGCTACTCCCGTGTTCGACGGGGCCAATGAAGAGGAGATCCGTCATCTGCTGAAGCTGGCCGGCCTGCCCGAAAGCGGACAGATGACCCTTTACGACGGGCGTACGGGAGAACCCTTCGAGCGCCCCGTCACCGTGGGCTATATGTACATGCTCAAGCTCAACCATCTGGTGGACGACAAGATGCACGCCCGCTCCACCGGTCCCTACAGCTTGGTCACCCAGCAGCCGCTGGGGGGCAAGGCCCAGTTCGGGGGACAGCGTTTCGGCGAGATGGAGGTGTGGGCGCTGGAAGCCTACGGCGCCGCCTACACCTTGCAAGAGATGCTCACCGTCAAATCTGACGACGTCAATGGCCGGACCCGGATGTACAAGAACATCGTGGACGGCAACCACCAGATGGAGGCGGGTATGCCCGAGTCCTTCAATGTGCTGGTCAAAGAGATCAAATCCCTGGGCATCAACGTGGAGCTGGAACAGGACTGAAGGCGTCGCCTTGAGTTCCACAGCTGCGAGACAGTGGAGATAAGTTCGTGAAAGACCTGCTCAAGATCCTCAAGCAACAGGGCCAAAACGAGGAGTTCGACTCCATCCGCATCGGCCTGGCCTCGCCGGAAATGATCCGTTCCTGGTCTTACGGCGAGGTGAAGAAGCCGGAGACCATCAATTACCGCACCTTCAAGCCGGAGCGTGACGGGCTGTTCTGCGCCAAGATCTTTGGCCCGGTGAACGATTACGAATGCCTTTGCGGCAAGTACAAGCGGCTCAAGCATCGCGGCGTGGTGTGCGAGAAGTGCGGTGTGGAAGTGACGCTCTCCAAAGTACGCCGTGAGCGCATGGGCCACATCGAGCTGGCCAGTCCGGTGGCGCACATCTGGTATCTCAAGTCCCTGCCGTCGCGTATCGGCCTGCTGTTGGACATGACCCTCAAGGACATCGAGCGCATCCTCTACTTCGAGTCCTACGTGGTCATCGATCCTGGCATGACGTTGCTCGAGCGCGGCCAGTTGATGAACGACGAGCAGTACCTGGAGGCCATCGAGGAGAACGGCGACGAGTTCGACGCCCGCATGGGGGCCGAGGCCATCTATGAATTGCTCAAGTCCCTCGATATTCCTGCCGAGATCGCCAAGCTGCGCGAGGAGATCGGGTCCACCAATTCCGAGACCAAGATCAAGAAGATCGCCAAGCGGCTCAAGCTGCTCGAGTCCCTCGAGCGCTCCGGCAACCGCCCCGAATGGATGATCCTCAAGGTGCTGCCGGTGCTGCCGCCCGAGCTGCGCCCGCTGGTGCCGCTGGACGGCGGCCGTTTCGCCACCTCCGACCTGAACGACCTCTACCGCCGGGTCATCAACCGCAACAACCGCTTGAAGCGGCTTCTGGAGCTGGTGGCGCCCGACATCATCGTGCGCAACGAGAAGCGCATGCTGCAAGAGGCCGTGGACGCCCTGCTCGACAACGGCCGTCGCGGCCGCGCCATCACCGGAACCAACAAGCGTCCGCTCAAGTCTTTGGCCGACATGATCAAGGGCAAGCAGGGGCGCTTCCGTCAGAACCTGCTGGGCAAGCGGGTGGACTACTCCGGCCGTTCCGTGATCGTGGTGGGTCCCACCCTCAAGTTGCACCAGTGCGGTCTGCCCAAACGCATGGCGTTGGAGCTGTTCAAGCCGTTCATCTTCTCCAAGCTCCAGTCCCTGGGGCTGGCCACCACCATCAAGGCGGCCAAGAAGATGGTGGACCGTTCCGCGCCGGAAGTGTGGGACATTCTCGAAAGCGTGATCCGCGAGCATCCGGTGCTGCTCAACCGGGCGCCCACGCTCCACCGGCTGGGCATCCAGGCCTTCGAGCCGGTGCTCATCGAAGGCAAGGCCATCCAGCTCCATCCCTTGGTCTGCACCGCCTTCAACGCCGACTTCGATGGTGACCAGATGGCGGTGCACGTGCCGCTGTCGCTGGAGGCCCAGCTCGAGGCGCGTTCGTTGATGATGTCCACCAACAACATCCTTTCGCCCGCCAACGGCGAGCCCATCATCGTGCCGACACAGGACGTGGTGCTGGGGCTGTATTACATGACCCGCGAACGCATCAACGCCAAGGGTGAAGGCATGTTGCTGGCCGGCCCCGCCGAAGCGCGGCGGGCCTACGAAAACGGCCATGCCGACCTCCATGCCCGGGTCAAGGTGCGTGTCACCGAATATGACGGGCCGGGTGACGAGGCCGAAAAACGGACTTTCATCGCCGACACCACCATCGGCCGGGCCATCTTGTGGGAGATCATTCCTAAAGGGCTGAGCTATGAGCTGGTCAACACCGTGCTCAACAAGAAGGCCATCTCCCGCCTGGTCAACGAGTGTTATCGCAAGCTGGGGCTCAAGGACACCGTCATCTTCGCCGACCAGCTCATGTACACCGGCTTCCGGTTCGCCACCCGGGCAGGGGTCTCCATCTGCACCGACGACATGGCCATCCCTCCGGAGAAAGAGGCTTATCTGGAAGCGGCCGAGCGCGAGGTCAAGGAGATCGAGGAGCAGTACGCTTCCGGTCTGGTGACCAACGGCGAACGCTACAACAAGGTGATCGACATCTGGTCCCACACCAACGACCAAGTGGCCAAGGCCATGATGGCGCGGCTCGGTACCGAAAAGGTGGTGGACAAAGATGGCAACGAGGTGGAGGAGCCCTCCTTCAACTCCATCTTCATGATGGCCGATTCCGGCGCCCGGGGTTCCGCGGCCCAGATCCGTCAGTTGGCCGGCATGCGTGGCCTCATGGCCAAGCCGGACGGTTCCATCATCGAAACCCCCATCACTGCCAACTTCCGTGAAGGGCTGGACGTGCTCCAGTACTTCATCTCCACCCACGGCGCGCGGAAAGGCTTGGCCGACACCGCCCTCAAGACCGCCAACTCCGGTTACCTCACTCGCCGCCTGGTGGACGTGGCCCAGGACGTGGTCATCACCGAAGAGGACTGTGGCACCGACCAGGGCATCCTCATGCAGCCCATCATCGAAGGGGGCGACGTGGTCGAGGCCCTGCGCGAGCGCATCCTGGGGCGGGTCACCGCACGCCCGGTCTACAAACCGGGTACCGATGAGGTGCTGCTGGAGGCCAACGTGCTGCTGGACGAAAAACTGGTGGACATGCTCGAGTCCAACGGCGTGGACCAGGTGTGGGTGCGTACCGCCATCAGCTGCGAGGCGCGCCACGGCATCTGCAGCCGCTGCTATGGTCGTGACTTGGCCCGCGGCCATGCCGTCAACATCGGCGAGGCGGTGGGCGTCATCGCCGCCCAATCCATCGGCGAGCCGGGCACTCAGCTCACCATGCGCACCTTCCACATCGGTGGCGCGGCGTCCCGTTCCGCCGCCGTGAGCAGCATCGAGGTGAAGAACAGTGGCACCGTCAAGCTGCACAACATCAAGACGGTGGAGAACTCCTCCGGCAAGCTGGTGGCCGTCTCCCGCTCCGGCGAGATCATCGTCCAGGACGAGCGCGGCGCAGAGCGTGAGCGGTACAAGCTGCCTTACGGTGCCATCCTCCAAGTGCGTGACGGCGATACGGTGGAAGCGGGCCAGATGGTGGCCAACTGGGATCCCCACACCCACCCGGTCATCACCGAGGTGGAGGGCATCCTCAAATTCGTCGATTTCGTCGATGGCGTCACCGTGGAGACCCGCACCGACGAAGTGACCGGCCTCACCTCCCTGGAGGTCATCGACCCCAAACAGCGTCCCAGCAGCGGCAAGGATCTGCGGCCCATGCTCAAGCTGGTGGACGAGAAGGGCAACGACGTCAACATTGCGGGCACCTCTCTGCCGGCCAACTATGTGCTGCCCCCGGGTGCGGTGGTCAGCGTGGCGGATGGTGCACGGGTGCAAGTGGGTGACGTGCTGGCCCGGATTCCCCAGGAGTCATCCAAGACCCGCGACATCACCGGCGGTCTGCCGCGGGTGGCCGACCTGTTCGAGGCGCGCAAGCCCAAGGAGCCGGCCATCTTGGCCGAGGCCACGGGCACCGTGGGCTTCGGTAAGGACACCAAGGGCAAGCGCCGGCTCGTCATCACCACGGCCGAGGGCGAACAGGTGGAGTCCCTGATCCCTAAATGGCGTCACGTGGACGTGTTCGAAGGGGAGCACGTAGAGAAGGGCGAAGTGATCGCCGAAGGCGAACTCAATCCTCACGACATCTTGCGCCTGCGTGGGGTCACCGCTCTGGCCGAATACTTGGTCCAGGAGATCCAGGACGTCTACCGCCTGCAGGGTGTGAAGATCAACGACAAACACATCGAGGTCATCATTCGCCAGATGCTGCGCAAAGTGGAGATCGTCGACCCGGGTGACACCCGTTTCCTGCGCGGCGAGCAGGTCTCCCGCAACCAAGTGTTGGAAGAGAACGAAAAGATGGAGAAAGAGGGCAAAATGCCGGCGCGTTGGGAGCCGTTGCTCCTCGGCATCACCAAGGCCTCCTTGGCCACCGAGTCCTTCATCTCCGCCGCTTCGTTCCAAGAAACCACCCGGGTGCTCACCGAAGCCTCGGTCCGCGGTGCCCGTGACCGGCTCATCGGTCTGAAAGAGAACGTGATCGTCGGCCGTCTCATTCCCGCCGGCACCGGCTTGGCCTACCATGAGGAGCGGAAGCGCCGCCGCCACGAGAGCCTTCTGGCTGGTGAGGGTGGTGGCGTGGAGATGGCCGCCGAAGAGGTGGAAGCCGTGATCAAGGAAGCCCTGGAAAAAGAGGCCGCCCAGGATACGGCTGCCGAGGAGTGAATCGCCGCCGGGGCGGCTGCGGGCTGCCCCGGCGTTTTCTTCGATGAAACCCCTTGACAGGGAGATCGTGTCTCCCTAGAATTCGCGTCCTTCGCAGCGGACTGGCCAAGGCCGGTCTCTCTTTTTCTGCGGCATGGCCGCGAGGCGATAACCTTGAGTTCTGCACGATGGGGCGGCATGGCGCCTCCTCGTCCTCTGCACGAATTTTTTGGCGCTTCGGCGGGAACGAAGCGTTTGGAGACGTTTTTTATGTCAACGATCAATCAGCTGGTACGCAAGCCGCGCAAACGCAAGGTGGAAAAGAGCAAGGTGCCCGCGCTGGAGGGGTGTCCTCAGAAGCGTGGGGTCTGTACCCGGGTCTATACCACGACGCCCAAGAAGCCCAACTCGGCGCTGCGCAAGGTGGCTCGTGTGCGCCTGACCAACGGCTACGAGGTCACCTCCTACATCGGCGGTGAGGGCCACAACCTGCAAGAGCACTCGGTCGTGCTGATTCGGGGCGGCCGGGTCAAGGACTTGCCGGGTGTGCGCTACCACGTCATTCGCGGCGCCCTGGACACTTCCGGTGTGGAAGCCCGCCGTCAAGGGCGTTCCAAGTACGGCGCCAAGCGGCCCAAGAAGTGATCGTCACTAAACAGGATTCAGAGTAGACCGTCATGGCAAGAAGAAGAGTAGCAGCCCGCCGCGAGATCCTGCCGGACCCCAAGTTCGGCAGCCAGACGCTGGCCAAGTTCATCAACATGGTGATGCGCGACGGCAAGAAGTCGGTGGCCGAGCGTGTGATGTATGGCGCGTTGGAGCAGATCGCTCAAAAGAAAGGCGGCGACCCGCTCGAAGCGCTGGAGGCGGCGCTGGACAACGTCCGGCCCATGGTCGAGGTGAAGTCTCGTCGTGTGGGTGGCGCCACCTACCAGGTGCCGGTCGAGGTGCGTCCCGTGCGGCGCAACGCGCTCGCCATGCGTTGGCTCATCGAGGCCGCCCGCAAGCGCAGCGAAAAGTCCATGGCGGCCCGCCTTGCCGGCGAGCTCATGGATGCCGCCGAGGGCCGTGGCAGTGCGGTGAAGAAAAAAGAGGACACTCACCGCATGGCCGAGGCCAACAAGGCGTTCTCGCACTATCGCTGGTGACGACGGCGGACTTTTAGGTTTTTTAGACAGTTACTTTTGACTCGGGACGGAAACAACCGTGGCACGCACTACCCCCATTGAACGCTATCGCAACGTCGGGATCATGGCGCACATCGACGCCGGCAAGACGACGACCACCGAGCGTATCCTCTATTACACCGGCGTCTCCCACAAGATCGGCGAGGTGCACGACGGTGCGGCCACCATGGACTGGATGGAGCAGGAGCAGGAGCGGGGTATCACCATCACCTCCGCTGCCACCACCTGCTTCTGGAGCGGCATGGCGCGAAACTATCCCGAGCACCGGATCAACATCATCGACACGCCGGGCCACGTCGATTTCACCATCGAAGTGGAGCGTTCCTTGCGCGTGCTGGACGGTGCGGTGTTCGTGCTCTGCGCCGTGGGCGGTGTGGAGCCCCAGTCCGAAACCGTTTGGCGTCAGGCCAACCGCTATGGCGTGCCGCGCATGGCGTTCGTCAACAAGATGGATCGCATGGGGGCCAACTTCTATCGCGTGGTGGAGCAGCTCAAAGAGCGGTTGGGCGCCAACGCCGTGCCGGTGCAGATTCCGGTGGGTGCGGAAGAGGGCTTCAGCGGGGTCATCGACCTGATCAAGATGAAGTCCATCATCTGGTCCGAAGAGAATATGGGCGTCGAGTTCCACTACGAGGATGTGCCCGACGACCTCAAAGAGCTGGCCGAGGAGTGGCGCGGCAAGATGATCGAGGCCGCCGCCGAGGCGAGCGAAGAGCTCATGGAGAAGTATTTCGAGGGCGAGGAGCTCACCGAAGAGGAGATCATGGAAGGGTTGCGTATCCGCACCCTCAATCTGGAGATTACGCCGGTCACCTGTGGGTCTGCCTTCAAGAACAAGGGTGTTCAGGCGATGCTCGACAAAATCATCGAGCTGTTGCCTTCGCCGGTGGATATCCCGCCCATCAAAGGCGAATTGGAGGACGGCAGCGAGGGCGTGCGTCACGCCTCCGACGACGAGCCCTTCGCCGCCCTAGCCTTCAAGATCGCCACCGACCCCTTCGTGGGTACGCTCACTTTCTTCCGGGTCTATTCCGGTGTGGTGAACGCAGGTGACACGGTCTACAACCCGGTCAAAGGCAAAAAGGAGCGCATGGGGCGCATCCTTCAGATGCATGCCAACCATCGCGACGAAATCAAGGAGGTGCGCGCCGGTGACATCGCGGCGGCCGTGGGTCTGAAAGACGTGACCACCGGCGACACCCTGTGCGACCCCAAGAACGTGATCGTGCTCGAGCGCATGGAGTTTCCCGAGCCGGTGATCTCCGTGGCCGTCGAGCCCAAGACCAAGGCCGACCAGGAAAAGATGGGCATCGCGCTGCAAAAGCTGGCCCAGGAGGATCCCTCTTTCCGTGTCCATACCGACGAGGAATCGGGGCAGACCATCATCTCCGGCATGGGGGAGCTGCACCTGGACATCATCGTCGATCGCATGCGGCGCGAGTTCAAGGTGGAGGCCAATGTGGGTGCGCCCCAGGTGGCCTACCGGGAGACCATCCGCAAGAAGGTCGAGGCCGAAGGGAAATTCGTTCGCCAGACCGGCGGCCGGGGCCAATACGGCCATGTCTGGCTGCGTCTGGAGCCGCTGCCGCCGGACGCCGAGGAGACCTACGAGTTCGTCAACGAGATCGTAGGGGGCGTCGTGCCGCGGGAGTACATCCCGGCCGTGGACAAGGGGGTTCAGGATGCCATGGAGAGCGGCGTGTTGGCGGGCTACCCGGTGGTGGGTGTCAAGGTCACCCTTTTCGACGGCTCCTATCACGAGGTGGACTCTTCCGAGCAGGCCTTCCGAATCGCCGGTTCGATCGGCTTCAAGAACGGGGCCCAGCAGGCCGATCCGGTGCTATTGGAGCCCATCATGAAGGTGGAAGTGGTGACCCCTGAGGAGTACATGGGCGACGTCATCGGCGACCTGAACAGCCGCCGCGGCATGGTTCAGGGTATGGAGGACAGCCCGGCCGGCAAGATCATCAAGGCCGAGGTGCCGTTGGCCTCCATGTTCGGATACGCCACCGACCTGCGTGGCGCGACCCAGGGGCGGGCGAACTACAGCATGGAGTTTTCCAAGTACGCCGAGGTGCCGCAAAACATTGCGGAGAGCATCATCAACAAGTGACAACCGAATCGTTGGAGTAGGTAAAAGTGTCCAAGGAAAAATTTGAGCGAACGAAACCCCATGTGAATGTGGGCACCATTGGTCACGTTGACCACGGTAAGACCACTTTGACGGCGGCGATCACGACGGTTCAGGCGGCGAAGTTTGGTGGCGAGAAGAAGGCGTACGATCAGATTGACAATGCGCCGGAGGAGCGTGAGCGTGGGATTACGATTGCGACGGCGCACGTGGAGTATGAATCTGAGAAGCGTCACTATGCACACGTGGACTGTCCGGGGCATGCGGACTATGTGAAGAACATGATCACGGGTGCGGCGCAGATGGACGGAGCCATTTTGGTGGTTTCGGCGGCGGACGGTCCGATGCCGCAGACGCGCGAGCACATTCTGCTTTCCCGCCAGGTGGGTGTTCCGTACATCGTGGTCTACCTGAACAAGGCGGACATGGTGGACGACGAGGAGCTTCTTGAGCTGGTGGAGATGGAGGTTCGGGAGCTTCTGAACGAGTACGACTTCCCCGGCGATGACACCCCCATTATTGTGGGATCTGCGCTGAAGGCGCTGGAGGGGGACACCTCCGAGATTGGGATTCCGAGCATCGAGAAGCTGGTTCAGGCGCTGGACGAGTACATTCCGGAGCCGGAGCGTGCCATCGACGGTCCCTTCCTGATGCCCATTGAAGACGTTTTCTCCATTTCTGGTCGTGGCACTGTGGTGACCGGGCGTGTGGAGCGGGGCATCATCAAGGTGGGTGAAGAAGTGGAGATTGTGGGTCTTCGGGAGACGCAGAAGACCACGGTGACGGGTGTGGAGATGTTCCGCAAGCTTTTGGACGAGGGGCGAGCGGGTGACAACATCGGGGTTTTGCTGCGTGGTACCAAGCGTGACGAGGTGGAGCGTGGGCAGGTGTTGGCGCAGCCTGGGACGATCACGCCGCACACGCATTTTGAGTGTGAGGTTTATGTGTTGAGCAAGGACGAGGGTGGTCGTCACACGCCGTTTTTCAACAATTATCGTCCGCAGTTTTATTTTCGGACGACGGACGTGACGGGTGCGGTTGAGCTTCCTGAGGGTGTTGAGATGGTGATGCCTGGTGACAATGTGAAGATGACGGTGAAGCTGATTGCGCCCATTGCGATGGAAGAGGGGCTTCGTTTTGCCATTCGCGAAGGCGGCCGCACCGTGGGCGCCGGCGTGGTTTCCAAGAT
>CAYOJM010000117.1:0-6863 GCA_964404295.1 uncultured Sedimenticola sp. | reverse complement strand
CTCGTCCGCGGCGCGGATGGCGTGCACCTTGCGCGACAGCCGGTGACTCTTCAGCGCGTTGGCCAGCGTGGTGTCCAGCTCCAGCTCGTCCATGGGCTTGCGCACGAAGTCGTAGGCGCCCGCCTTCATGGCCTCGATCACCAGGCTGTTGTCCGAGATGCCGGTGACCATGATGACCGGCGGGGCATCCTCGTGACTCCGGATCTCCTCGAGCAGGGAGAGGCCATAGCCATCCGGCAGTTGCTGATCGAGCAGCACGGCTTCGGGATGGTGCGCCCCCAGCAGGGCGCGTGCACCTTCCAGATCGTGCGCGGTCAGAACCTCATGTCCGAGGTCCTCCAGGTGCATCCTCAGCAGCCGGGAGAAGACCTCGTCGTCTTCGACAACCAGAATTTCGGCCATGGGCGCGATGGTATAGTGTTCCGCAATTGCATTCAGCCTGTTCGGCAAGATGTTCCTGAAGAAGTTCATCCAGCGCCAGCAGCCGCTCACGATCTCCCTGGTGAGCTTCCTGCTCATGCTTGCCGTGGTCACCAGCATCGGCCTGCTGGGTGGCAACCATATCGTCGCCTATCTCCAGAAGCAGTTGATGGAGCACGGCCTTGGCCACAACCAGGAGGTGATCGACGGCATCCTCCCCCTGCTCGAAAGGCCGTTGGAGGATGGTGCGAGACCAGACGAGGTGGTCCAGGAATTCCAGCGGTTCATCGTCCACGCGGGGCCCTTTGGTGTGAGGCTGTTCCTGATCGACCGCGCCAGCAACAGGGTCATCGCCGACAGCTCGCCGGAAAGGGGACTGCCTTATCCCCTTCACGATTTCGTGGATACCGAAGCGAGGCAGCTGAATGGAACAACCATCCGGGATCTCGGCCGATGGGAGGGGCCCGCATGGCGCCTGACCAGGGAGGGTGCCATCAAGCTGATGCTGCTCCAGCCGGTGGCGGCCGGTACCGGTGAATGGACGCTTGGCGTAAGCAGCGATTTCAGCGAACTGCTCGACTTCATGGACGAGCTGCATCTCCACCTGGACTCGGTGCTGCTGCTCAGCTATGGGTTCATCGGGTTGCTCGGGTTCCTGACGTTGAGATGGGTGGGGCGCCGTTACGAATCGGGACTGGAAGAGAAGATCCACTTGCGCACCAATGAGCTGGAAGCGGCCCACCGGAAGCTGCTGGAACAGACCCGGCTGGCGACCATCGGCCAGACGGCATCGGTACTGGCGCACGAGATGCGCAACCCTCTGGCTTCCATGAAACTGGCGCTTTCCGGTCTTCTGCGCAGCGATTGTTTTGGCGGACGGGAGCGGCAGCGACTGGAGCTGGTGCTGGGTGAGGTGGACCGGCTGGACGGCATGCTTTCGGAGACTCTCGACTACGTGAGGCCAGTTGTGAAGGAGGAGACCCCCGCGTCGCTCGATGAGCTGCTGGACCTGGTACTGGAGCTGGAAGAGCCGTTCCTGCTCGAAAAGGGAATCGAGCTGCAACGGCTCCGGTGCCCGGAGTGCTGCCGGTTGCGGATGGACCGGCAGAAGGTGAGACAGGTGTTGCTCAACCTGGTGAAGAACGCGCGGGAGGCCAGCCCGGCACAATCCCCGATAAGGGTGTCGCTGCGGCAGCAAGGGGAGGGCGTGGAGCTCTCCATTGCCAACCGGGGCGAGCCGCTGTCGGACGAGGTCGTGGAACACGCCTTCGATTTCTTTTTTACCACCAAGGCCCGTGGAACGGGGCTCGGACTGGGACTGGTGAAACGGGTGGTGGAAGCGCATGGTGGAGAGGTCTCCCTGCAAAGAGAAGGGGAGTGGATCGTGGTCCGTACCTGGTTGCCCTGTGATACAAACACGCGGCAGCGTGATGATTGAAGCTGGTATTGGCCCGGCTTAAGATGCTCCCATGTTCCGACCCCTGCGCAGCGCCTTCCCGCTCTTCGTGTTCCTGGTTCTCCTGTTCGGCCAGGGCACGGAAGGGAAGCACGAGACGGCAGCTCTCCCTGTTTCCGTCGGAGTCGTCCTCCTGGAAGAGGGCTGCGATTGTCACGATCTTTCCTGCGATGAATGCACGCAGCAGGGGTGTCGGCATGTTTCCTCTTCCTTTTCGCCGATGCTGGTAGCTGCACCAGGTGGATTGCCGCTGCCGGCTGGTGTCCACGGTGTCGGTGTCCGGCTGCCGGAGCGCCGGTTGCCTGCTTCCCCTGTTTCGTCGATCTATCGGCCGCCCTGGTCCTGAGCTCCTCCCGGAGCCGGCAGCCACCGGCTGCCTTCACAGCCTGGCAACAGGACTTTCCATCGACGGAACGGAGTATCAATCGTGAAATCGAGACATGCGTGGAGCGTGCTGCTGTATGGCGGCCTCCTTTCCCTGGCAGCGTGCAGCGACGAGGATACCAGTGCCCAGCCTCCCACGGTGGTCGTGCAGCGCTGGTATACACAGGCACAGGTGGAGCGGGGTTATGACCTGTTCCAGCAGTACTGCGCCGAGTGCCACAAGCCCGACGCTTCGGGTGACCCCAACTGGAAACAGGTGAACGCCGAGGGCAAGCTGCCGCCTCCGCCCCTCAACGGGACGGCGCATGCCTGGCACCATCCCCTGCCGCTGCTTCGGCAGATCGTGCGCAACGGCGGCATTCCCATGGGGGGTTCCATGCCGCCTTTCAAGGACAAGCTCAAGGCGGAGGAGATCGACGCCGTCCTCGCCTGGGTGCAGTCCCACTGGTCCGACGAGATCTATGCCACCTGGAACCGGATCGACCAGAGAAAGAAGCAGTGATCAACATCCGCTTCGGAGGCGACATCGACGACATCGAAAACCGGGTGCAGGAACAATCTTGACAAGGGCCAACCGGGGTGGGGCAGAAGGCGGGGACCCATTTCCACGTCTGGCCCGTCCGGGGTTGCAGGGCAATGGAATGAACGAAGAGGGATTTTCGGTATTACTTGCATATTAAAACGCGAATCATTATCATTTGGTTATTCTTGATCGATCAGGAGCGGATGAGATGAGAGCGTTGTGGACGGGCTTGCTGCTACTGGCGGGCGTGGTCCATGGGGCCGAACCGGTGCAGCGGATCCAGCAGATGGTGGATTACCTGGGCGTGGACTACCGTGAAGCCGTTTCGGCAGGAGAGGTGGTCAACGCTGCCGAGTACGAGGAGATGCAGGATTTCGCCCGGACCCTGGAGGAGCTGTCCCGGGAGCTGCCCGACACCGAGTCGAAGGCGGCCATCCAGGCAGAACTTCGCCGGCTCCGGACCCTGGTGGACGAGCGCGCCGACCCGGAAGAGGTGGCCGCCGTCGCGTCCGGCCTGCGCCGCCTGCTCATTTCCGGCTACGGTCTTTCGGTGGTGCCGTCCAAGCTGCCCGATCTCCTGCGCGGAGCGCGGCTCTACGCCGACAACTGCGCCTCCTGTCACGGGGTAGATGGCCGGGGCAACGGTCCTCTGGCGGCCACCCTGGAGCCGCCACCCACCGATTTCACCGATCCCGAGCGTTACCGAAAGCGTACCCTCTATGGTCTCTACAGCACCATCACCCACGGGGTGGAAGGCACCGCCATGGAAGGCTGGACCGGCCTGCCGGAGCAGGATCGCTGGTCATTGGCTTTCTATGTCGGTGGCCTGGCGGCCCTTCCTATCGTTTCCGCGCATTCCGCCCCCATGGACGCCTCTTCCTTCACCCGGGAGATGCTCACCACCCGCACCCCCGGGGAGCTGGAGGCGGAAATGGGCACCCGGGGTGCGCAGCTGGCGGCGTGGCTGCGCCTCCACCCGGAAGCGCTGTGGGGGGAAACCGGGGGTTCCGCGCTCCAGTACGCCGCACGCAAGTTGGAAGAGAGCCGCCGGGCCTACCACCGGGGTGAGGCCGGGGCCGCCCACGACCTGGCCGTCACCGCTTACCTGGAGGGGTTCGAATTGGTGGAAGGGAATCTGGATGCGGTGGATTCCCGGTTGCGGCGCCAGATCGAGTCGGAGATGACCCGGTACCGTGGCATGCTCAAGGACGGGGCACCCCGGCAGGAGGTGGATGCTCAGGTGGAGCGCCTGCAGGCCCTGCTGGACGAGGCGGGAACGAAGCTGGGCAGCACCCTGCTCGCACCGGCCACCGCCTTCACCAGCGCCCTGGTGATCCTGCTGCGCGAGGGGCTGGAGGCCATCCTGGTCATCGCCGCGCTGGCGGCCTTCCTGGTGAAGACCGGCCGGCGCGACGGGCTGCGCTATCTCTACTTCGGCACCGGCGCCGCCTTCGGCCTGGGGCTGCTCACCTGGTTCGTCTCGGCCTACCTGGTGGAGATCGGCGGCGCCGGGCGCGAGCTCACCGAGGGCTTCGCCGCTCTCTTCGCGGCCCTCATGCTCTTCTACGTCGGCTTCTGGCTGCACAGCAAGACCGGGGCCGCCCAGTGGAAGGCGTTCATCCAGGGCAGTGTGCAGAAGGCCCTGAGCCGGGGCACACTCTGGGGGCTCTCGCTGCTGGCCTTCGTCGCCGTCTACCGGGAGATCTTCGAGACCGTGCTCTTCTACCAGGCGCTCTGGCTGCAGACCGGCGGTGAAGGGCGGGGCATGATCTTCACCGGCTTCGCCGTGGCCGCCGGCGTGCTGGTGCTGCTGGGCTGGGGCATCCTGCGCTACAGCACCCGCCTGCCCCTGCGCCAGTTCTTCGCCGCCAGCGGCATCTTCATGTTCGTACTGGCGGTGGTCTTCGCCGGCAAGGGGATCGCCGCCCTGCAGGAGGCGGGAAAGCTCTCGTTCAGCCGGGTGGACTTCCCCAGCGTCGAGCTGCTGGGCATCTACCCCAACCTGGAGGGGCTCCTCACCCAGTCGGCGCTGGTGCTGCTTGCGGCGCTGCTGCTGTGGCGCGCCGGCCGCAGGGAGCGGGCCGTCGCCGGTGCGCCGGGGGTTACCGATAGAGGTCGTCGCGCCTGAGAGGAACCGGCGGGTTCTGGTTGCGGTGGCCCGCCAGCACCTGGTGGATGGCGATGTCGCCATCTTCGAAGTTGAAGGCGCAGCCTGCCATGTAAAGACGCCAGAGGCGGTAGGTGGTCTCACCGGATTCGGCCACCGCCTCTTCCCGGTGGGCCTCCAGGTTGCGCACCCAGTGGCGCAGGGTCATGGCGTAGTGGCGCCGCAGGTTCTCGGTGTCCAGGATCTCGAAACCGGCCTTCTCCATGGCATCGATCACGTCGCTGATGCGCGCCAGCTCGCCGTCGGGGAAGATGTAGGTGTTGATGAAACGGGTGGAGAGGGTGGGCCGCCAGCCCCGGGTGTTGGTGATGCCGTGGTTGAGGAAGAGCCCCCCGGGCTTGAGCACCTGTTTCACGGTGCCGAAGTAACGCGGAAAGTTGGCGACGCCGATGTGTTCGAACATGCCCACGCTCACCACGCGGTCGTAGACTCCCTCCGCGTCCAGCTCCCGGTAGTCCTTCAGTTCGATGTGGACCCGTCCTTCCAGCCCCTCCTCCTTCACCCGCCGGTTGGCCCACTCGTGCTGCTGCTCGCTCAGGGTGATGCCGTGCACTTCCACGCCGTGATGCCGGGCCGCCCACAGGGCCAGGCCGCCCCAGCCGCAGCCGATGTCCAGCAGTTTCTGTCCGGGCTCCAGGCGTAGCTTGCGGCAGATGTACTCCAGCTTGTCGCGCTGGGCGGCGGCCAGCTCCTGCTCCGGAGAGGCGAAGTAGGCGCAGGAGTAGACCATCTCCGGATCGAGCCAGAGGCGGTAGAAGCCGTTGCTCACGTCGTAGTGGTGGGCGATGGTCTCACGACAGTTTTCGTCTCTTTCGCCGCTGCGGCACCAGCGGGTGGGAATACGGTCCTTCGGGTATCCGGGAAGCGAGAGCGCCAGCCGCAGCAACCGCGCCTTCTGCCGCCAGGAAAGGGCCATCGACTCCAGCGGCTTCTGCAGGCGGAACAGCTGTTCGAAATCGCCTTCCACGTCGACGAAGCCGGCCAGGTAGGCGTCGGTCAGGCGGAAGAGGCTGCGGAACAGGATCAGTTCCCGGATCGGCGCCGGATGGCGAAAGACCAGGGTGCAGCGCGCCTCTCCTCCCCCCCAGGCCAGCCGCCCGTTCCAGAGTCGGATGGCCACCTCTTCCACCACTTCCGGAAGAAGCGTGGTGACGATCTCTTCCGCCATGCGTGCATGATCCGTGGAGGCGGGTTCCGAATAGCGGGGCGGGGTCAGAGGAGGATGCAGGTAGGCCATGGCTTCGCTCCATACTGGTTCGGAATGAGGGGGACTCACTCAGTGTAGACAAAATGGAGAATCCTGCGTTTCATTCGACGCCCATTCTGGCCTGCACGGATCATTCAATCATTCATTGGAAGGTGGTCCCGCCCGTTTTCGTCGAAAGGGTGGTTCCTGCAACACGCGGATTTCACGACTAAAAATATTCCCGTTCGTTGGCACGCCGAATGCAGGCAGGAAGGGTAACGAAGATCGATGGAGTGAAAACCATGGGCCACCCCGCACACCAGATCGAACCGCAGGGCGAGACCGATCCCGTCTGCGGCATGGCGGTCTTGCCGACAGCCGCTTCCGCGCGACCTTCCAGGGGGTGAGGTATCACTTCTTCGCCTTCGTCTACAACGGTCTGGGCGTGCCGGTGGCGGCGGGGGCGCTCTATCCCTTCTTCGGGCTGCTGCTCTCGCCCATCATCGCTGCCGCGGCCATGAGCTTCAGCTCGGTCTCGGTGATCGGCAATGCGTTGCGCCTCAAGCGCGCGAGGATTTGAACATGATGAACGGCATGTATGATGGACACTGGTTCGGTTTTGGAGGTGGATTCATGTGGATCGTCTGGCTGGTGATCCTGGTGGCCATCGTCTGGGTGATCCGGTCGGCGGTCTCGGGTGGGGGCGGGGGCGACGCGGCCTCCTCCA
>CAYOJM010000116.1:0-8846 GCA_964404295.1 uncultured Sedimenticola sp. | reverse complement strand
CGTGCTCGAGCGGCTCGAACAGAACCCGGTGCTGGCCACCGCCGCCTACAATGCGGGACCGCACCGGGTCTCCCGTTGGTTGCCCGCCGTCCAGCTTCCAGCGGATCTTTGGATCGAACTCATCCCGTTCCGCGAGACCCGACGCTATGTGAAACGGGTCTTCACCTACGCCGTGATCTACGACCATCGGCGCCGTCAGGAGATCATGCGCCTCTCCGAGCGCCTGCAGCCCATCCAGGGCGACAGCCCCCAACGCACCGTGCTCAAAGCGCGCAACGGCAGAGCCACCCTCTGAGGGAAACAATTCCAGTTTCTGAATGCGCCCCAAAACCCGGCGGGGCGCTTCGCCGAATCTTCAAGCCACGCCGGCGTTTGAGGTGCCATCCACCCCCTGCCCTTCCAGCCGATGCTCGAGCCAGGCGCGGATGCGCTGATGCTGGAGGGTGTCCCGGGGATCGAAAAGGGCGTGAAAGCGATAGCTGTCTTGAGAGAAGCGGCGACAGAAGACCAGTCGGCAGTGAACCTCCACCGGACGCCGCAGGCCGGGAAGACGGACCCCAACCACCACCCGCACACCCAACAAGGCACCCGGCGCCCGCTGCCGGTCGGGCATCAGATGGAGGCTGGTGTCACGATCACAGCGAAAGTGAAGGCCGTCTTCGCAGATCTCCTCCACCAACACTTGGCGCTCACCGTGCCCCACCCGCATGACCTCGGCCCACAGCGCGGTGTGGATCCTGGGTTTACGCAATTCCTCCAGCAGCTTCACGGTGGCTTCACCTCACGCATGCACTCTGTTGGCGGAGAGGGCTTGGCGGATCCGGCGCACGGCATCGGCGGCGGCCACCACCTCGTAGAAGCGCCCCGATCTGTCCGCCTCCCTGACCGCCACCCGCTCGCCGTCCCAGATCCTGGGCGGCGCCTCTCGGACCACCAGCCAGCGGGTCTTCCCCGAATCGTCGGCATAGCGGCCCAGATGGTAACGTTCACCGGGAAGGCCGCCGGCCCGCTCCGCTGGAATGGTGCGCAATACGATCTCTTCACGCAGCCGACGGAAAGCAGCGCCATCGAGTTGGACGCCATTGACATTGTAGCGGCGCACGCCCGCCTCCTTTGCGACCGGGTTGGCAGAACCGGCCAACCGAACCTCCTCCACGTGACGGCACGCCTCCACTCCACCGGGCAGTCGATCGAGAAACTCCCGCGCCATGTCCGAGGAGGAGAGCCGATCGGCTCGATGAATGGCCGGTGATATGGTGATCCGCCGCCCTTCGTCGAACAGGAAAGTGGGCGGCTCCGGTTCATAGGCGATGCCCACCCCCAGCTCCAGCTCGGGCAAGCCCTGAAGACGGTTCTCCCGGTTGCGATCGGCCACCAGCGCAATGAGTTCGGACGCAAAACCGCAAGCCCGCGCCACCAACGGGGCATCCGACGCGCCGTCGGTGTCGGCCAACATGAGAATGGCCGCATCTCCCTCCAAGAACAACTTTTCCGCGCCGAACACCTGGAGCAAAGTGTTGATGGGCCGGAACAGATTTCGGGTGAAATAGGTGGCGGGGTTGATGCCGAGCCGGTTCATCTCGGCAATGAGCTCGGTGGAACCGCGCAGGTCCGCTTTGACGATGACATGGCCGTGCGGCGAATCGGCCATCTGTACTCCCGGAGTGAAATCCTGCAACAGCCCGTTGGCTCGGGAGAGCTCGATGTCTTCTTCCCTGTCCAACAGCCGCAGGCTGTCCATGGCGTTGTAGGCCTCCCAAGCCAATTTCAGGTCACGGCGCAGGGCCAGGAAACCCTCCAACGCCTCCAACATCCAATGCCGGCGCCGCTCCGGATCGGCCTGGCGCAGCTCGGCGCGTGCTTCCGACAGCACGGCATGGTACGCCTTGACGTTGGGAATCTCCTCCAGCCGTTCCAAAGCCGAGAAAAGCTCGGCACGGCTGCGCCGGCCCAAGAGATAATCCAGAAGCAGATGAGGATTGCCACGTCGGCCCAATTTGGGATAGACCCGTCGCAGAAGCAGCCCCGCCAGGAGAGGATCGAGCAGCGCCTCACGGTCCAGGTTGTGTTCCAGCGTCTCCAATAGGGCCTTGCGGAAAGACGGCCAGCGAGGATGTTGCCAAGGGCTGGGCCCGGCTTCGGCCCCGAGCAAGCGCAACAAGTTGGCCGGCCGGTCGATCCAGCAGACCAGCCGGCGCCGATATTCCTCCGGCGCCATCACCCGGCGCAAAAAAGCCTCCACCTGCGCATAACCAGGAAGTTCGCCCTGGTCCTGGCGCAAGGGCAAGGACTTCAATGCCTCGGCGTCCAGCGGCGGGGGCGGCTCGGCGCACCGCTCCGGCAACCAGGCCGCAAGCGGGCCGAACACCGCCTTTTCCATGCGCCGAAAGGCGTCGGGATCCTGCAACACCAGCGGATAGAGTTCGAGAAAGGTCTCGGCGCCATCCAGCTCGCCCAGTTGCAGCAGAGGGTTGAACAAGAGTGCCTCGGCCACCGGCCAGGAAGCAGCCAGAAGGCTCTTGCGCCGCTTTCGACCGGCCCGGTCCAGGCTGTGGAGAATGGCCAGAAGATCCCGTGCCGCCAAGTAGCGCAACCGCGGCCGGCATCGGCGGAACTGGCGCAACCGCTCCGAACGGGAAGCAAGCCGCCCGCCCGTGACACCACACTCCGCACCTTCGGCCATGATCTCCAACTGGCGCTCCAGCTCCAACAACAATGCCTTGAGCACCGCCAGATGGAACAATTGGAACCAGGACAACCCTCCCCGCCGGCGGGCTTCACGCGCTGCTTGCAGCGCCGCCCGCCCATAGGCTTTCGGAAACGGTCCGCCGGCCTCGCCCCCTTCGATGGTGGAGGAGACCCCTCCGCCGCCACCCTGCAGCATGCGCAACCGCTTGGCCAGAATGGTCTCCACCAGCACCGTCACCGCCTTGGAAAGTTCCGGCCCCAACCAGACATCGATGCGGGCGCCGTCCAGCCCACGCGGGAAAGGTTCCAGCCGCAACGGACGGTGACGGGGACGCTTCAACGGCCGCAGCAGAAATTCCTCGGAAGGTTTCCAACTGGCCAGATCGAGCAGTCCCATATCGAATCACGATGTCACCGGATGTCGCCATCCGGCCGAGAAGAGACGTTGCAGACCATCCATGGACCGGGCAAGCGCGGTTCCAGTCGGCCCGCCCGATCCGCCGCCGAATCGCGGCATCCTGCAACCCAGGTTTTCGGAAGCCGGGGTGTCGAAGGGGTTACCAAAGGAGATCGGCGACGGGACGTATTCCTTGAGCCGTTCCTCCCTGTTCCCCGACAGGCGGTACCGAGCCCATGCCCTATAATCCGAAGCAACGTGCATTGGGCGTGCTGGCAATGAAAAAAACCCTGTTCATACTCCTGCTGCTGGCCTTGCCACCAGCTCGGGCCGCCGGCGGGACCAACGCCTTTCTCGACATGATGCGCTCCATGCTCACCATGTTCGAGATGATGCAGCTCTATCAGGATTTCGTCTCCGGTCGCGACCGCGGCTCCTGGGCGCCGCCTCCGGCCTGGCCCCCACCACCGCATACGCCAACCTTACCACCCTTTTCTCCACAGAGCACAACTCAGCTCGACGGCGCCTGGGCCAGCAACACCAATCTGCTGTTCGCGATCCGCGGCAATGCCGGACGCATCTACTGGGCCAAGGACCAGTATCGTGATTTCCGCGTCGAGGTGCTGCCGCCGCGACTGCGGTTGACCGATCTCGAAACGGGCCAGAGCGAGGAATTCGAGGCGGCTTTGCAAGACGACCGCCTGGTGCTGCGTGATCGGCAAGGCCGGCTGGCTCTGTTCCGGCGCATTCCCGTGGAACGGCTGCGCGCCACCCCTCCGGTCACCCGCCCCAACCACTGAACAAAAGACGGGCCGCCACCAGAAGCAGCACCCCAGAAAAGAGGCGCTTGAGCCGGGGCACCGGCAACGCATGGGCCAACCGGGCGCCCACCGGCGCCATGGCCACCGCCGCCGGTGCCATCGCCAGCACCGCCGGCCAATAGAGATAACCCGAGGCCAGATCCAGATCCGCGTGGCGGCCAAAATGGACGAACCCGGCCGCGCCCGCCAGGGCGATGGGCAGACCACAAGCGGCGGAAGTGGCCACCGCCCGGGCCATGGCCCGGCCACGCCACACCAGATAGGGAACGGTCAGGGTACCGCCGCCGATGCCCACCAGCCCCGAGACCAGGCCGATGGCCCAACCGGCGGCGACATCCAGCGGGAGGAAAAGAGGCACCGCTCCCGAAACGGCCCGTTCTTTTCCCGCCGCACCCCGCGCCATCTGCCAGGCCACCAAGAGCAGGAAACCGCCGAACAGCGTCTGAAGCCAGGCGGTGTCCAGCCGATCCGCCACCCAAGCACCGCTCCAACCACCCACGGCCAAGCCCGGCGCCAGCCGACCCACCTGACGCCATTCCACCGCCCCCCGCCGGTGATGGGCCCACATGGAAGCGATCGCAATGGGCACGATGGCGGCCAGCGAGGTGCCCACCGCCACATGGGCCGGGCGTGCCGGCTCCAACCCGGCCCAGGGCATCAGAAACAGCAGGGCCGGCACCATGACCAGACCGCCACCCACCCCCATGAGTCCGGCCAGCAGCCCCGCCAGCATCCCCACCAACCCCCAGGCCACCAGCAAGGAATCCATGGGTCAGAGCAGCACCAGGTTGTCCCTGTGGATCAGCTCCTCCTCGTCCATGTAGCCGAGGATGGATTCGAACTCCCGGCTGGACCGACCCAGGAGGCGTGCCGCCTCTTCCGAGGAGTAATTGACCAGTCCACGCGCCACTTCGCGACCGTCCGGCCCCACGCAGGCCACCACCTCACCACGGGAAAAGCGCCCTTCCACCGCTTTTACCCCCGCCGCCAACAGGCTGCGCCCCTTTTCACGCAGGGCTTTGACGGCGCCCTCGTCCAACAGCAGGCGGCCGCGCACCTGGAGCTGGCCGGCCAGCCACCGTTTGCGTGCCTGATGGGGCTCCTGGGCCGGCACCAGCAAAGTGCCCACCGCCTCGCCCGCGGCGATCCGCCGCAACACCTCCGGCTCACGACCCGAGGCGATGACGGTGGCGGTGCCGGAACGGGCCGCCACGCGCGCCGCCCGCAGCTTGGTGGCCATGCCCCCGCGCCCCAACCGACCACCGCTGTCGCCTGCATAGGCATCCAGGCGTGGATCGTCCACCGCCGCGTGCTCGACCAACCGGGCGTCGGGACGGCGGCGCGGATCGGCGTCGAACAAGCCGGGCTGATCGGTGAGCAGCACCAGGAGCTCCGCCTCCACCAGATTGGCCACCAAAGCCGCCAAGGTGTCGTTGTCGCCGAAACGGAGCTCTTCGTTGGCCACCACGTCGTTCTCGTTGACCACCGGCACCACCCCGAGGTCCAAGAGGGTGCGCAAGGTGCTGCGGGCATTGAGATAGCGACGCCGATCGGACAGATCGTCGTGGGTGAGCAACACCTGGGCGGTGTGGCGGCCACGGCGCTGGAATCCGCTTTCCCAGGCCTGCACCAGCCCCATCTGGCCGATGGCCGCGGCAGCCTGCAACTCATGCAAGGTTTCCGGTCGGCGGCGCCAACCCATGCGGCACATCCCTTCGGCCACAGCGCCCGATGAAACCAACACGAGCTCCCGATTCCCCTGCTTCAGCCAATCGGCCATCTGATCCACCCAGCCCTGAAGGGCGGCGTGGTCCAGCCCCTGCCCCTCGGCGGTGAGCAGGGCGCTGCCGATCTTCACCACCCAGCGCCGGGTTTCGGGAATGTGCCGCCGGTCCTTCATGAAGCAATGGGATCATAGGGGGGCTCGTCGTCGGCCGCCCCCTCGTCGTCGGCCGTCGCCAAACGGTCGCCCAGCGCCTGGACCAGCCCGTCCATCCCTTCGCCGGTCACCGCGGACACCATGAACACGGGACCCTGCCATTCCAGTCGGCGCACGATCTCCTCCTTCCGGACCCGGCGCGCCTCGGCGGACAACAGATCGCACTTGGTGAGCACCAGCCAACGTTCGCGTTCGAGCAGCGCCCCGCCGTATCGCGCCACTTCCGCCTCGATCCGCCGAACCGCCGATACCGGATCAGCGTCCGGACCCAAAGGCGCCATGTCCACCAGATGGAGCAACAGCCGAGTACGGGACAGATGCTTGAGAAACTGCAAGCCCAGCCCCGCCCCTTCGGCGGCCCCCTCGATGATGCCGGGAATGTCGGCCACCACGAAGCTGCGTCCGGGCCCCAGGCTCACCACCCCAAGGTTGGGATGGAGTGTCGTGAAAGGGTAATCGGCCACCTTGGGGCGGGCATGGGAGATGCGCGCCACCAGGCTCGACTTGCCGGCATTGGGAAGGCCCAGCAGCCCCACGTCGGCCAGCACGATGAGTTCCAGGAACAGGGTGCGCTTTTCTCCGGGCGTGCCCGGCGTGGCCTGGCGCGGCGCCCGGTTGGTACTGCTTTTGAAATGGATGTTGCCCAATCCATGCTTGCCGCCCCGGGCCACCAGCAACCGCTGGCCGTGCTCAAGCACCTCTCCGACCACCTCGCCGGTGTCGAGATCCTTTACACGGGTTCCCACCGGCACACGCACCTCCAGATCGGCCCCTTTGCGCCCGGTCATCTGCCGACCCATCCCGTTCTGACCGCGCTCGGCCCGATGCAACCGCCGGTGGCGGAAATCCACCAGGGTATTGAGCCCTTCGTCCCCCACCAGCCAGACGCTGCCGCCATCTCCGCCGTCCCCCCCGTCGGGACCGCCCTTGGGAATATATTTCTCTCGACGGAAGCTGACGCAGCCGTTGCCGCCGTCACCGGCTTCCACTTTGATGATGGCCTCATCCACGAATTTCATGACTGCATTCTACCCGGGTGGCCCCGCCCCCGCCTGCACCCCCGCCCAAACGACGAAGCCCCGCGACAGGGCGGGGCTTCGTCCGGTCACCGATCGCCGCGGTGTCAGGCGGGCACCACGCTCACATACTTACGGTTGCGCGGCCCCTTGCGCTCGAACCGGACCACCCCGTCGGTGAGGGCATACAAAGTATGATCGCGCCCGCATCCCACACCGGGGCCGGCATGCATGCGGGTGCCGCGTTGGCGCACGATGATGTTGCCTGCCTTCACCCGTTGGCCGCCGAAAATCTTGACGCCCAGCCGTTTGGATTCGGAATCACGACCGTTGCGGCTGCTGCCGCCTGCCTTCTTGTGTGCCATGGTGTTCTCCTCAGCCCGCGTTGATGCCGGTGATCTCCAGCTCGGTGTAGAGCTGGCGGTGTCCTCTGCGCTTGAGGTGGTGCTTGCGCCGCTTGAATTTGACGATTCGCACCTTCTTGCCCTTGCCGTGGGCCTTGACGGTGGCGGTCACGCTGCCTTCCAAATAAGGTGTGCCCACCTTCACGTCGTCACCGTCGGCCACCAAAAGCACCTTGTCCAGTTCGATGCTGGCGCCCTCCTCGGCGTCGATCTTCTCCACCCTGAGGGTCGTGCCCTCGGTGACCCGGTACTGCTTGCCCCCGGTCTGAATCACGGCGTACATGTCTGTCTTCTCCAGGATTTTTCCGTGCACTAGGAACGCCACGGGCGTGCCGCCCCGGCGGAAAGACGCGCAATTTTAACGGCTGTCCCTCCGCAGGTCAAACCCGCTGCTTTCGTGTGTTAGTCCAAAGCAGTAATGTCCCCCTTTTGCTTTCAGGGGAGGCGGTGCGGTCTTGGCACCCGACCCCTTCACGTTATAGCATCCTCTCGAATGCCGGACCGCACCTTCCCGAAAGGGGATTCCATGGACCTTTCCGCCATCCGCGAGCTCATCACCGATGATCTGCGCGCCACCGATCTGCTGATCCTGGACCGGCTGCAGTCAGACGTGGTGCTCATCAACCAGATCGGCCACTACATCGTCAACAGCGGCGGCAAGCGGCTCAGACCCATGATCGTGCTCCTCGCCGCCCGTGCTCTGGGCTACCAGGGGGAACGCCACGTGGAACTGGCCGCCATCGTGGAGTTCATCCATACCGCCACATTGCTGCACGACGACGTGGTGGACGGCTCCGAGATGCGTCGCAACAACGAGACCGCCAATGCCCTCTGGGGCAACGCCGCATCGGTTCTGGTGGGCGATTTCCTCTACTCCCGATCCTTCGAAATGATGGTGGCCATTCAACGCATGCGGGTGATGGAGATCCTGGCCCATGCCACCAATCGCATCGCCGAGGGGGAGGTGCTTCAACTGCTCAACTGCAACGATCCGGACACCGACGAATCCCGCTATCGTGAAGTGATCCTGCGCAAGACCGCCACGCTGTTCGAGGCCGGCGCGCGTCTGGGCGGCGTCATCGCAGAGGCCGCCGAATGCGAGGAGGAGGCGCTGGCCGACTACGGACGCCATCTCGGGCTCGCTTTCCAGATGATCGACGACGCCCTGGACTACGGCGCTTCGGGCGCCGATATCGGCAAGAACCTGGGCGATGATCTGGCCGAAGGCAAACCCACCTTACCGATGATCAGAGCCATGGCCGTAGCCGCTCCAGAGCAGCGGGCGCTGTTGCGCCGCGCCATCGAGGAAGGTGGTGCCGACCGCATCGAAGAGGTGATGCGGGCCATTGAATCCACCGACGCGATCGCGTACACTGCCCGCCTTGCCAGGGAAGAGGCCGACAGGGCCATCGAAGCCCTCGAACCCCTGCCGGCTTCCGCCTACAAGAGCGCCCTGGCGGCCTTGGCCGACTTCGCCGTCGACCGTCCCATCTGAATCGAATCGGAGTGTAGCTCAGCCTGGTAGAGCACCGCCTTCGGGAGGCGGGGGCCGGAGGTTCGAATCCTCTCACTCCGACCATT
>CAYOJM010000115.1:0-7686 GCA_964404295.1 uncultured Sedimenticola sp. | reverse complement strand
CTTCAGGCTCTGGTCGAGGAATCGGCCCAGCGCCCGGCGGGCGTCGTCCACCCGCATGCCGTGGAGGTCCAGGCTCGCCTCGGGTTCGATCACCCCGCGCTGCAGGTCCCGGAAGAGCCGGTGCTGGATGCCGGGGCGGCGAAACTCGAGGAACTCGGGGGCCTCTTCGTCCGTGTCGCCGAACTCGTCGCCGGGCTGCGCCTTTTCATGGTGTGCCAAGGGAACCGGTTTGCGCCGCTGTCGCCAGGGCGTCACACGGTCGTGCCGCAAAGGCTCCACCCCTTCCATTTCCATGGCGGCGCGGAACAGGGAATTTTTTTCATCCGGCTCCATCATTTCCACCCACGAATGGCCCAATGGAAGTTAGTGTAACGCGGACACCGTCGTGGCGCCCAGGACGCGGGAGCGGTGTCAAGGTGTGGCCGGCGGTGCTTTTCAGTAGAATTCGCCAGCATGAACACGCCTTCCTTGCGCATCTTGCTGAGCAACGACGACGGTTATCAGGCGCCGGGCCTTAGGGCGTTGGCAACCGGCTTGCGGGCCCTGGCCGAAGTGGTGGTGGTGGCGCCCGACCGTGACCGCAGCGGCGCGAGCAACTCCCTCACCTTGGATGCACCGATCAGGGCGCAGCGTATGGAGGACGGCGTGGTGCGCGTGGAGGGCACTCCCACCGACTGCGTGCACCTGGCCATCACCGGCTTGCTCGATGAGGAGCCGGACATGGTGGTGGCGGGCATCAACGCCGGGGCCAACATGGGCGACGATGTGATCTATTCGGGGACCGTGGCGGCGGCCACCGAAGGGCGCTTTCTGGGTTATCCGGCCATGGCCGTCTCCATGGCTTCGCATGCACCGCGTCATTTCGAGACGGGGGTGTGGGTGGCCTGTGAGCTGGTGTCCCGCCTCAAGAGGGTGCCTCTGTCCGCCGACGCCATCCTCAATGTGAACGTGCCCGATCTGCCTTGGGACGCCCTGCGCGGGTTTCGCGCCACCCGGTTGGGGCATCGACACAAGGCTGAGCCGGTGGTCAAGGACACCGATCCCCGCGGTCGTCCCATCTACTGGGTGGGGCCCGCAGGGCCGGAGCAGGACGCCGGGGAAGGGACCGATTTCCATGCTGTACGCAACGGTTACGTATCGGTCACTCCGTTGCAGGTGGACCTCACCCGGCACGCCGCGGTGCCCCGGGTGGCCCAGTGGCTGGAGGCGACGGTATGAGCCTTGATCCGCTCCACCACGGCATCGGCATGACTTCCGAGCGGGCGCGCGATCGGTTGGTGGCCGCCCTGCGTCGCGAGGGCATCCGCGATGAGCGGGTGCTGGAAGTGATCCGCACCACGCCGCGCCATCTGTTCGTGGACGAGGCCCTGGCCAGCCGGGCCTACGAGAACACGGCGTTGCCCATCGGTCGGGGGCAGACCATCTCTCAACCCTACATCGTAGCGCGCATGACCGAGGCCTTGCTGGAGGGTGGCGATCTCGATCGGGTGCTCGAAGTGGGCACCGGCTCCGGTTACCAGACCGCCGTCCTCGCGCCGCTGGTGCGTCGGGTCTATACCGTGGAACGCATCGGCCGGCTGCTGGAACAGGCGCGGGCACGGTTCCGGCTGTTGAGGTTGCGCAACATTCATCCTCGACACGCCGACGGCGGTCTGGGTCTGCCCGAATTCGCTCCGTATGACGGCATTCTGGTCACGGCGGCCCCGGAGGGGATCCCGAGGGCGTTGGTGCAGCAGCTCGAGCCGGGCGGGCGGATGGTGCTGCCCATCGGGGGCCGGGAGGGGCAGGCGTTGGTGCGGGTGACGCGCACCGCCCGCGGTTACGATACCGAGCTTCTGGAGCCGGTGAATTTCGTACCCCTGCTCGGGGGAGTGGAGGGTTGAAGCTTTTTTCCCGCCTCTACGCCCGTGCCATGGCGTGGGCCCGCCATCCCAAGGCGCCTTGGTATCTGGCGGTCCTCAGCTTCGCGGAGTCCTCATTCTTTCCCGTGCCGCCCGACGTGATGCTGGCGCCCATGAGCATGGCTCGGCCCGACCGGGCATGGCGGCTCGCGCTGCTCACCACCTTGGCGTCGGTGGCCGGCGGCGTATTGGGGTATCTCATCGGTGCCTTGGCCTTCGATCTGGTTTCGGGTTGGTTGCATCAGGCGGGCCACTGGGACAAATACCTCGAAGCCCGAGCATGGTTCGACCGGTGGGGCTTTTGGGCGGTGTTCGTGGCCGGTTTCTCACCCATCCCTTATAAGGTGTTCACCATCACCGCGGGCGTCATCTCCATGAGCTTTCTGCCTTTCGTTCTGGCCTCTTTCATCGGCCGGGGCGCCCGCTTCTTCCTGGTGGCCGGGCTCATGGCCTGGGGCGGCCCGGCCATGGAGGCGCGGCTGCACCGGTACATGGATTGGATCGGCTGGATCACGGTGGTGCTGGTGGTTGTGGCCGTCCTGATCCATCGGGGCGGTGGAGGTTGACCCATGGCGGTGGGTGGAAGGGGCGCGGGCATGCGGCGGCTCGGGACGCTGTGCCTGGCCGCCATCGTGGTGTCGACGCTCGCCGCCTGCGGCACCACGCCCGCCACCAAGCCGACGTCCGCCAGGAAACCGCCTCCGAGCCAGCGCCTGGCCGGCGATTGGTACCGCGTGCGCAAGGGGGATTCGCTGTGGTCGATCGCGTGGCGATTGGGCGTGGACTATCGCACCTTGGCCCGTTGGAACGGGCTCAAGGCCCCTTACACCATTTATCCGGGGCAGCTTCTGCGCCTCAAGCCCCCCAAGACCACGGTCCGCAAGGGCAGGGGGGCGAGCCGAAAGCCGGCTGCCAAGCCTCCCCGCGCGCAGACGGCGAAAAAAGGGTCCGCGGTCTCGTCCAAGTCGGGCGCCGGCTCCAAGGGCGTCCGCCGTCTGTACTGGCATTGGCCCCTGCGGGGTGAGGTGGTGTCTCGGTTCTCGCCGGGAGATCCCGAGCGCAAAGGGATCAAGATCGCGGGCCGCCGGGGCCAACCGGTGCGGGCCGCCGAGTCCGGCACCGTGGTCTATAGCGGCAGTGGACTGATCGGTTACGGCCAGCTTATCATCATCAAGCACAATAACGAGTTCTTGAGCGCGTACGGCCACAACAGCCGACTTCTGGTCAAAGAGGGCCAGTCGGTGAAGCGGGGGCAGCATATCGCCGATCTGGGGGTGAACCGGGCCGGTAAGCCGTTGCTCCATTTCGAGATTCGCCGTTACGGCAAGCCCGTCGATCCCCTCACCTATCTGCCCAGGGGTTGACACCCGCCAACGCGCATCGGAACCCCGGAGGAACCATGGAAAAGGAGGAGGACGAAGGCGGCCTGGGCGAAGTCGCGCCCGGTGAAGGTGACGCCCTGGACGCCACCCGGCTCTATCTGCGCGAGATCGGAACTTCGCGGCTGCTCACCGCCGAAGAGGAGGTCGAGCTGGCGCGCCGCATCCGCGAAGGGGATGAGGCGGCACGGGCGCGCATGATCGAAAGCAACCTCCGCTTGGTGGTCAAGATCGCCCGTCGGTACGTCAACCGCGGCCTGGCGCTGTTGGACCTCATCGAGGAAGGCAACCTGGGGCTCATACGGGCGGTGGAGAAGTTCGATCCCGACAAAGGCTTTCGCTTTTCCACCTATGCCACCTGGTGGATCCGCCAGACCATCGAACGGGCGCTGATGAACCAAACCCGCACCATCCGCCTGCCCATCCACGTGGTCAAGGAGATCAACGTCTATCTGCGCGCCGCGCGGAAGTTGAGCCAACAGCTGGATCACGAGCCCACCGCCGAGGAGATCGCCGAATTGCTTGACCGTCCGCTCCAAGAGGTGGAGCGCATGCTCGGATTCAACGAGCGCGTCACTTCGGTGGATGCGCCTCAAGGTAGGGAAGGAGAACGCACCCGGCTGGAGAGCATCGCCGACGAACACAACCGCGAACCCACCGAGCAGCTTCAGGAAGAGGACATTCGCGAACACCTGGACCAGTGGTTGGAGCGATTGAGCGAAAAACAGCGGCAAGTGGTGGTGCGCCGTTTCGGCCTGCAGGGTTATGACAACTCCACCTTGGAGCAGGTGGCGCGCGAACTGGGCGTCACTCGGGAGCGGGTTCGGCAGATTCAGATCGATGCGTTGCGCCGCTTGCGGATGATCATGGAGCAGCAAGGGTTCTCGGTGGACACCTTGTTCGACTGAAGCCCGGTTCGGCTCGTGGAAATGGATGATATGGATGGGGTATGCTGCCCGCCAGGCTCCAGATTTCCGCGGATCGATTCACAGATGAACGACGAACACCAGAAAGAGCGGCAGATTCTCATGGTCATGCGCAAGCTGCTGGCGAGAATCGTCAAGGACACCACGCCCGAGTTCAAGACCATGAAGCACCCCCTTTCTCCCGAAACCATCGAAGACATCAAGCAGTGCTTTGCCCTCATCGCCGCCCGCGAGCGGGAGCTGGCGGACGCTGCGGGCGCTGCGCGCGAACGTCCCTATTTCGCTGACGAAAAGCCGCCGGCGGAGGTGGTTCCCATCGACCGCATCGGCCGCCGCAAGCGCGACACGGACGAGGAATGAAGTCACTTTCTGGAACGCAAAGCCCCGGCCGCGGCCGGGGCTTTGCGTTGGTTGAGCTCGATCCCGGTAGGGCGCCCGCTATTTGGAATGGGGCTGGCCGGGGATTTCGATCTTGGCTTCTTCGCGCAGCCTTGTGAGGTATTCGGCCAGTTTTTTCTGCTTGATCTCGGCGGCCAGTTGGGCTTTGACATCGTCCAGTGGCGGTGCTTTGCGTTGGCGGATGTCCTCCACCTGAATGACGTGCCAGCCGAATTGGGTCTGGACCGGCTCATGGGTGAACTGGCCTTTCTTCAGCCGGGCCAGGGCGTCTCCGAAGGGAGCCACCACCTGCTGACGCTCGATCCAACCCAGCTCGCCGCCGTTTTCCTTGGTGGCGTCCAGCGAGTGGGCGCGGGCCAGTTCGGCGAAATCGCTTTTGCCCTGTTC
The DNA here is from genome assembly GCA_964404295.1 of uncultured Sedimenticola sp. Taxonomy (GTDB): domain Bacteria; phylum Pseudomonadota; class Gammaproteobacteria; order Chromatiales; family Chromatiaceae; genus Thiolapillus. The sequence goes on along the minus strand of CAYOJM010000115.1, from coordinate 2,694 downwards.
AAGCAGGCGGATGATCTCTTCCGCTTCGGACTTCTTCTGCACCAGGATGTGACGCACCTTGTATTCGTTGAGGTTGTCCCCGCTATAACGCGCCTGGTAGGCCGCTTCGATCTCCTCGTCGGTGACGGGGTGGGCGGCCAAATAGTCGTTCATGCGGGCTTCGGCCAGCACTTGCACTCGGGCCATCTCCAGAGCCGCTTTCACGTTGGCTCTGTTCTGAAGCCCCTGGCGTTCGGCGTCCTGGGCGATGAGCAAGGTGTTGATCAACTGGTTGAGCAGCTTGATTTGCGCTTCTCGGGTCTCCACCGGAGGCTGGCCTTGAAGGGCGTTGAACGCCAGCACTTCCAGATCGCTCACCGGCCGGCCGTTGATGACGACCAAGGTTTGAGGTTTGAGCTCGGTTGCGGCCTTCTCTTCAGCATGCACCACCGGTTGCGACAAAAGTGGAAGAAACAGAGCAGACAGTATGCAAAAGGTCTTTTTCATTGAGGCAATACCTTCTTGAAGGGTTGAACGGAGATCCGGGCGTAGACGCCGGCGGACACATAGGGATCGGCGGCCGCCCACTCCTGGGCCTGTTCCAGGCTGTCGAACTCGGCCACGATGAGGCTTCCGGTGAAGCCGGCGGGGCCCGGGTCTTCCACGTCCAAGGCGGGAAAAGGTCCGGCCAGAACCAGCCGGCCTTCGGACTGTAGGGCTTTGAGCCGCTCCAGGTGAGCGGGGCGCGCCTGGAGCCGCTTGTCCAGCGTGTCGGGGGCGTCGGTGCCGATGATGCAGTACAACATCAGGTCTCCTCGTGCGATGGTTGCATGTGCTTGGAGAGGTAGAAGCCTTGGGCCAGCAGGAAGATCAGGGTCAGGCCCAACATGCCGAAAAGCTTGAAGTTGACCCAGGCTTGTTCGCTGAAACGGTAGGCGACGAACAGGTTGGCGGCGCCGGCGAAGAGAAAGAAGCCCACCCAAGCCAGGTTGAGCCGCCTCCACACCGGATCGGGCAGCACGACCGCATGGCCCATCATGCGCTGGAGCAAGCTGCGCTCCATGAACAGGGCGGAGCCCAGGAAGGCGGCGGCGAACAGCCAGTTGACCAAGGTGGGCTTCCATTTGATGAAGACCGGATCGTGTAGCACCAGAGTGAGACCTCCGAAGACCACGATCAGCCCGAGGGTCGCCCAATGGAGGGTTTCCACCCGTCCGTGGCGCCAGCGGTTCCACGCCACTTGGGCCGCCGAAGCGGCGATGGCCACGCCGGTGGCGACGTAAATGCCGGCTGCTTTGTAGGCGATGAAGAAAAGGATGACCGGAAACAGGTCGGCGAGAAGTTTCATGACACGGGTGCCGTCGTGGGCAATGGGGCCAATGTTAGCAAAAAGGCGCGTGGCCGGCGGACGGCCTGTAGGGGGTGGGCGGCATCTTCTGGAAGATTCGAAAAGGTTCGTCGATGGGGCTGAGGGGTCGTCGGGAGTCTCTTGGTAACATGAGCGGCCGGAATTGGCCGGGAAACGAACATGGACCAACTGCCCCGTTTTGATGATCTGGTCGCCGTCGCCCGCCGTGCTCGCAAGGCGCGGCGCGTTTTGGTGGTGCTCGTTTCTCAGTCCGACTGTCCCTATTGCCATCTGCTCAAGGAAGAGGTGCTGCTGCCCATGGTCAAGGGCGGGGATTTCGCCGATGAGATCCTGCTCGGCGAGCTTTTCATCGACGAAGGGGAGACGGTGGTCGATTTCCGCGGGCGGCGCCGGCCGGCTGCCGATTTCGCCCACGACTACGAGGTCTATGTCACGCCCACGTTGCTCTTTCTGGATGCCGACGGGCGCGAGCTTGCGGACAAGATGGTGGGCGTCAACACGGTGGAGATGTACTTCTATTATCTTTCAGAAGCCATCCGCGAAGCGGTGGCCCGGCTGCGAGGCGGGGGCAGGGAAGAATGAGATTCGGCCTGATCGTCATCGGTGACGAGATCCTCAGCGGGCGCAGGCGTGACCGCCATTTCGAATTCTTTCGCGGGCTGCTGGCGGAACACGGCCACTCGCTCCACTGGCTGCAGATCCTGCCGGACGATCCCGCGCTGTTGACCGCTCGCCTGCGGCAGACCATGGAGGAGGGACTGCCGGTCTTCTCCTGCGGCGGCATCGGCGCCACCCCCGACGACCACACCCGCTCCTGTGCCGCCGAGGCCGCCGGCGTGCCCCTGGTGCGCCATCCCGGGGCGGAGGCGCTCATCGTGGAGCGCTTCGGCGAAGCGGCCCGGCCCCACCGGGTGCGCATGGCCGACCTGCCGGAGGGTGCGGAACTGATCCCCAACCCGGTGAACCAGGTGCCTGGGTTCTCCCTCCGGGAACACCACTTTCTGCCCGGCTTCCCCGACATGGCCCACCCCATGGCGCGCTGGATGCTGGAACACCGCTACGCCGATGCCGAGGGGGAGGCCGAGCGCTCGCTTCGGGTGCCCGGCGTGTCGGAGAACGCTCTCATGCCCCTGCTGCAGGAGTTGGACGCCGCCTGGCCGGGGGTGAAGCTCTTCAGCCTGCCGCGGCGGGGTGAGGCGCACTTCGTCGAGCTGGGATTCCGCGGGCCGCGGGAGCGGGTGGAACGGGCCTTCGAGGCGCTGAAGCAGGCGCTGGAAGAGGCGGGGTTTTCCTGGGAGACCGAAGAGAGCAGGTAGGAGGCCCGCCCCCGGGCCGAACATCGATCC
>CAYOJM010000114.1:0-64653 GCA_964404295.1 uncultured Sedimenticola sp. | reverse complement strand
CTCGGGCCAGCCCAGGGTGGAGAAGGGCCACAGCGCGGAGCTGAACCAGGTGTCGAGGACGTCCTCGTCCTGGCGCAGGGGATAGTCGTCGGCCAGTCCGTGCTGCTTCCGCACCTCTTCTTCGGAGCGGCCCACGTAGACGTTGCCCGCCTCGTCGTACCAGGCGGGGATGCGGTGGCCCCACCAGATCTGGCGGCTGATGCACCAGTCCTGGATGTTGCGCATCCAGTCGAAATAGGTGTTCTTCCAGTTGTCGGGCACGAAGCGGATGCGGCCCGACTCCACCGCCTCGATGGCGGGTTTGGCCAGCGGTTCGATCTTCACGTACCACTGGTCGGTGAGGAAGGGTTCGATGACGGCACCGGAGCGGTCGCCGCGGGGCACCATGTGGCGGTGATCCTCGATCTTCTCCAGCAGGCCCTGCGCCTCCAGGTCGGCGACGATCGCCTTGCGCGCCTCGTAGCGGCCCATGCCGACGTACTTCTCCGGGATGAAGCCGCGGTCCTCTTCCTCGTTGGCGCGGATGGCGGCATCCACGGTGAAGATGTTCATCAACCCGCCGTGGGGCTGGTCGGCGATGGCAGTCTCGTCGCGGTGGCGCTTCCACACCTCGTAGTCGTTGAAGTCGTGGGCGGGGGTGATCTTGACGCAGCCGGTGCCGAACTCGGGATCGACGTATTCGTCGGCGATGACCGGGATCTTCCGCCCGGTGAGCGGCAGCTCCACGAACTCGCCGATGAGGTGACGGTAGCGCTCGTCACCCGGGTGCACGGCCACGGCGCAGTCGCCCAGCAGGGTCTCGGGGCGGGTGGTGGCCACCACCAGGTGGCCGGTGCCGTTGGTCAGCGGATAGCGCATGTGCCACAGGTGGCCGTTCTCCTCCTCGGAGAGCACCTCCAGGTCGGAGACGGCGGTGTGCAGCACCGGGTCCCAGTTCACCAGCCGCTTGCCGCGGTAGATGAGCCCCTCCTCGTAGAGGCGCACGAAGACCTCCTTCACCGCCTCGGAGAGCCCCTCGTCCATGGTGAAGCGCTCGGTGGCCCAGTCCACCGAGCAGCCCATGCGGCGCAACTGGCGGGTGATGGTGCCGCCGGACTCGGCCTTCCACTGCCAGACGCGCTCGATGAACTTCTCCCGGCCCAGGTCGTGGCGGGTCTTGCCCTCGGCCTCCAGCAGGCGCTCCACCACCATCTGGGTGGCGATGCCGGCGTGGTCGGTGCCCACCTGCCAGAGGGTGTTGTCGCCCTTCATGCGGTGGTAGCGGATCAGCCCGTCCATGATGGTGTCCTGGAAGGCGTGGCCCATGTGCAGGCTGCCGGTGACATTGGGCGGTGGGATCATGATGCAGTACGGTGAGCCTTGGCCGGAGGGCGCGAACCAGCCGTTCTCTTCCCAGATCCGATACCAGCGCGATTCGATGGCTTTGGGGTCGAAGGTCTTGTCCATGGGCGGTCGGGACGGTGGAAAAGCCGCAATTATAGAGGGTCGGCGGACGCTGCGGCCATGTGCGTCGTCCGCCGTCGTGCTGCATGGCGGGGGCGGGGGCTGCTATCATTCACGCCCTGTCGTCATACACCTCAAGGAAAGCACACCATTCCGACGCCGCGCATCATTCCCAGGTCGGAGCACAACATCTCCCGGGCGAACATTTCGGAGAACGCCCTGAAGGTGCTCTACCGCCTGAAAAAGAGCGGATACCAGGCCTACCTGGTGGGCGGCGGCGTGCGCGACCTTTTGCTGGGCCGCGAGCCCAAGGATTTCGACGTGGCCACCGACGCCACGCCCGAACAGGTGCAGGCGGTGTTTCGCAATTGCCGTCTCATCGGGCGGCGCTTCCGCCTGGCCCACGTCCGCTTCGGGCGCGAGATCATCGAGGTGGCCACCTTTCGCAGCGCCGACTTCGGCCGCCTGGTGCAGAGCGCCAACGGCATGGTGCTCGAGGACAACCAGTACGGCACCATCGAAGAGGACGCCTTGAGGCGTGACTTCACCGTCAACGCCCTCTACTACAACATCGCCGACTTTTCCGTGGTGGACTACAGCACCGGCATGGAGGACCTGCGGGCCGGCTTGCTGCGCCTTCTGGGCGACCCCGAGACCCGTTATCGTGAGGACCCGGTGCGCATGTTACGCGCGGCCCGCTTCGCAGCCAAGCTGGGGTTCAATGTGGAGCCGGCCACCGAGACGCCCATCGCGGAACTGGCGCCCCTGCTGGCCGAGGTGCCGCCGGCGCGGCTCTTCGAGGAGGTGCTCAAGCTGTTCGTCGGCGGATACGGGGTGGCCGCTTTTGAAAAGCTGAGGCATTACGGTCTATTCGCCCAGCTCTTTCCTTTGACGGAGGAGGCCCTCGCCCACGAGGAGCAGGAGTTTCCCCTCACCCTGGTGCTCAAAGGGTTGGAGAATACGGATCGCCGCCTGGCGGAAGAGAAGCCGGTGACGCCGGCCTTTCTTTTCGGCTTTCTTTTGTGGGAGCCGCTCAGGCGCATGGCCGAGCGGCTGCAGCGGGAGAAAGGGATGGCGCCCTATCCCGCCATCCAACAGGCGGCGGGCTGGATCCTTCAGCGTCAAGTCCAGCGGGTGGCCATTCCACGCCGCTTCACCACGCCCATGCGCGAGATCTGGAGCCTGCAGCCCCGTTTCCACAACATTCGCGGAAAACGGCCCGCCCGACTCCTGGCCCATCCCCGGTTTCGCGCCGCCTACGACTTTCTGTTGCTGCGGGCCGAGGCCGGGGAAGCCGATCCCGAGTTGGCCGCGTGGTGGACCCGTTACCAGGAGCAGCAGGGGTTGGATCCGACGGGGGGCAACAAGCCGGCCGCCGGCCGTCGGCGCAGGCGACGGCCCCGCAAGCGGCCGCCGCGGACCCCATGAACCTTGCCTGGATTGGGCTGGGTAGCAACCTCTCCCGCCCGAGGTCCCAGTTGGAACGGGCTTTCGAGGCGCTTTCGAGCCTGCCCGGGACCCGGCTTGCGGCCCGTTCGGCGCTCTATGCGAGCCCGCCCATGGGGCCGCCGGACCAACCGGACTACCTCAATGCCGTGGCCCGGTTGGAAACGGATCTCGAGCCCCTCGCACTGCTGGACGCCTTGCAGGCGATCGAACGGGCCCAGGGCCGGGTGCGGACGCGCCGCTGGGGACCACGCACCCTTGATCTGGATCTGCTGCTGTATGATGAGAAGGTCATGGAGACGCCGCGTCTGATCCTACCCCATCCCGGCATCGCCGATCGGGACTTCGTGCTCCTTCCCTTGCTGGAGGTGGATCCCGAACTGGAGATTCCCGGCTTGGGGCGGGCGCGGGCGCTCCTTGCTCGCTGCGCCCGGCGCACCGCCAGACGACTCTCATGAACGACAAGATCACCATCACCACTTTGCAACGGATGAAGGCGGAGGGCCGCCGGATCGCTGCGGTCACCGCCTATGACGCCGGCTTCGCCCGCTTGTGCGAGGAGGCCGGCGCCGATCTGCTGCTGGTGGGCGATTCTCTGGGCATGGTGGTGCAAGGCCACGAGAGCACCTTGCCGGTGACGGTGGAGGAGATGGTCTATCACACCGCCATGGTGAAGCGGGGCAGTCGTCGCGCTTTCATCGTCGCCGACATGCCGTTCATGAGCCACGCCACTCCGGCGCGCGCTCTGGACGCCGCCGGTCGGTTGATGAAGGAGGGCGGCGCCCACATGGTCAAGATCGAGGGCGGCGAACCCCAAGTGGAGACGGTGCGCCACCTCACCCGTCGCGCGGTTCCCGTGTGCGGCCACCTCGGCCTCCTGCCCCAGTCCATCCATCAACTGGGCGGGTATCGGGTGCAGGGGCGGGAGCCCCATGCGGCGGAGGCCATCTTGCGCGACGCCGTTCAGTTGGAAGAAGCGGGGGCTCAGCTGCTGGTGCTCGAATGCGTGCCCGAACTGCTGGCGCGGGAGGTGACCGCCAGCCTCTCCATCCCGGTGATTGGCATCGGCGCCGGACCGGGATGCGACGGACAGGTGTTGGTGCTGCACGATCTACTCGGCATCACGCCGGGCGGAGCGCCGTCCTTCAGTCGGGATTTCATGGCGGAGACCGGGAGCATCCAGGGTGCGTTGCGTGCTTATGTGGAGGCGGTCCGTTCGGGTCGCTTCCCCACGTCGGAGCAAAGCTTCAAATGAAACGGGTGTCGGATCCGCGGGCGTTGCGCGAAGTCTTGGCGACCGGCGGCGGCCGACTCGCCTTCGTGCCCACCATGGGCAATCTGCACGAAGGGCATCTCACCCTGGTGCGCCGCGCACGGGAATTGGCCGACCGGGTGGTGGTGAGCATCTTCGTCAATCCGCTCCAGTTCGATCGGCCCGAAGATCTCGAGGCCTATCCGCGCACCCTCGAGGCGGACGCGGCCCTGCTCCAGCGGGAAGGGGTGGCGGTGCTCTTCACGCCGGAGGTCGATGCCATCTATCCCGAAGGGATGGCGCGCCACACCCGCGTGGAGGTGCCGGTGGTGAGCGAGGGATTGTGCGGGGCCGCTCGACCGGGCCATTTCACGGGCGTGGCCACCATCGTCTGCAAGCTGTTCAACCTGGTGAGGCCGGATCTGGCCCTTTTCGGCAAGAAAGACTATCAACAGCTCCTGGTGGTGAAAAAAATGGTGGCCGACCTGGCCATTCCGGTGGAGATCGTCGCCGTGGGGACGGTGCGCGAGCCCGACGGCCTGGCCATGAGTTCCCGGAACGGCCGCCTCACCGCCGAGGAGCGGTCGCAGGCGCCGGTGCTCTATCGCGCCCTCGAGGAGGCGGCGCGGGCGCTGAAAGCGGGGCGAAGCGACTATGCGAACCTGCAAAGGGCGGGCCTGACCCGCATCGAAGCGGCCGGCCTGCGTCCAGACTATTTCGAGATCCGTCGTGCCGACGACCTGGGCGCGCCGGCGCCCGACGAGCGCCGCCTCGTCGTGCTCGCCGCCGCCTTTCTGGGCAAGGCGCGGCTCATCGACAACGTCGAAGTGACGCGGTGAGGAACGCGGTACCAAGAAGAAGCCCGCGCGGGGCGCGGGCTTCGGGTGGGCCGGATGTCAGTCCCAGAAGCCTCGGCGACCGGGCCCCCACCAGGGCGGCGGGGCGAAAAAGTCGTCATCGAGTCCCGGCAGCCGTGGGATGTCGGGAAATTCGGGCCACGCCATGGGCAAGGAGGGCATCCGGTCGCTCAAGGCGTCGAGAAGCTGCTGTTTCAGCCCATCGGGCAACGCCCGCTCTTTACGCACCTGGGCGCTGATCTCGTCCCGCGTTCCCTGGTACTCGAACCGTTTCTTGTCGCCCTTTTCGTCCAGATACTCCACCACGGCGGTGTAATTGCCGTCTGGATTCTTCACAACCGAGAGGGACTGGAATTGTTCCCACACCTGGACCTGGTCTGCAGGGCCGCCCAGGGGCGGTGTGGGCGGGCGCCGCAGAGGGGGTCGGCGGACGTGGGCGAAACGGTCTTCCAGGGTCACTTCCACCTGCATCGGCTTGCCCCGACGCAGCAGCTCGATGGTGACCTTGTCGCCCGGCTTTGCGGAACGCACCCGTCGGACCAGATCGCCCGGACGGGTGAGGGGCTCGCCGCCGAAGCTCAAGAGCAGGTCGTTGCGTTTAAGTCCGGCGCGCTCGGCCGGCGAGCCCGGCACCACTTGACGCACCAGGACGCCGGTGCCTTCGGCCACCGACTCGGGCAGTTGGGCCCGGACCGCCTCGGGCACCGGGGTCACCGCCACGCCGAGCCACACCGGTGCCGTGGCACCGGCGGACGGTGGCGACGTGGACGGCCGGGCTTGAGCGCTAATGTGCCACCCGAGACCCAGGGCGGCCACCAGGGGCAGGAGCACGAATGGTTTCTTGTTCATGGTTCAACCTCCAAGATGGTGTACGAAAGGCGGCCCGCGAAGGGGCCCTCCGAAACGGGGTGTCGCCCATTGTGTAGGCGACCGGGTTTCAATGTCTTTGATTACGCATAAGAAAAAGGTTCCCCGAGGGGTTGAATTCGGCTCGGAGGGTCCCACGTGAATAGCGAACCGGCGGCCGGCCCGGGCGGCGGCCGTCATTTTTGGCCAACTACGGAGGAACGACCCGATGTCGACATTGCAACAGATCAAGAGCGGCGTCAGCCAGGCGTGGGACAATCTGGTTGAGGGCTGGCAACATCTCTACCGAAAAGCGGCCGGCGCCATCACTCGGTTCACCCGCGGCGACGCCGGTGAGGACGAACAGCGCGAGATCGCTCTGCGCAGCGCCGGCTGGGGCATGTTGCCCGCCGAGGTCTTCGACGACGCCGAAAAGGTCGTGGTGCGGGTGGAGGTTCCCGGCATGGAGGGTGGCGATTTCGACATCCAGGTGGTGGAGAACTACCTGGTGGTGAGCGGCCACAAACGGGTGGAACGCGAGCGCACCGAAGGGCGCTACCACGTGTTGGAACGGGCCTACGGCGCTTTCGAGCGGGCCATTCCGCTGCCCGACGAGGTGGTGGCCAAGGAGGCCAGTGCCCGCTACAGGCGGGGGGTGCTGGAGGTGGTGCTGCCCAAGTCTTCGGCCCGCCGTACGCGCAAGATCGAAGTGAAGGTGAACTGATCGGCATGCCGGCGGTCTGTGTCCGGTGGAACCGGGCCGGGGGCGCCCCCCGGCCCCGGGGTGGATGAGCGGTTGCCGAATGGAGGTCATGATGAAACGTCGGTTCTTGTCCGCCGTGGCGGCGGTTTTGTTGTTGCTGACGTGGTCCCTGCCCGCGCCGGCCGGCAAGGCCGGGGTTCCGGGGGACACGCTGGCGCCCATGCTCAAGCGGGTCTTGCCGGCGGTGGTCAACATCTCAACCACCACCTATCTGCAACACCGGAACACTTTGTTGGAGAACCCTTTCTACCGTTTTTTCGGCCAGGGGGCGCCGGCCATCAAACGGCAGTCGCGCAACCTCGGCTCCGGAGTCATCGTGGATGCTGGAAAGGGTTGGATCATCACCAACCACCACGTCATCGAAGGCGCCGACGAAATCACCATCACCCTGCGCGACCAGCGGAGCTTCCAAGCCAAGGTGCTCGGTACGGACCCCATGGTGGACATCGCGCTGTTGCAGATCGAAGCGGACGGGCTCGCGGAACTGCCGCTGGGAGATTCGGACAAGCTGCGCGTAGGGGATTTCGTGGTGGCCATCGGCAATCCCTTCGGACTGGGGCAGACGGTCACCTACGGCATCGTCAGCGCCCTGGGCCGCACCGACCTCGGCATCGAAGGTTATGAGAACTTCATCCAGACCGATGCCTCCATCAACCCCGGCAATTCGGGCGGCGCCCTGGTGACCACCCGGGGTGAGTTGGTGGGGATCAACACCGCCATCATGGGCGTGGCGGGCAATATCGGCATCGGCTTTGCCATTCCTTCGAACATGGTGAAAGCCATCGCCCACCAATTGGCGCGTTACGGCGAGGTCCAGCGCGGCCAACTCGGGGTGGTGATGCAAGACCTGACGCCCGATTTGGCCCAGGCCTTCGGCCTCCAACGTCAGGGCGGCGCCGTGGTCACCCAGGTGGTGCCCGGGTCGGCTGCGGAAAAGGCGGGATTGCGACAGGGTGACGTCATCGTGGGCATCGACGGCCGGCGGGTGCGTGACGGCAGCACCCTGCGCAACGCCATCGGCGTGCTGCGCGCTGGCACCGAAGTGGAACTCGAAGTCATCCGGGAGGGCAAGCCCTTGTCGGTGAAAGCACGCATCGCCTTGCCCAGGGACGCCCGAACCGAAGGAGAGCGGCTCAGCCCCCGTCTGTCGGGGACCGTGCTGGGCAATCTGGGGGAGGATCACCCCTTGGGTGAGAACGGCGGCGTGCTGGTGGTGGAGGTAACGCCCGGAAGCCCCGCCTGGCAGGGCGGGTTGCGACCGGGTGACGTCATCGTTTCGGTGAACCGCCGCCCGGTGGGCGATCTGATGGATCTTTCCGGCGTGCTGGGCCATTCCGGTCGCCAGAACCTGCTGCTCAACGTGCGTCGAGGCAACGGCGCCTTGTTCCTGGTGATGCGCTGAACATCCAAGTCCCAATCGAGGAGTGAAAGATGGAATTCAAGGACTACTACGAAATCATGGGCGTGAGCCGGGACGCCACGCAGGACGAGATCAAGCGGGCCTACCGCAAGCTGGCGCGCAAATATCACCCGGACGTGAGCAAGGAGCCGGACGCCGAGGCCAAGTTCAAGCAGCTCCAGGAGGCCTACGAGGTTCTCAAGGACCCGGAGAAACGGGCCGCCTACGACAAACTGGGGGCCAACTGGAAAGCGGGCCAAGATTTCCATCCGCCGCCCGACTGGGACGCCGGATTCGAATTCCGCGGCGGCGGATTCACCGGCGAGGGGATGGACTACAGCGATTTCTTCGAGTCCCTGTTCGGCGGGGGATTCCGCCGCGCCGGCACCCGTCCCGGCGCGGGCGGTTTCCACATGCGGGGACAAGACACTCACGCCAAGGTGCTCATCGATCTGGAGGACGCCTATCGGGGCGCCGTGCGTCACATCACCCTGCAGGTGCCCGAAGTGGACCCGTCCGGCCATGTCACCACCCGCCGGCGCACCTTGAAGGTGAACATCCCCAAGGGCGTGCGGGAAGGTCAGCGCATCCGCCTCGCAGGGCAAGGTTCGCCCGGTATCGGCGAAGGGCCGGCGGGCGATCTCTACCTGGAAATCGCGTTCAAGCCCCATCCGTTCTATCGGGTCGAGGGCAAGGATGTTTATCTGGACCTGCCCGTGACCCCCTGGGAAGCGGCGCTGGGCGGCAAGGTGAAGGTGCCTACGCCGGGCGGGATACTGGATTTGAAGGTGCCTGCCGGATCCAACACCGGTAAGAAGATGCGCCTCAAGGGCAAGGGCATTCCGGCCCGCGAGCCCGGCGATTTCTATGTCGAACTCAAGGTGATGACGCCGCCGGCGGAGAACGACGCGCAGCGCCGGTTCTACGAGGAGATGGCGCAAACGTTTTCCTACGATCCGCGCAGCGCTCTGGGGGTGTGAGCCATGAACGAGTTGAACGAAAAAGTGTTGGAAGGGTTGCTGCTGGACGACGAGTGCAGCCTCACGTTGGCCGAACTGAGCCGAGCCTGCGCCGTCCATGCCGATTGGCTGTTGGAGTTGGTGGAAGAGGGGATCCTCGAACCGCGTGGCGCCGGTCCCATGGAGTGGCGCTTCGGCGCCCCCGAGCTGCAACGGGCGAGGGTGGTGCGCAATCTGCAACGTGACCTGGGCGTGAATCTGGCCGGGGCGGCGCTGGTGGTGGAGTTGCTCGACGAGCTCGAGCGGCTGCGCGCGCGGCTGCGACGCTACGATCCCGGTTGCTGATGGACGAGTCGGCCTGGCGGCGGCACCGGCTGGCGAACCGGTTGCAGTCCGTGCTGCTGCTGGCCTTCATGGCCGCCTATCTGGCCCTTTTGGGTGAGTTGCTGTGGGGCAGGGCGGGTTTGGTTGCTCTTTCGCTTTCCTTGCTGCCGCTGCTGTTTCTCAACCCGGCGGCGCGTCCCGAGTGGCTGGTTCGGCTCTATGGCGCTCGGCCCCTGCATCCGGATGAGACGCCGGGGCTGTTCGCCGCGAATGAAATTCTGGCCGAGCGCGCCGGGCTGCCGGCTCCACCCCGCCTCTATCTTCTCGATAGCCCGCTGGTCAACGCTTTCTCCACCGGCCGGCGAGAAGATTCGGTGGTGGTCCTCTCCCGTGGCTTGCTGGAGCTGCTCGACCGGCGTCAACTGGTTGCAGTGTTGGCTCACGAGATCAGCCACATCCGCGCCGACGACACCTGGGTGATGGGCATCGCCGATCTGTTCGCGCGCTTGACGAGCGCTTTCTCGCTCGTGGGGCAGATGCTGCTGCTGGTGAATCTCCCCTTGGTGCTGTTGCATCGCGTGCCGATCGACTGGTTCGCGATCGCCTTGCTGGTGGCCGCGCCCACCCTCAGCGCCCTGGCCCAGTTGGGATTGTCGCGCACGCGGGAGTACGACGCCGATCTGAACGCCGTTCGCCTCACCGGCGACCCAGAAGCCCTGGTTTCCGCCTTGGCCAAGATCGACCGATACAGCGGCGCTTTGTTGGAGCAGCTTCTGTGGCCGGGCAAAGGGTTGCCCGAGCCCTCCTGGCTTCGCACCCATCCACCCACCGAAGAGCGCATACGGCGCATCCGCGCCCTCGAGGGGCGCGATCTGCCGCCGCCGATCGGGGTGCCTTCGATGAAGTTTCATCTTCCCGACGGGCGGGGGCACCGTCCCCGCTGGCGGCCCGGAGGCTTGTGGTACTGAAGGCCGGGCTCGCTCTTGAAATCCGCCGTGTCAACCCCATCTGCCGGTACGACCCTAAGGGCGCCGTGCGGAGGCGGCGGTTGCGCCCCTCCGGCCCCGAGGCGCCCGGAGACGGATAACCGATGAATTGAGGAGGTGCAAAATGTTCGGATTTCCCGGATTCGACAGCACGATCTTCGATGACCTGCTGCGCCTGCAGCGGCAGTTCGAGAGCGTGTTCGGCGGTCCCCTGACCACCGCCATCCGGTCCATGGGGACGGTGGCGTTTCCGCCGGTGAACGTGGGTACCACGCCCGAAGAGGTGGATGTCTATCTTTTTGCCCCCGGCGTGGATCCCACCACCCTGGACATCAGCCTGCAGAACAACGTGCTCACGGTGGCCGGTGAACGGCGGGTGATTCGTGAAGAGGGGGCCAGTTACTACCGGAAGGAGCGCTTCGATGGCGAATTCCGTCGCGTGCTCACCCTACCCGAGGACGTGGATCCCGATCGTGTGGACGCCACCTACACCGACGGTGTGCTGCACATCCGCATCGAGCGCAAGGAGTCCAGCAAACCCAAGCAGATCAAGGTCAACTGAGACCGGGAGGTGAGTGAGATGAGCGACAGGACCGAACTGACCACCACGCAGGCCACCGAAGTGCAGCCTGCGGGCGAGCAGAAACGGGTAGACCAGATCGTCCGTCCCGCGGTGGACATTTTCGAGGATGAGTCGGGTATCACGGTGCATGCGGACATGCCCGGCGTCTCCAAGGAACGCCTGAACGTCAAGGTGGAGGGCGACACCTTGAGCATCGACGGCGTGGCCGAGATCCCCATGCCCGAAGGCATGGAACCGCTCTATGCCGAGGTGCGGGCCACCCACTACCAGCGTAGCTTCACCTTGAGCCCCGAGATGGACGTGGACAAGGTGGAGGCCAACTTGAAAAACGGCGTGCTCACCCTGCGCATACCCAAGCGCGAGGAGCACAAACCCCGCAAGATCGAAGTCAAGGTCGGCTGATCGAGGCAAGCTCGCCGACGTGGACCGCCCGGGCGCCGTCCGGGCGGTTTTTTGTCGTGTGCGCCGCCATGCATGCCGTCGAGCCGGCACGAGGCGAAACGAAAGGCTCGTCGGGCACCTGAACGGCGACGAGGGGCACCGTCGGCCGTCGGGCCAGGGCGTCACGGGTCACCATCCACCGCATCGGGTGGAACCCGTGCTGGGGTAGAATGGCGCCATGAGCGATCGGATACTCCTACGGCGGCCCGACGACTGGCACCTCCATCTGCGCGACGGCGACCTGTTGCGCCACACGGTCCCGCACAGTGCGTACCGCTTTGCCCGCGCCATCGTCATGCCCAACCTCAAACCGCCGGTGACCACCACCGAACGGGCGCTGGCCTATCGCGACCGGATCCTCGCGGCGGTGCCGCAAGGCTGCCGATTCGAGCCTTTGATGACGCTCTATCTCACCGACGAGACGTCGCCGGACGAAATCCGCCGCGCCCGTGATTCCGGCGTGATCCATGCGGTGAAATACTATCCGGCGGGAGCCACCACCAACTCCGAGAACGGAGTCACCGATCTGCGCCGTTGCCGTCGCGCTCTCGAGGCCATGGTCGATGTCGGCATGCCGCTGCTCATGCACGGCGAAGTGACCGATCCGGATGTGGACGTCTTCGACCGTGAATCGGTCTTCATCGACCGGGTGTTGCTTCCGCTGCGGCGCGAACTGCCCGAGCTCAAGATCGTCTTCGAGCACATCACCACTGCGGATGCCGCCGCCTTGGTGGCCGAATCGGAATCGGGCCTGGCGGCCACCATCACCCCCCAGCACTTGCGCATGAACCGCAACGACCTCTTCCGTGGCGGCATTCGACCCCACCATTACTGCCTGCCTGTGCTCAAACGGGAACGTCATCGGCGTGCCCTGGTGGCGGCCGCCACCAGCGGGGATCCGCGCTTTTTCCTGGGCACCGACAGCGCGCCCCATGCCCGGGGGGACAAGGAAAGCGCCTGCGGTTGCGCCGGCATGTTCAACGCGCCCGCCGCGCTGGAGCTCTATGCCGAGCTGTTCGAGAGCGAAGGGGCCTTGGATCGGCTGGAAGGGTTCGCCAGCCTGCACGGGGCCGATTTCTACGGCTTGCCGCGCAACGAGGATCGGGTGGTGCTGGAACGGCGCGCTTGGAGGATGCCCGAAACGCTCCCGTTCGGTGAGGCGCAGGTGGTGCCCATGGCGGCCGGTGAAACCTTGGGCTGGCGATTGTCCGACACGGCATGAACGCGGTGCCGCCCCCCGATCCGCTGCTTCGCACCTTGCGGCTGGCGTTGTGGCTGATGGCCGCCCTCCTCTTTTTCAACTGGATCTGGCCCGGTCTCCAGGGTTGGCTCATCGCGCTCACCGCTGAGCCGCGGGCGGTGACGCCGCGGGGTGAGCTCACCGAACTGGAAAAGACCAACATCGAAATTTTCCGCAAAGCCAGCCCCTCGGTGGTGTTCATCACCACCACCGAAGACCGCATCAACCTGTGGACCCGGGACATCACCCGCATTCCCAAGGGCACCGGCTCCGGGTTCGTGTGGGACGGCCACGGCCACATCGTCACCAACTATCACGTGGTGGAAGGCGCTTCCGCCGCGTACGTCCGGCTCCATGATCAGAAGACCTACCGCGCCGTGCTGGTGGGAGCCAGTCCGGCCGACGACCTGGCGGTGCTGCGCATCCAGGCTGCGTTGAGCCTTCTCGAGCCTTTGCCCATCGGCAGCAGCGAGGATCTTCAGGTGGGCCAGATGGTCTATGCCATCGGCAATCCCTTCGGACTGGATCACACTCTGACCACGGGGGTCATTTCGGCCCTGGACCGCACCATCCACACCGGCAAAGGATTCATCCACGGCTTGATCCAGACCGATGCCGCCATCAACCCCGGCAATTCGGGCGGGCCACTGCTCGACAGCGCCGGTCGTCTCATCGGGGTCAACACCGCCATTTTCAGCCCATCTGGCGCCTACGCCGGCATCGGTTTCGCGGTGCCTGTGGACCGGGTCAACCGGGTGGTGCCCCAACTGATCGCCCACGGCCGCTATCAGCGGCCCACCTTGGGCGTGGTGGTGGACGACCGCATGAGCCGCCTGGTGAGCGAGGAGCTGGGACGGGAAGGGGTGTTGGTGTTGGGCGTGGAGCCTGGATCCGCCGCTGCCGAGGCGGGCTTGCGTCCGAGCCGCGTCCTGCGGGAAGGCGGACTGGTTCCGGGCGATCTCATTCTTTCCGTGGGCGGATGGCCCACCCGCACCGCCTCCGACCTGGTGGCGGCCCTCGAACGCCATAGAGTGGGTGATCGGGTGACGGTCGAAGTGTGGCGCGACGGGCGGGTTGTGGCGCTACCCATCCTGTTGCAGTGAATCACCCCCCTACTTGGACGGTTCCAAACACTCCCGGAAGATGCGGGTGACACAGGTCTCGCACAGTTTGCGGTCCATGCGCCGATGGATGGCCGCCAGGGCCTCGCTCTTGGTGTCGAAGAAGTGATCGGCGCCGATGTGGCGGATGAAGCCGCCCTGGGCCATGAATTGCCACACCTGGGGCTTCATGCCGACGAAGTAGAGTCCGCCGCCCTGTTCGCGCAGTTTGTCGGCTTCGTGAACCAGCATCTCCGCGCCGGCTACGTCGATGAAGTTGGCACCGGACATCTCCAGCAGGATGTGTTTGATGCCCTGCTTGTCGCTGATCTCGGAGAGCTTGTTGGCGATGTGGTTCACAGAGCCGAAATAGATGGACATGTCGATGCGCACGATGCGCAACTGAGGACACTGAGGCACCGGCTTGGTGTCCACGCTCACCAGCTTGCCCTTGGGGGTGTCCCGGTCCGGCGCCAGGGTGACCAGCTCGGGCGTGGAAGTGCGCTTGAGGAAGATGACCAAGGAGAGCAGCACGCCGATGTAGATGGCGAATTCCAACTCCAGGAACAGTGTGGCCAGGAAGGTGACCACCAGGATGCCGGTCTCGGATGCACTGGCCTTGACCAGCGTGCGGATCTGCTTGAATTCGATGAGATTCCATGCCACCAGCAGGATCACTCCGCCCATGGCCGCCACCGGGATATACGCGGTGAGCGGTGCGATGAGGAGCACGATGAGCATGAGCAGGACGGCGGCGAAGATGGCCGACATGGGGGTCACGGCGCCCGCCGCGTAGTTCACGCCCGATCGAGTGAAAGAGCCCGATCCGGCATAGCTCGAGAAGAAACTGCCCACCATGTTGGAGAGCCCCTGGCCGATGAACTCCTGGTTGCTGTCGATGCGTTGATGGGACTTGGTGGCGATGGCGCGTGAAATGGAGACCGCCTCGATGAGCCCGAGCAGGGCCACGGCGAAGGCTTCCGGCGCCAGTTGCTGGATGGTGGGCAACGAAAAATCGGGATGCGACGGCGGTGGCAGGTGGGGTGGGATGGGCGGCACCAGCTTGATCCCGTGCTGTTCGGCCCCCAATACCAGGGCCATGAGCGCGCCCACCACCAGCGCAATGAGCAGGTGGGGTGCTTTGGGCACCCAGCGTTTGACCGCGATGGCGGTGAACAGCGTGCCCAGGGCCACCGCCAGGATGTAAGGGTTGATCTGGTCGAGCTGGTGGAAGATGTCCACCCAGGTGTGGGCGAAGGACTCACCGCGCGGAATCTCGACCCCCAGGACGTGTTTCATCTGGCTGGTGGCGATGAGGATGGCGGCACCGGCGGTGAAACCCACCACCACCGTATGGGAGACGAAATTGACCAGCGTTCCCAGCCGCGCCAACCCGAAGCCGAACTGATAGGCGCCGGCGAGGAAGGTGAGGGTCAAGGTGAGGCGGATGAACTCCTCCGACCCCGGTTCCGCATGACGGCTGATGGACGCGAACACCACGATGGAGATGGCCGTGGTGGGTCCAGAGATGAGATGGCGGGAAGATCCGAACAAAGCCGCCACGATGGGGGTCACCATGGCGGTGTAGAGGCCGTACTCCGGCGGCAGCCCGGCGATGGTGGCGAAAGCGATCCCCTGGGGCAGGACGATGATGGCGCCGGTGAGTCCCGCCATGAAGTCCTTTTTCAGCGTCTCCCGATCGACCAGCGGCCACCATTCCAGAAAGGGTAGAAGCCGATGAAGAATGCCGCTCCAACTGCTCATTCCCGGCGCCCGATCAGAAGATCAGGTTCATGACGCTCAGGGAGACCACCAGGAACAGGATGGTCATGATGCCGCCGGCACGCATGTAATCCACCACTCGGTAGCCGCCGGGCCCCATGATGAGGGCGTTCACCTGATGGGTTGGGATGAGGAAGGAGTTGGAGGTGGCGATGGCCACGGTCAGCGCGAACAGCGCCGGGTCGGCGTTCACGCCCAAGGCGATGTTCACCGCCAGCGGCACCAGCAGTACGGTGGCGCCCACGTTGGACATGACCAGAGTGAAGAAAGTGGCCAAGGCGGCGATGGCGGCCTGGATCACCCATACCGGCATGTCGCCCACCACCGAGAGGGTCTGCTCGGCGATCCATTTCGCCGTCCCCGAGGTCTCCACCGCCAGCCCGAGCGGGATGAGAGAGGCGAGCAGGAAGACGGTCTTCCAGCTCACCGCGCGGTAGGCCTCCTCGATGTTGAGCACGCCCGAGAGCACCATGCCGACGGCGCCGGTGAGCAAGGCCACGGAGAGGCGGATGTCGGTGAACAGCACCATGGAGAGGGCCACCAGGAAGAAGAAGATGGCCCATCCCAGTTTGTGCGGCCGCTCCTCTTCGTGCGGATATTCGGTGGTCACCACCACGAAGTTGGGATCCTTCTCCAGGCGGGCGAGGGCGTCCCACCGGGTGTGCACCACCAGGGTGTCGCCGGCCTGCAGCGGAATGTTGCGGATGTCTTCGCCTTCGCCCATGGTCTTGCCGCCCCGGTGCAGGGCGATCATGGCGATGCCGTAGGTCTTGCGCATCCAGACGTCACGGGCGCTCTTGCCGATGAGGTTGGAACCGGGCGGGATGACGATTTCCGCGATACCCGCCTTGGTAGCGGCCAGGTCTTCGGCGAAGGTGCGCAGCGAATCGCGTTTCTTGAGTCCGTACTTCTCGACGAAATGGTTCAGATGCTCTTCGGAGGCGACGATGCCCAGCACCATTCCCGGCTGGAATTCCACGTCCCGGGCCACGGTGTTGGGCCCCACGCGGGTCTCCTGACCCGGCATCTTGGTGGCGATGACACGGATGGCGTAGGCGGTCTCCACGTCGTCCAGCTTTTTGCCCACCAGGGGGCTGCCTTCCGGCACCACCACCTCATACAGGCTGTAGTCGATGCCATAGACGTTGTGTAAATACTCCATGGTGCTCGAAGCGGTCGCCGTGCCGGAATCCGACGGCTTGGCCGGCAACACCCAGCGGCCGGCGAGGACGAAATAGACGATGCCGGTGAGCACCAGCACCACCCCCACGGGCGTCACCGAAAACAGCCCCCAGGTCTGCATTTGCTGATCCGGAGGCAGGGTCTGGTTGGAGGTGAGAATGAGGTCGTTGAGCAGAATGAGGGGGCTGGAACCCACCATGGTCACGGTGCCGCCGAGAATGGCGCAAAAGCCCATGGGCATGAGGAGGCGCGACATGGGGATGCCCGACCGTGCGGAGATGCGGCTGACCACCGGCAGGAACAGCGCGGCCGCCCCTACGTTCTGCATGAAGGAGGAGATGAAGGCGACGGTGCCCGAGATGATGGGGATGATGCGCTTTTCGGTGGTGCCCCCGATTTGCAGGATGTAGGCCGCCACTTTGGTCATGATGCCGGTTCGGTCCAGCCCGGCGCCGATGATCATCACCGCGATGATGGAGATCACGGCGTTACTGGCGAAGCCGTCGAACAGGTGCTGGTTGTCCACCAGCCCCTTCTCCAGACCCATGATCGGAGCCAGCAGTTCGGTCAGTCCCAGCAGGACCATGATGGAGACCGCGGCCACGTCCACTTCCACGATCTCGAAGGCGAAAAGGTAGATGGTGAGGAGGAGGATGCCGGTCACCCAGGCGATTTCGATGCTCGGGGTCACGGTGGCGAAGCCCAGGCCGGCCAGTAGAAAGACCAAAGCGGCGATGATCTGTCGCCATGGCAGCACACGTTTTTCTTCGGACATGGCAGCGTCTCAATCCGGTGGTTGCAGGTTATATTAGAAGATTAGAAAAACCTTATAATGCTAACCGGTTTTGCCAGGCTTTTCAAATTTGAGTGGCCGCGGGGGGCTCAATCGCGATCGAGAAGGTCCGCGCCTTCGTGCAGGAGAAAATCGAGAAAGCTCTGCGCCACCAGGTTGGGTTTGCGATTGGCGGGGTGAACGGCGAACCAGTGCCGGCGCAGAGGAAACCCTTTGACGTCGAGCAGGCAGATGCGGCCCGTCTCCAACTCCAGCCGCAGGTTGTGACGTGACATGACGGAGATGCCCAGGCCCGCCATGACCCCTTGCTTGATGGCTTCGATGCTGCCGAGCTCCATGTAGGGTTCGGGCTCCAGGTTGTATTGCCGAAACAGCTTTTCCATGGCCAAACGGGTGCCCGATCCCGGTTCGCGCACCAGGAGCCGTTCTTCCAGCAACCGGGTGAGAGGGATGGCTCGCCTTCGAGCCAGGGGATGGCCCGCCGGGGCCGCTACCACCAGGTCGTTGTCGAGAAAAGCATGGGCTTCCACCTCCAGGCCCTGAGGGACGCGGCCCATGATGAGCAGATCGTCACGGTGATCCGCGAGCCGTTCGAGGACCGCGGCGCGATTGGTCACCGTCAACCGGGGTGTGACTTCGGGGTAGCGTTGAATGAAGGCGCCCAGCAGATGGGGCATGAAGTACTTGGCCGTGGTCACCACCCCCACCCGCAGTTCGCCTTTCACTTCACCGAGGATGGCGTTGATGTCGCTGCCGAGCAGTTCCAGGCGCTGGAAGATCTCCTCGGCCGCGGCCACCGTGCGTCGACCGGCCAAGGTGAGGGTCAGGCCCCGGCTGCTGGTTTCGAACAAGGGATGGCCGATGTTGTCGGCCAGCTTGCGCACCTGCATGGAGACCGTGGGTTGGGTCAGGTGTAACGCTTCGGCGGCGCGGGTGTAGCTGCCGTGCTTCACCACCGCCAGCAGGATCTGGAGTTGCCGCAGGGTGGTGGTTCGGATGAGACGGGAGGTGGTGCGGTGGGGCATAGAGGATCCTCTATTTCCCGCATTGGGAACATTGATTTCCCATTATCCCACAAAGGGTGCAGGATTCACCCCGCACCGGCGCACGGCGCCAGAACGAAGCATTTGAACAGGAGTATCACCATGGATCAGTCCAGTCGCTACACCGATCTCAGCCTCAAAGAAGAAGACCTCATCGCAGGCGGCAAGCACATCTTGTGCGCCTACAAGATGAAGCCCGCCGCGGGTTACGGCTATCTCGAGACCGCCGCCCACTTTGCGGCCGAGTCTTCCACCGGCACCAACGTGGAGGTTTCCACCACCGACGAGTTCACCAAAGGGGTGGATGCGCTGGTGTATCACATCGACGAAGAGACCGAAGAGATGCGCATCGCCTATCCCATCGAGCTCTTCGATCGCAACGTCACCGACGGTCGCATGATGCTGGTCTCCTTCCTGACCTTGACCATCGGCAACAACCAGGGCATGGGCGACGTCGAGTACGCCAAGATGTACGACTTCTACATGCCGCGCCGCGCCATCGAGCTGTTCGACGGCCCCGCCAAGGACATTTCCGACCTGTGGCGCATCCTGGGCCGTCCCATCAAGGACGGCGGTTACATCGCCGGTACCATCATCAAGCCCAAGCTGGGTCTGCGCCCCGAGCCCTTCGCCGAGGCCGCCTACCAGTTCTGGCTGGGTGGTGACTTCATCAAGAACGACGAGCCCCAGGGCAACCAGGTCTTCTGCCCCATGAAGAAGGTGATTCCTCTGGTGGTGGATGCCATGAAGCGGGCCCAGGACGAGACCGGTCAGGCCAAGCTCTTCTCCGCCAACATCACCGCAGACGATCACGACGAGATGATCGCGCGCGGTGAGTACATCCTGGAGCAGTTCGGCGAGTTCGCCGATCACGTCGCCTTCCTCGTGGACGGCTATGTGGGCGGCCCCGGCATGGTCACCACGGCCCGCCGCTGGTTCCCCAACCAGTATCTCCACTATCACCGCGCCGGCCATGGCGCCGTCACCTCGCCCCAGTCCAAGCGCGGTTACACCGCCTATGTGCTGGCCAAAATGGCTCGCCTGCAGGGCGCTTCCGGTATCCACGTGGGCACCATGGGCTACGGCAAGATGGAGGGCTCCAAGGACGACCGCAACATCGCCTACATCATCGAGCGGGACGAGTTCCAGGGCCCCGTCTACTATCAGAAGTGGTACGGCATGAAGCCCACCACCCCAATCATCTCCGGCGGTATGAACGCCCTGCGCCTGCCCGGCTTCTTTGAAAACCTGGGCCATGCCAACGTCATCAACACAGCCGGCGGTGGATCTTACGGCCACGTGGACGGCGCTGCAGCCGGCGCCATCTCCTTGCGCCAGGCCTATGAGTGCTGGAAGGCCGGCGCCGACCCCATCGAGTGGGCCAAGGAGCACCACGAGTTTGCGCGTGCTTTCGAGTCCTTCCCGCACGACGCCGACCGGCTCTATCCCGGCTGGCGTGAGAAGTTGGGCGTGCACAAATAAGCCGTCCTGGAGCGCGCATCCAGTGCATCGAGCCCCCGCTTTGCGGGGGCTTTTTCGACCGGCGGCTCCGGCCGCAGGAAAGACATTCAGGAAAGCGACATGATCGACATCGAACAGTACCGCATCGAGCAGGAGCCCTTCTATCACCCTCATGGCAACGAGGTGGCCCAGTATGAGGCCGCCTACCGTGCCCGGCTGCCGGAGACGCTCAAAGGTCCCCCCGGCTGCGGCAAGTCCCGTTTCGTGGCGTACATGGCCTCGAAGCTGGGCAAGCCCCTCATCACCGTGGCCTGCAACGAGGACATGACCGCCGCCGATCTGGTGGGGCGTTATCTGCTGGACGCCGACGGCACCCGCTGGCTGGACGGCCCCCTCACCACCGCCGCCCGCATCGGCGCCATCTGCTACCTGGACGAAGTGGTGGAGGCCCGCCAGGACACCACCGTGGTCATCCATCCGCTGACCGACCACAGGCGTACGCTGCCGCTGGATAAGAAAGGGGAGGTGGTCAACGCCCATCCGGACTTCCAACTGGTGATCTCGTACAACCCCGGATATCAAAGCTTGATGAAAGACCTCAAGCAGTCCACCAAACAGCGCTTCGTGGCCATGGATTTCGATTACGCGCCGGCGGAGGAGGAGGCGCAGATCCTCGCTTCCGAAACCGGCATCGACGGCGACACGGCGCAAAAGCTGGTGAAAGTGGCCGAGGCGGCGCGCAAGCTCAAAGGCCATGGACTGGAGGAGGGGATCTCCACCCGTCTGCTGGTCTATGCGGCCAATCTCATCCAGGGCGGCATTTCGCCCACGGAGGCGGCGCAGATGGCGTTGGTACGCCCCATCACCGACGACGCCGACATTCGTGAGACCTTGGACAAGGCCATCGAAGCGGTCTTTGGGGTATAGGAGCAGGCCCATGGCGCAGGAGCCGAATGTGCGCTGCAACTACAGCCGGGTGCGGGCGCTGCTGCCCGAGGCCTTGGAGGAAGTGCGGCGGGTGTTGTCGGAGGCGGGCATCGACGCTTTCCTCGAAGGGGTGGCGCTGCTCTGTCTCATGGGACGGGGCGCCGAACCCGTGCTGGTCTTCATGGAAGAGGCGGCCGAAGTGGCCCGTCACACCGATGAGCGCATGATCTATCCGGTCGCGCGTGCCGCCTACCAGATTTCCCGCAGCCCAAACGCCCAGGCCATCGTGCCCTTTTTGCAGACCATCGCCGCCGTGGCCCGCCGATTGGAATCGCCCAAGCTGTTGGAGGGATACCTGGAACTGGTGCAGGAACTGGTGGACAAGACCTCCATTTCCATTCACGGCACGCACGCCACCATGCCCAGCCCTGCCTTGGTTCCCTTCGTGGAAAACGCACCGCGACTGCTTGGGGAACTCAACATCGGTGGACTCAAGCGCTGGATGGCCTACGGCATCGCCCAGCACAATCACCACCCCGACCAGCTGGCCGAGTATTTCCGTCTGGATTCGCCGGACAGCCGTGCGGTGATGCAACGTGAGCGCGACGGCACCTTGCTGGTGGACGTGGAACGCCGGCTGGAGCTTTTCCAGCGCGCCTTGTGGGGCATCGAAGCGCCCATCTATCCCTATTCGCGCATGCTCGACGAGCGCAGCGATCCGCGCCCCTACTATGACGAAGAGGGTGTCTTCCTGCCCGACGTGAACGACGACCACGAGAGCGGGATCACCGGTTTCGAACAGTATTTGGCCGCCCTGGCCCACATGGCCGGTCACCGCCGCTGGACGGTGCCGGTCTTCGCCGACAACCGCAGTCCCATGCAGCGCATCGCCATCGAGGTGTTGGAGGATTCCCGCATCGAACAGCTTCTGATGCGCGAATACCCCGGCCTGCGCCGCCTCTTCATGGGACTGCACCCCGTCCCGGTGGAAGGGGAGTGCGACGATGCGCACGACGCCTGTATCCGCCACCGGCTCACCATGCTTTCGCGGGCCATACTGGATCCCGACCACGGCTACACCAACCCCGACATCCTCGAGTTTCGCGATCGGTTCTTCGAGATCATGGCGAAGGGCGAGGGGTCCACCCAGGAGATGGAGTTGCTCGGCATCCAGTTCATGGCCCGTACCCGCCGTGCCTCCGATGCGTCGGCGCACGTCTGGTTCAAGGACACCGAGATTCCCTACCGGGACGACAACCGCAATCTCTGGCGGTTCTACGAGCTGGACGACGACGAGGACTTCGCCGTGGAACCCACCGAAGTGGAGGAGAGCGAGCCGAGCGATGTCCTGCCGCCGCGCCATTACCCCGAATGGGATTACACCACCGGCACCTACCGGCCCGACTGGGTGAGCCTGTTCGAGTCCTTGCACCCGTCCAGGGATCCCGCCTTCATCGACCGCTTGCTGGCCAAGCACGACCGCGTGGCCAAGCAACTCAAAAGGTTGCTGGATCTGCTCAAGCCCCAGAGCTACGTCCGCATCCGCTACCAGGAGGATGGCAGCGAATTGGATCTGGACGTGGCGGTGCGCGCCCTCATCGACTATCGCAGCGGTCACGATCCCGACCCGCGCATCAACGTCAGTCACGAGCACAATGATCGTGACATCGCCGTGACCTTGCTGCTCGACCTATCGGAGTCCCTCAACCAGCCGGTGGGATCGGGTGGCCAGACCATCCTCCAGCTCGAGCAGGAGGCGGTGTCGCTCCTCACCTGGGCCATAGAACAGTTGGGAGACCGCCTTTCCATCGCCGGTTTCCACTCCAACACCCGCCACGAGGTGCGTTACTACCACATTAAAGGGTTCAACGAACGCTTCAACCTGGACGTCAAGGGGCGCCTTGCGGCCATGGGCGCCGGCTGGTCCACCCGCATGGGCGCGGCCATGCGCCACGCCGGGCACTATCTCTCCCACCAGAAGGCGGACAAGAAGCTTCTGCTGGTCCTCACCGACGGTGAGCCTTCCGACGTGGACGTGCGCGACGAGCGCCACCTCATCGAGGACGCCCGCATGGCGGTGCGCGAGCTCGAATCCGAGGGGATCTACAGCTATTGCATCAATCTCGACCCCGGTGGCGACGCCTATGTGAAGGACATCTTCGGCACCCACTACGCCATCATCGACAACATCGAGCGCCTGCCGGAAAAGTTGCCGCAGCTCTTTCTCGCCCTCACCAAATAGGGAGGGCAGCGGTTTTCCCGGTTCTTGCGACCTGTTAGGCTAGAGCATCGAGGAGGAACCTGGGAGGAGTCGCATGGGGGCGTTCAGTCTCCGGGCGTTGTTCCGGCGCTCCGGATGTCGGGCGGCGGCGCCTGACCGTCGTCGGAATCTGCGCAACAGGCCCAAACCGGGGTGTAAGGTGTTGGTGGTGGACGACTCCAAAACGGTGCGCCACCACGTCAAGAACATGCTCCGGCAAGGCGGTTTCGAAGTGATCGAAGCCGCCGACGGTGCCGCGGCGGTGGCGCTGGCCGGTCGTCACCGTCCCAGCCTCATCTTGATGGACATCGTCATGCCCGGGGTCAACGGATTCCAGGCCACCCGCCGTCTGCGCCGAAATCATGAGACGGCGCGGATCCCCATCGTCATCATGAGCGGGGATCGCGAGGCCACCCACCGCTTCTGGGGTGCCCGAATCGGCGCCAGCGATTTCCTGCCCAAGCCCTTCGATCGTTTCGATCTCTACCGCCGGGTGGAGAAGTTGCTGTTCGACAACGACATTTCGCCTGTTTGATCGGAGGCGACCATGGAGTTCGACGCTTTCGTCCGCTCGCTGGACGGGGAGATGCCGCCGTCGGAAAGCGACCCCTGGCTGGAGGCCCTGTGGTGGGCACGCAAAGGGGAGTGGGACCGCGCCCACCGCATGGTCCAAGCGCTTTCCGATCGCAAGGCGGCGCGCATCCATGCCTATCTGCATCGGGTGGAGGGGGATGAGTGGAATTCTCGCTACTGGCACCGCCGGGCCGGCACCCGCTTTCCGGAGGAGATGAGCCCGGTCCAAGAGTGGGAACACCTGGTCCGCCTGGCCCTGGCCAGTCGAGGCGAGGGAAAATTGCCGGAAGATTCGGCATAATGTCGGCCTTTTCGCGACCGGACTGCAGCCGGAAGGGGCAATCATGAAGCCACTCGTCGGTCTCATCATGGGTTCCAGCTCCGACTGGGAGACCATGCGTCACGCGGCGCAGACCCTGGATGTGCTGGGGATTCCTTACGAAAAAGAGGTGGTCTCGGCCCATCGCACGCCCGACAAGCTCTTCAACTATGCCGCCACCGCCCGTGAACGGGGATTGGAGGTGATCATCGCCGGCGCGGGCGGGGCCGCTCATCTTCCGGGCATGGTGGCGGCCAAGACCAGCCTTCCGGTGTTGGGGGTGCCGGTCCAGTCGAAGGCCCTCAACGGCATGGATTCTCTCCTCTCCATCGTGCAGATGCCCGCCGGTGTGCCGGTGGGGACCCTGGCCATCGGCCGGGCCGGCGCAGTGAACGCCGCGCTGTTGGCGGCGGGCATCCTGGGCAACCACCATGCGGGGATTCGCCGGGCGCTCGATGACTGGCGCCGGCGCCAGACCGAGACGGTGCTGGCCAACCCGGATCCCGCAGCGGGGTCATGAGGATCGGCATCCTCGGCGGCGGCCAGTTGGCGCGTATGTTGGCCCTGGCCGGATACCCCTTGGGGTTGGAATTCAGCGTGCTGGAGCCGGCCGCCGACGCCTGTGCCTTGCCGCTCACCCGGCCCGTCCGCTCCGCTTACGACGACCCCGCCGGTCTCACACAACTGGCGGAGGCGTGTGATCGGGTGACCTACGAGTTCGAGAACGTCCCGGCCGATGCCGTGGCCTGGCTCGAACAGAGGGTGGAGGTCCGGCCTTCGCCCGCCGCCTTGGCCGTCGCCCGTGATCGCCTGCACGAAAAACGGCTGTTTCAGGAGCAGGGCATCGGCACCGCACCCTTCGCTCCGGTGGACGGTCCGGAAGACCTGGAGCGGGCCCTTGCGTCGGTGGGACTGCCCGCCATCCTCAAGACCCGCACCCTGGGTTACGACGGCAAAGGGCAGGTGGTGCTGAACGAAGGAGACGAGCCGGCGGCGGCCTGGAAACGCATCGGCGGCGTGCCGGCCATTCTCGAAGGGTTCGTGCCTTTTCGACGCGAGGTCTCCCTGATCTCGGTGCGCGATGCCAATGGAACCTGCCGCTTCTATCCCCTCTCCGAAAACACCCATCGGGACGGCATTCTGAGGCTCTCGCTCAGCCGCCCCGAGGACCCGCTCCAGGACCAGGCCGAAACCTTGGCTCGTCGCGTGCTCGAGGCGTTGGACTACGTCGGGGTCCTGGCCATCGAGTTTTTCGATCTCGATGGACGGCTTCTGGCCAACGAAATGGCGCCGCGGGTTCACAACTCGGGACACTGGACCATCGAGGGGGCGGTCACCAGCCAGTTCGAAAATCATTTGCGCGCGGTGGCCGATCTTCCCCTGGGGGAGACCACCCCTCTGGGTCACGCGGCCATGGTGAATCTCATCGGCGCGGCACCGCCGACGCCCGATCTGCTGCGTATTCCGGGACTGCACCTACACCTCTACGGCAAGGCCCCGCGTCCCGGTCGCAAGATCGGCCATCTCACCTTGGTGGAGGAGACGCCCGAACGTCTGCAGACGCGGTTGGCGCAAGTGTTGGAGCGGGCGCCGGAGGTGGCCTGGTGATCGGCTATCTCGCCGGAGTGCTGGGTGGACTGGCGCTGCTCACTTGGAGCGCCGACCGGTTCGTGGCGGGCGCCGCCGGGCTGGCGCGTGCCCTGGGGGTCTCGACCCTCATCATCGGGTTGACCATCGTTGCGTTCGGCACTTCGGCGCCGGAGATGTTGGTCTCCGCCATGGCCGCCTGGGAAGGCAACAGCGGCATCGCCGTGGGCAACGCCATCGGCTCCAATATCGCCAACATGGCTCTGGTGCTGGGCGTCACCGCCTCGATCGCGCCGCTCAGCGTCCACTCCAGCACCCTGAACCGGGAGTTTCCCCTCATGTTGGCGGCCATGGTGGGCGTGCTGGCCCTGCTGTGGGACGGAACCCTGGGGCGCCCGGACGGCCTGTTTCTCCTGGCGGCCATGGCGGGGTTGGTGCTCTGGACCATCCACTTGGCGCGCACCACCTCCGCCGACGACCCCCTGGTTGCCGAGTATGGCGAGGAGATTCCCGAGTCCATGCCCAAGGCGCGCGCCTGGGCCCTGCTGCTTGGCGGCCTGGCCTTGCTGTTGGTCAGCTCCAAGGTGCTGGTCTGGGGTGCGGTGGGTCTGGCCCGTGCCTTCGGCGTGAGCGACCTGGTCATCGGCCTGACCATCGTCGCCATCGGCACATCGCTGCCGGAGCTGGCCGCCTCGGTGGCGGCGGCCCGCAAGGGAGAACCCGACATCGCCGTGGGCAACGTGGTGGGTTCCAATTTGTTCAACATCCTGGCGGTGCTGGGCATTGCCGGGGTGGTGGGCCCCGGACCGGTGGACACCATGGTGCAGGTGCGCGACTTTCCCCTCATGCTTGGGCTGGCGGTGGCGCTCTATCTGATGGCGCGCGGCCGCCGCCGCTCGGGGACGGGCACCATCCATCGCTGGGCCGGGGCGGTGTTGGTGACCGTCTATGTCGGCTATCAGGCGTGGTTGTTCCACACCATGGCCGGTGGGAGCTGAGCCGCGAACGATGATAATGCGCCGCCCCGACGGCGAGGAGCTTCACTCATGAAACGGACGGAATATCTGCTGGAACGCTTCATCTTCAACAGCCGCTGGCTCTTGGTCCCCATCTACGTGGGGCTGGTGTTCACCATCGGCCTTTTGTTGATCAAGTTTTTCAAGGAGTTCGTCCATCTGGTGCCGGAGGTGATCCACGGCCAGGGGGGCGGCACGGAGACGGTGGTGGGGGTGCTGGCTCTCATCGACGTGGCTTTGGTCTCCAACCTGCTGCTCATCATCATCTTCGCCGGTTACGAAAACTTCGTCTCCCGCATCGACCTGACCGATGACGACGAACGCCCCAGTTGGATGGGGAAGGTGGATTTCAGCGACCTGAAGATCAAACTCATCGGCTCCATCGTCGCCATCTCCGGCATCGAGCTCTTGCGCCTGTTCGTCCGCGTGGGTGAGGTGGGGCCGGAAGAGCTCAAATGGAAAGTGATCATCCATGTCACCCTGGTTCTTTCTGGTGTACTCTTTGCCGCCATGGACCGTATCGGCGGCAAACACCACGCCTGACGCAAGGTTTTTACCATGTTCCGTAAGATCCTCATAGCCAACCGCGGCGAGATCGCCGTGCGCATCATTCGCGCCTGCGCCGAGATGGGCATTCGTTCGGTGGCCATCTACACGGAGGCGGACCGTTACAGCCTGCACGTCAAGAAGGCCAATGAGGCCTACTCCATCGGCGAGGATCCCGTCGCCGGCTATCTGAACATCCACCGCATCGTCAATCTGGCGCTCCAGACCGGTTGCGACGCCGTCCATCCAGGCTACGGTTTTCTTTCGGAGAACGCAGAGTTCGCGGCCGCCTGCGAGCGGCGCGGCCTCACGTTCATCGGCCCCAGCGCCGAGGTGATCCGGTGCATGGGGGACAAGACGGAAGCACGCAAGGCCATGATCCGTGCCGGCGTGCCCGTGACTCCGGGGACCGAGGACAACCTGAGCAGCCTGGAAGAGGCGCTGGAGGTCGCCGAACGCATCGGCTATCCGGTCATGCTCAAGGCCACGTCCGGCGGCGGCGGCCGAGGCATCAGGCGTTGCGACTCGCCCCAGGAGCTGAAGAACAATTACGAACGGGTCATCTCCGAAGCCACCGCCGCTTTCGGGCGGGCCGAGGTCTTTCTGGAGAAAGCCATTGTCAATCCGCGCCACATCGAGGTGCAGGTGCTGGCCGACAGCCACGGCAACTGTATCCACTTGTATGAACGCGACTGTTCCATCCAGAGGCGCAACCAAAAGCTCATCGAAATCGCGCCGTCGCCCCAGCTCGACGAGGGGCAGCGCCAATACCTGGGCGGGCTGTCGGTGATCGCGGCCAAAGCGGTGAACTACGTCAGCGCCGGCACCGTGGAGTTCCTCATGGACGAGGACGGACGCTTCTATTTCATGGAGATGAACACCCGCATCCAGGTGGAACACACCATCACCGAAACCATCACCGGGGTGGACATCGTGGAGGAGCAGATCCGCGTCGCCGCCGGACTCAAGCTCCGCTTCCGCCAGCATGAGATTCAACGCCGCGGCTATGCCATCCAGTTCCGGGTCAACGCCGAGGATCCGCAGAACAACTTCCTGCCCAGTTATGGTCGCATCAGCCGGTACTACGCGCCTGGCGGTCCGGGCGTGCGCACCGATACCGCCATCTACACCGGCTATCAGATTCCTCCCTATTTCGACTCCATGATCGCCAAGGTCATCGTCTGGGCGCTCACCTGGGAGGACGCCATCAACCGGGGGGAACGGGCTTTGCGCGACATGGAGGTGCACGGTATCCGCACCACCAAGCCCTACTACGAGAACATCCTGCGCCATCCCAAGTTCCGGGAGGCCGATTTCACCACTGCTTTCGTGGAGACGCACCCGGAGCTGACCGAGTACACCCAGAAGCAGTGCAAGACGGACATCGCCGCCGCCATCGCCGTGGCCGTGGCCGCCCACGCAGGATTGTGACCCGCACCATCGAGACAGGTATTCGACATGGCCAAGATCCAGATCACCGACGTCATCCTTCGCGACGCCCATCAGTCTCTCATCGCCACCCGCATGCGCACGGAGGACATGCTACCGGCTTGTGACAAGCTCGATCGGGTGGGGTACTGGTCCCTGGAGTGCTGGGGCGGCGCCACTTACGACGCCTGCATTCGATTCCTCAAAGAGGATCCCTGGGACCGCCTGCGCAAATTGCGCGCGGCCTTGCCGAACACCCGCACCCAGATGCTGCTGCGCGGCCAGAATCTGCTGGGCTACCGCCATTACGCCGACGACGTGGTGCGCGCCTTCGTGCAGAAGGCGGCGGAAAACGGCATCGACGTCTTCCGCATCTTCGACGCCCTCAACGACATCCGTAACATGCGCACCGCCATCGAGGCGACCAAAGCGGCGGGCAAACACGCCCAAGGCACCATCTGCTACACGGTGAGCCCGGTGCATACGGTGGAGGGCTTCGTGGAGCTGGCCCGGGAACTGGCGGAGATGGGCTGTGACAGCCTGGCCATCAAGGACATGGCGGGCCTGCTCACGCCCTACGCCACCGAGGCGCTGGTGCGGGCCATCAAAAAAGCCGTGGACCTGCCGTTGCAGCTCCACTCCCACAGCACGTCCGGCCTGGCCTCCATGTGCCACCTCAAGGCCATCGAAGCCGGTGTGGATCGCGTGGACACCGCCATCTCCTCCTGGTCCGGCGGCACCAGCCATCCGCCCACCGAATCCTTGGTGGCGGGGCTGCGCGGCACCGAGTACGACACCGGCCTGGACTTGGAGCTGCTCCAGGAGATCGGCATGTACTTCTACGAAGTTCGCAAGAAGTACCACCAATTCGAGAGCGAGTTCACCGGGGTGGACACCCGGGTGCAGGTGAACCAGATCCCCGGGGGCATGATTTCCAACCTGGCCAACCAGCTCAAGGAACAGAACGCCTTGGACCGCATGCCCGAGGTGATGGAAGAGATTCCACGTGTGCGCAAGGACCTGGGCTATCCGCCGCTGGTGACCCCCACCTCCCAGATCGTGGGCACCCAGGCGGTGATCAACGTGCTCACCGGCGAGCGGTACGCCACCATCACCAACGAAGTGAAGATCTATCTGCAAGGCGGCTACGGTCGCGCGCCCGGGCCGGTGAACGAAGAGCTTCGGCGCAAGGCGGTGGGCGATCAAGAGATCATCGAGGTGCGTCCGGCCGACCTCATCCCGCCCGAGCTGGACCAGCTCCGCGAAGAGATCGGTGACCTGGCCGAGTCGGACGAAGATGTGCTCACCTACGCCATGTTCCCCGAGATCGGGCGCCAATTCCTCGAGCAGCGCAAGGCCGGCACCCTGGTGCCCGAGCCCCTGGAACCGCCGCCCGGGAACGGACCGCAGGAGGCCGCGCCCACCGAGTTCAACATCGTGCTCCACGGCGAGACCTACCACATCAAGATCACCGGAGCCGGGCACAAGGGTCAGCCGGAGCGCCATTTCTACCTCACCGTGGACGGCGTGCCGGAGGAGGTGCTGGTGGAGACCCTGGACGAGGTGGTGCTCACCGGCGGCGCCGAAGGCGCGGTGGGCAAGGCCATCGCCGGCCGTCGGCCCAAGCCCACGGAAGAAGGGCACGTCACCACCTCCATGCCGGGCAGCATCGTCGACGTGTTGGTCAAGGAGGGGGACGAGATCGAAGCCGGCCAGCCGGTGCTGGTCACCGAGGCGATGAAGATGGAAACCGAGGTGCAGGCGCCCATCTCGGGCACCGTCACCGCCGTCTATGTGCAAAAGGGTGACGCGGTGAATCCGGACGAGGTGCTGGTTGAAATCAAGCCCTGACAGGCCCCGCATCGGCATCGCCTTGGGCAGCGGCTCTTCCCGGGGCTGGGCCCATATCGGGATTCTGCGCGCCTTGGAAGCGATGGGGGTCCGTCCCGACGTGGTCGCCGGCTGTTCCATCGGCTCCATCGTCGCCGCCGCTTATGCAGGCGGACGACTGGACGACCTCGAGCGCTGGGTGCGCTCTTTGCGCAAACGGGACGTGGCCGGGTTCTTCGACATCGGTTGGCGCCTGAACGGCATCATCGATTCCCAGCGTCTGCGGAGGTTCCTCGAGACACATGTGGCCGACGAGTCGGTGCGCATCGAATCGCTTCCGCGCACCTACGCCAGCGTGGCGACCGATCTGGTCACCGGGCGTGAGATCTGGTTCACCGAGGGCAGCGTGCTCGACTCCATCATGGCCTCCATCGCCTTGCCGGGTCTTTTCGTGCCCGTGCGCCAAGATCGGCGCTGGCTGGTGGACGGGGGGCTGGTGAATCCGGTGCCCGTGTCCTTGTGCCACGCCCTCGGGGCGGAGATCGTCATCGCCGTCAACCTCAACGGCGACATCGTGGGTCGCCACCTGGGACGGCTCCGCAACGGCAGCGACGAGGAGGAGGGCGGCGCGCTGGAAGCGCTGCTCGAGACGCTCAAGAGCTACTCTTCCAATCTGTTTCCGGACGAGATGCGCGCCGAAAGCCCGCCGGGGCTGTTCGATATCATCGCCAGTTCCATCAACATCACCCAGGACCGTATCACCCGGAGCCGCATGGCCGGCGACCCGCCGGATGTGCTGCTCACGCCGCGATTGGCGCATATTGGACTGCTTGAATTCCACCGCGCCGATGAGGCCATCGAAGCTGGCCGGCGCTGTGTGGAACGGCTCCGGCCCAGCATTGAATTCGCCTTGGAACAGGGTTAATCTCGGGCCGGCATTCCCGCCGATTCCGCGCATCGCACCAGTCGACGGCCGACGGGAACGCCCCTCATCGCATTCAGGGGGTACTCGCCCGAGTGGAACTCGCCAGAGTCATAGCGCGACGCGGAAAAGAGCGTA
The DNA here is from genome assembly GCA_964404295.1 of uncultured Sedimenticola sp. GTDB lineage: Bacteria > Pseudomonadota > Gammaproteobacteria > Chromatiales > Chromatiaceae > Thiolapillus. The sequence continues at coordinate 33,207 of CAYOJM010000114.1, read as the reverse complement.
TCAGACCCGATCCCAGGGTGAGGCGTGAGCAATATCGCCTGCTGGCTCGCCACCTCCATGTCATCCTCCCCGGCAGCCTGATCATTGCCGCCTTGCTCGCTTGGGGCTTCGGTGCCCACGCGGGGACAGTGCCGGCGTTGTTGTGGTTCCTCTGCATATCGGCACTGGTGGCGCTTCGCTTGGTGGTGGTGAAGCGGGTGCTGCTCCAAGCCAAAACCGATGAGGGCGACGAACGACTGCGCCGTATCCTATTGAGCGGAGCCCTCTTGTCCGGCCTTCTGTGGGGGGTGGGCGGCGTCCTCTTTTTCGACGCTGGGGACCCGTATGGTTTCGCCCTCTTGGTCATTGGTCTGGGTGGGGTTGTGGCCGGTTCTCTAGGGCCTCACTCGTACTATTTTCCCAACTATTTCCTCTTTGCCGTACCCACCTTGCTGCCTCTGGTGTTCGCCGTCTTTCTTCAAGGGGGCAACTTCTACACCCTGGTGGGCATCGCCATGCTCTTTTTCCTATTGCTGAATCTCTATTACTCGCGCCAATATGAACGGATGGCGGTGGAGTCCATCCAGTTACGCTTTTCGAATCAGGATCTATTGCAAGAGCTTCAGCGCAGCAATCGACGGCTGCACCGCTATTCTTTCACCGATTCTCTCACCGGCGTGGGTAATCGGCGTCAGTTCGATCTCGATTACGAAGCAGCCTGCCGCCGCTCTCGCCGCGATCGTTCGGCGCTTTCCCTGTTGCTCATCGACGTGGACCACTTCAAGGATTTCAACGACCGTTTCGGCCACGCCCGCGGCGACGAGGTGTTGCGTCGCATCGCCGCCATTTTTGTCGAGGTATGCGATCAGTGTGAACGCTGCGGGCAACCATCGCGCATCGGTGGTGAGGAGTTCGCGGTCCTGCTGCATGGCGGGGTGGAGGAGGCGCTTGCAGTGGGCGAGGAACTGCGCCGTCGGATCGAGCAACGCCTGGTCGGAGAAGGACGGGCGGTGACCGCCAGTATCGGTATCGCGACGTGGGAGCCGGAGGGCACCGGTGAGCCCGAGGCCCTGTTCCAGGAAGCCGATACAAACCTCTATCGTGCTAAGGCGGCGGGACGCAACCGGGTGGTGGCCGGGTGACGGCCATGGCCAAACCTCGCCGGATGGGTCATAATCCGACGCACGGTTCAGACCGACCCCGTTATGGCGGCCGTATCGGTCCCCCCGCAACAGCCAGCTGTGAACCCGGTCAGGCCCGGAAGGGAGCAGCCGCAGCAGTGACGCTGTGTGCCGGGGTGCGGCTGGTACGGTTGCCACCATTTTCTCCCCGGCCGATTCATGACCTATCAGGTTCTCGCTCGTAAGTGGCGCCCGCGCACCTTCTCCGAAGTGGTGGGACAAGAGCATGTGGTGCGCGCTTTGGGCAATGCCCTGGACAACGGTCGGCTTCACCACGCCTATCTCTTCACCGGCACCCGGGGCGTGGGCAAGACCACCCTGGCTCGCATCCTGGCCAAGGCGCTCAATTGTGAAGAGGGGGTGCGTTCCGAGCCATGCGGTCGTTGCAGCGCCTGCCTGGAAGTGGACGAGGGGCGTTTTCCCGATCTCATCGAGGTGGATGCCGCCTCCCGCACCAAGGTGGACCAGACCCGTGAACTGTTGGAGAACGTCCCCTACGCCCCGATCCGCGGCCGTTTCAAGGTGTACCTCATCGACGAGGTGCACATGTTTTCCGACTCCAGCTTCAATGCCCTGCTCAAGACCCTCGAAGAGCCGCCCGAGCATGTGAAGTTCCTCCTCGCCACCACCGACCCTCAAAAGGTGCCGGTGACCGTCCTTTCGCGCTGTCTGCAGCTCAACCTCAAACGGCTGCCGGTGGCGCGTATCCGGGGACAGTTCGAGCACATTCTGAAGGCCGAGTCGATCCCTTGGGAAGCGGCCGCTCTGGATCTGCTGGCAAGGGCCGCCGACGGCAGCATGCGCGACGGGCTCAGTCTTCTCGACCAGGCCATCGGTCATGGCGGCGGCCGGGTGGCCGAGGAGGACGTCAAAGCCATGCTGGGCGTCCTCTCCCAGGACCGACTGCCCGGATTGATGGAGCGGGTGGCCGAAGGGGATGCCCCCGGTCTCCTCGAGGAGGTGGCGACCGTGGCGGAGACGTCGCCGGATTTCGGGGCGCTGCTGAAGGATCTGCTGCTGATGTTGCACCGGGTGGCCCTTTTGCAGTTGGCGCCGGACGCGGTCGATGAAAGCTGGGGCGATCCGGAGCCTTTGCGGCGCCTGGCCGGAAGGTTGCATCCCGAAGAGGTTCAACTCTTCTACGAAATCGCCTTGCGCGGTCGACAAGATCTGCCTCTGGCACCGGACCCCCGCAGCGGATTCGAGATGGTGCTCTTGCGCATGCTGGCTTTTCGTCCCGAACCGGAAGCCGTCGCCAGGGACCATGCGCCCGGGCGGGGATCGGTCCGCTCTCCTTCGGACGGCGACGCGGTTTCGGCGACGGGCTCTACGCGGCCCGCGCAGGAGGAACCCGCCGCTGGAGCGGCCTCGCCCCGGGGGAAAGGGACCGAAGTGCTGGATCTCACGCCGGAACGGTGGCCGGAACTGGTGGCCCGACTCGACCTCAAAGGGTTGGCGGCTCAGCTCGCCGCCCACTGCGTCCTTCGAAGCTGGGATGGTCGTCGGCTGGTGTTGGCCCTGGACGAGCGGGGTCGAGGCCTGGTGGGCGGCACGCGGGCCGAACAAGGGTTGCGAGAGGCGCTGGCGGCTCACCTGGGTGCCGCCCTGACGGTGGATTTCGAGGTGCAAGGCGCGCTGGAGAACACCCCCGCCCGCCGGGCCGAAGCGGCCGCCGAGCAGCGCCGGAAGGCGGCGCTGGAGAGGTTGCGTGAAGATCCGGTAGTCGATGAACTGACCCGGCGGTTTGATGCCGAACTGGTGGAAGAGAGCTTGAAACTGATCAAGAAATAACATGCAAAATATAGTATAAGGTGATGATATGAAAGGAAGTTTGGGAAACCTGATGAAGCAGGCCCAGAAGATACAGGAGGAGATGGCCAAGGCCCAGGAAGCGCTGGCGCAGGCGGAAGTGACGGGTGAGGCCGGCGGGGGGCTGGTGAAGGTCACCATGAACGGTCGCCACGAAGTTCGCCGGGTGGAGATCGACGACAGCCTGCTCGGGGACGACAAGGAGATGCTGGAGGATCTGATCGCCGCGGCCTGTAACGACGCCGTCCATCGGGTGGAAGAGATGGCGCGCGAACAGATGAGCGGGTTGACCGCCGGCCTGCCTCTGCCTCCGGGAATGAAGCTGCCTTTCTGACGTGGCCGCGAACACGCTCCTCGACGAGCTCATGGAGGCCCTGCGGTGCCTGCCGGGGGTGGGTCCCAAGTCCGCCCAGCGCATGGCGTTCCACCTGCTCGAGCGGGACCGTGATGGCGGCCTGCGCCTGGCGAAGGCGTTGGCCGAGGCCATGGCGCGCGTGGGGCATTGTCGATCGTGCCGTACCTTCAGCGAAACCGAACTCTGCTCCATCTGCGCCAACGAGCGCCGCGACGCCGGTCGCATCTGCGTGGTGGAGACGCCGGCCGACGTGGCCGCCATCGAACAGGCCACCGACTACCGGGGCCGCTATTTCGTGCTCGGCGGACGTCTCTCCCCTCTCGACGGCATGGGGCCGGGCGAAATCGGCCTCGATCTGCTGGCCGAGCGGCTGGATGCCGGAGGGGTGGAGGAGCTGATCCTGGCCACCAACCCCACGGTAGAGGGGGAGGCCACCGCCCAGTACATACTGGAAATGGCCCGGGCCCGCGGCGTGCCCTGCAGCCGCATCGCCCACGGGGTGCCCTTGGGCGGCGAGCTGGAGTATGTGGACGGCGGCACCCTGGCCCACGCTTTCGCTGGACGAAGAAGGGTGGAGTAAATCAATAAAAACAATGGGTAACCAACATGAGTGAATGTATTTTCTGTAAAATAGCGGCCGGTGAGATCCCGGCGGACAAGGTGCTGGAAGAGGAGGATTTAGTCGCTTTTCGCGATCTCAATCCCCAGGCTCCGGTCCATATCCTGGTGATCCCCAAACGACACATCGCCACCCTCAACGATCTGCGACCGGAAGACGCCGCGCTCATGGGGCGGCTTCATCTGGCCGCACAGCGCATCGCCGCGGAAGAGGGCATCGCCGATCGGGGTTACCGCACCGTGATCAACTGCAATGCCGAAGCGGGACAGACGGTGTTCCACATCCACCTCCACCTGCTTGGCGGCCGGCCCATGGGATGGCCGCCGGGGTGAGCGGCTGGCTGGACAAGGCCGTTCGAGGATTGCATGCCGCCGTGGATGGATTGCATCGGGCGGCTCGCAACGGCACTCGGCGGCCGGTGTTCGTGCTCAAGCCCTCGGGGGAGGTGTTGTTCGCCACCCACCTCACGGCGGCCGTGGGGGTGGTGCTCATCTCGGCCCTTTTTCTGCTCCCGGTGTTGGTGGTGGCGCTGGTGGTGGGAGGACTGCTGGGGTTCCGCGTCAGGACGGCGCCGTGAGCAGTTTTTCGAGCAGGCGCTCGTAGATCCGAGAAAGCCTTTCCAACTCTTCCACCGCCACATGTTCATCCACCTTGTGGATGGTGGCGTTCAGGGGACCCAGTTCGATGACTTGAGCGCCGGTCGGGGCGATGAAGCGGCCGTCGGAGGTGCCGCCGGAAGTGGAGCGCTCCGGAGTGATGCCGGTCACTTCCTGCACCGCCGCCGCCGCCGCGTCCACCAACGCCCCTTGGGAGGTGAGAAAAGGGTTCCCCGAAAGATGCCACTCCAGGCGATAGTCGAGGCCGTGGCGATCGAGGATCTCTTCGGTGCGCCGGCGCAGCGCGGTCTCCGTCTGTTCGGTGGAGAAACGGAAGTTGAACACCACCTCGAGCGTCCCTGGAATCACATTGGTGGCGCCGGTGCCGGCTCGGATGTTGGAAATCTGGAAGCTGGTGGGTGGGAAGTGGTCGTTGCCCTGGTCCCACTCCACCGCCGCCAATTCGGCCAGGGCTGGCAGCGCCTCATGCACCGGGTTGCGGGCCAGGTGGGGGTAGGCCACATGGCCTTGCACTCCGCTCACCAGCAAGCGGCCGTTGAGTGAACCGCGCCGCCCCACCTTGATGGTGTCTCCCAGACGGGCGTCGGAAGTGGGCTCGCCCACCAAGCACCAGTCGATCTTCTCACCCCGCGCCTGGAGCCGTTCCACCACCTTCACGGTGCCTTCCACCGCGGGGCCCTCTTCGTCACTGGTGAGGAGCCAGGCCAGGCTGCCCTCCGGTTCGGGGTGGCGGGCCAGAAAGCGTTCCATGGCGGTGAGCATGGCCGCCAGCGAGCCCTTCATGTCGGCGGCGCCGCGACCGTAGAGGACGCCGTCCACCACTACTGCCTCGAATGGGGGATGACGCCAGTCCTCTTCGGGCCCGGTGGGCACCACGTCGGTGTGGCCGGCGAAGCATAAGAGCGGTCCCCGTTGACCCCGCCGAGCCCAGAGGTTGGACACCTCTCCGAACGGCATGGGTTCGAGCCGGAAACCGAGGGCCGACAGCCGCCGGCCGATGAGGTCCTGGCAGCCGGCGTCCCGTGGTGTCACCGAAGGACGACGGATCAGTTCACGCGCCAGTTGCAGGGTGGGGCTCATTGGAAATCGAAGTCGCGGCCGATGGTGAACAGGAGGGCGGAATTGCCAAGAAAAATGATGTCGCCGCCCCAGCCGTTTTTCTTGTACCCGATGCCGGGGATCAGGCCGGGCGCCCAGCCGTCCTTGCTGTTGAACGGGATCTTGTCGTCCCACGGCTCCTTGTAGCCATGGATGACGCCGGCGGTGAGCTTGAAATGAAAGTGCTTCCAGCGGTCGGGGAACTGCCACTGATAGCCGCCATAGAGATACTGGGAAAACTGCCCGAAAGAGTTGTCGAACAAGGCCAGGCCATAGAGCCAGTTGTTGCGCTTGTGGGCTTCCAGGGCGCCGAACAGGTTGTTGCCGGCGTGTTCATCGCTGTCGTTGTAGTGGACGTACGTGCCGAACTGAAAATAGAGGTGGTCGTATTCGTACCACTTCTCTTCCTCATCTTCGCCGGCGCGGACGGACAGGGAAAGGAGACAGGCCAGCGCCCCTACTGAGAGCCCTCTTTTTTTCATCGATCCTCCAGCAACTTGCCGTAGCTTTCTTCGGAAAAACCCACCTGCACCCGGCCATCCTTCACCAGCACCGGACGTTTTATGATGGTGGGGGTTTCGAGCATGATGCGCAGGGCGCGCGCCTCGTCGATGCCTTCACGAACCTCAGGTGGCAGCTTCCGCCACATCATGCCGCGGCGGTTGAGCAGCGTCTCCCAGCCCACCTTTCGGGCCCAGTCGCGCAGGCGCGCCTCGTCGATGCCTTCTTTCTTGTAGTCGTGAAAGCGGTACTCGATACCGTGCTCGTCCAGCCAGCGGCGGGCCTTCTTCATGGTATCGCAGTTGGGAATGCCGTACAGATCGATCATGGTCGCTGGTGCCACCTTCCACCGCTGTGCCCTTGCCGGAGGTTGGTGACGGGGCCGCTACGAGCACATCCCTGTGCGCTTGGCCTTCGCCATCCCTGGCGCCTCGCCCCCCCGGGGCAGGACCCTGTTTCTACGAAGGCCTCAGATGTCCCTCAGCAGTTCGTTGATGCCCACTTTGGAGCGGGTCTTCTCGTCCACCCGCTTGACGATGACGGCGCAGTAGAGGCTGTATTTGCCGTCCTTCGAGGGCAGGTTGCCCGGCACCACCACGGCGCCGGCGGGCACCCGACCGTAGAGGATCTCGTCCTTCTCGCGGTCGTAGATGCGGGTGGACTGGCCGATGTAGACCCCCATGGAGATCACCGCCCCCTCTTCGACGATCACCCCTTCCACGATTTCGGAGCGGGCCCCGATGAAGCAGTTGTCCTCGATGATGGTGGGCGCCGCTTGCAAGGGTTCCAGGACCCCACCGATGCCCACGCCGCCCGACAGATGCACGTTCTTGCCGATCTGGGCGCAGGAGCCCACCGTGGCCCAGGTGTCCACCATGGTGCCCGAGTCCACGTAGGCGCCGATGTTCACATAGGAGGGCATGAGGACGCAGGAAGGCGCCACATAGGCGCCGCGGCGCACGGAGGCCGGCGGCACCACCCGCACGCCCGCGTCACGGAAGTCGCGCGAGTTGTAGTCGGCGAACTTGGCGGGCACCTTGTCCCAGTAATTGGTGTAGCCGCCCTTGATGAAAGTGTTGTCGTTGATGCGGAAGGAAAGCAGCACCGCCTTCTTGGCCCATTCGTTCACCACCCAGCGGCCGTCCCGCTTCTCGGCCACGCGCAGCTCGCCGCGATCGAGGCGGTCGATGGCCTCCATGACGGCGTCGCGTACCAGGGTGTCCACGTTCCGGGGGGTGATCTCGGCCCGTTTTTCGAAGGCCTCTTCGATGATGTTCTGGATGTCGCTCATGTCGTCCTCTCGTCTTCGTCGAATGGGGTGGAGCTGCAGGCGTTCCAGCTTACAGCAAGGTGTTCACGTAGGTGCGGATGCGTTGGGCCGCGTCCACGCACTCGTCCAGAGGCGCCACCAGCGCCATGCGCACCCGGCCGGCGCCGGGGTTGACGCCGTCGTGCTCGCGCGACAGGTAGCTGCCGGGAAGCACGGTGACGTTCTGAGTTCTGTACAAGCCCAGGGCGAAGGCGTCATCGGGCTGCGGCGTCCGTGCCCATAGATAGAAACCGGCTTCGGGCCGTGTCACCTCCAGGTGCCCTTCGAGGATCTCGAGCACGGCGTCGAATTTCTCGCGATAGGCCTGCCGGTTCTGGCGCACGTGGGTTTCGTCTTCCCACGCCAGCCGGCTGGCCGCCTGATGGTGCACCGGCATGGCGCAGCCGTGGTAGGTTCGGTAGCGCAGGAAAGCCGCCAGAACTTCGGCGTCGCCCGCCACCAGGCCCGACCGCAAGCCCGGTGCGTTGGAACGCTTGGAGAGGCTGTTGAATACCACGCACCGGCAAAAATCGCGACGCCCGCTGTTCCACGCCGCCTGGAGCAGGCCCACGGGCGGATCGTCCTCGTCGAAGTAGATTTCGGAATAGCATTCGTCGGATGCGATCACGAAGTCGTATCGGTCGGCCAGTGTCATGAGCCGGACGAGCCGCGCTTCGGGCACCACCGCCCCGGTGGGGTTGTGGGGCGTGCAGAGATAGAGCAGGCGACAGCGGCGCCAGGTCGCTTCGTCCACGGCGTCGAAATCGGGCAGGCCGGTCTCGGCGTCGCAATTCAGATAGATCGGTTCCGCCCCGGCCAGCAGGGCGGCCCCTTCGTAGATCTGATAGAAAGGGTTGGGCATGAGTACCGCCGCCCCGCTCTCAGGCGCGACCACCGCCTGGGCGAAAGCGAAAAGGGCTTCGCGGGTCCCGTTCACCGGAAGCACCTGGCGCTCGGGATCCAGAGCGCCGGCCCCCAGCCCGTTACGGCGTTCCAGCCAGCCGGCCATGGCGCGGCGCAGATCGGTGCTTCCGCGCGTGAGCGGGTAGGCGGAGAGCCCGTGCAGGTGAGACAATACGGCCTCCGTGATGAAGGCGGGGGTGGGATGGCGCGGTTCGCCGATGGAGAGGGGAATGGGATCCAGCCCGGCGGGCGGCGCCACGCCGTCGAACAGGGCGCGAAGGCGTTCGAAGGGGTAGGGTTGAAGTTTGTTCAGATCGGGGTTCAAGCCGGATCTTTCCCAGGGAGCGCAAAGCCGCGGATTATACAATGGGTCCGGTAGCGAGTCTGCTTTTCGCCGCCGCTTTCTGGGGGTTGGTGTGGTATCCGCTGCGCCTCCTGGAGGCCGCCGGCTTGAGCGGTCCCTGGATGCTGGCGGCAAGCTACGCCGCCGCCTTCATCGTCCTGTCGGCGGTCGGTTGGCCGGGCACGGCCGGCATGGAACGGCATCGAGGTCGGCTCCTGCTCATGGCGGTGGCGGCGGGGTGGACCAACCTCGGGTTCGTCCTCGCCATGCTGGAAGGCGCGGTGGCGCGAGTGCTCATCTTGTTCTACCTCTCGCCCGTCTGGACGGTGGCCTTGGGGCGACTCTTCCTGGGCGAGCGTTTGACGAGGGCCACGCTCCTTTCCCTCCTGTTGGGCCTGGCGGGCGCCTTGCTCATGTTGTGGACGCCGGAACTGGGGCGTGGTGCGCCGAGTTGGGCGGATCTGGCGGCCGTCACCAGCGGCTTCGCTTTTGCCGTCGCCAATGTTCTCACCCGAGGGCTGTCCGACCTGGACGTCCGCCAGAAGACGTTGGTCTCCTGGGCCGGAGTGGTGGTGCTTTCGCTCGCCGTGGCGGGATTCAGCCCCATTCCGACGGCGCCGCCCGCAGCCTGGGGCGGCGCGGTGCTCCTCGGCGCGTGCGGATTTCTGGCCGCCACCCTGGCCGTGATTCACGGTGTGTCCCGCATGCCGGTGCGGCGTTCGGCGGTCATCTTGCTGGTGGAGATTCCCGTGGGGGCGCTCAGCGCCTGGTGGTTGGCGGGTGAACATCTGTCATTGCACGAGTGGTTGGGAGGGGGCATGATCCTTCTTGCCGGCCTGATCGCCGTCGGCGAACGGGCCTGATCCGAGTTCGGATTGGAGGTGCCTTTGGTTCTGATCCGCCGTATCCATCACGTGAGCCTGCTGGTGTCCGACACCGCCCGATCGCTCGCTTTCTACCGCGATCTGCTGGGACTGGAACCGCTTCCGCGGCCCGACCTGGGCTATCCTGGCGCCTGGCTGTCGGTCGGGGAGCGACAGCTCCATCTGCTGGAGCTGCCCAATCCCGATCCCGTGGCCGGCCGGCCCGAACACGGCGGGCGCGACCGTCACCTGGCGCTGTCGGTGGAGGATCTCGACCGCCTCGCGGCCCGGTTGGAGGCGGGCGGCATCCCCTTCACCCGCAGCCGCTCGGGACGACGGGCCCTTTTTTGTCGGGATCCCGACGGCAATGCGCTGGAGTTCCTGGAAGATGGCTGAACGGGCGCAGTTCGAGCGGCTTGAAGCGTGGGTCAACGCCCAGGTGTTGGGTCAGGAACGGCTGGTGCGCCGGTTGCTGGTGGCGCTGCTCGCCGACGGCCATCTGCTCGTGGAAGGGGTTCCGGGACTCGCCAAGACCCGCGTCATCCGCGTGTTGGCGGCGGGCATCGAGGGCACTTTCCAGCGCATCCAGTTCACTCCCGATCTGCTGCCCGCGGACATCACCGGGACCGAAGTGTTCCAGCCGGAACAGGGGACCTTCGTCTTCCAGAAAGGTCCCGTGTTCCACAATTTCATCCTCGCCGACGAGATCAACCGGGCGCCTGCCAAGGTGCAATCGGCCCTCTTGGAGGCCATGGCCGAACGCCAGGTGACCGTCGGCGGCCACACCTGGCCGCTGGACGAGCCGTTTCTGGTGATGGCCACCCAGAATCCCATCGAACAAGAAGGGACCTATCCGCTGCCGGAGGCCCAGCGCGACCGGTTCCTGTTGCATGTGCGGGTGGATTATCCGGACCCCGAACACGAGCTGGAGATGCTCAAGTTGGTGCGGGATCAAATGCGGTCCGGCGTCCGGACGATCCGGCCGGAACGGATCCATCTGTCGCGTCGCAACATCCTTGCCGCGCGCAAGGCGGTGTTGGATCTCCACATGGCCGAGGCGCTGGAGCGGTACTTGGTGGCGCTGGTGGGGGCCAGCCGGGATCCGACGCCCTACGATCCGGAACTGGCCCGATGGATCGCCTTCGGGGCCAGCCCGCGGGGCAGTATCGCGCTGGACCTGGCCGCCCGCGCCCACGCCTGGCTGGCGGGGCGCGACCATGTGTCTCCGGAAGACGTGCTGGAGGTGGTTCACGACGCCTTGCGCCACCGCATCCTGCCGAGTTACGACGCCGAGGCCGAGGGCGTGGACAGCGACCGCATCATCGACCGCTTGCTGGCCGCGGTGCCCTTGCCGTGACCCATGCCGGCCACCCGGGTGACAGTCTCGGAACTGCGCGCTCTGCATGAGGCGTCGGCGCGGCTGGATCTGCGTTTGGGCGGGTTGATGGACTCCCTTTTTCCCGGGGCTCGCCGTGCCCGTTATCGCGGTCGAGGCATCGAATTCGACGAAGTGCGTCCCTATCAACGGGGGGATGATTTCCGCGCCATCGACTGGCGGGTGACGGCGCGCACAGGTTCGCTTTACACCCGCCTTTTTCACGAAGAGCGGGAACGGACCCTCTGGCTGGTGTGCGACGGCGGTCCGGCCATGTGGTTCGGCACGCGCAACTGTTTCAAATGGGTGCTCGCGGCGCGCGTGGCGGCGCTCGTCGCCTGGGCCGCGCGTGACGCGGGAGAACGGGTGGGAGCGGTGTTTCACGGCGACGGCCGTCACTGCCGTCGTTTGCCGGCATTGGCGGGGGATGCCGGGCTGAACGCCCTGTTCCACCGGCTGGCGGCGGCACACCGTCCCGAAGGGGACGGCGCCTGCGGGCTGGTCGGGGCGGTGCGCCATCTGCAACGCCTCACCCGTCCCGGCGCGCTCGTCCTCTTTTTGGGGGGATTCCACGTCTGGCCCGAGGGACTGGACCAGGCCCTGGCCCGATTGGCACGGCACCGGGTGCTGGGGGCGGTTTGGGTACACGACCCGCTCGAACGGACGCTCCCCCGCGGCGGCCCTTTACCTGTGGACGACGGCGCGGGCTGCCGGGGCTGGCTCGAATGTGACGCCCCCGAGCTGCGCCGCCGCTGGCGAGCGGCGTTCGAGGCGCGCCGTGAGCGGGTGCGACGGGGCTTCGAACGGCTGGGCGGCCGGATGTTGGAGCTGGGCACGGACGAGCCGCTCACGAGTGCTTTGGAGCAGCGGTTACGATGAGCACGGGTCCCGATCTGTTGCCCATTCGAGACATCCACCTGCCGGAGCCGGATTTCTGGTGGCCGCCGGCACCCGCATGGTGGTTGATGGCGCTGGCCGTGGCGTTGGTCGCCGGGCGGCTGCTCCTGTCGCGACTGCGCCGCGCACGTCTGCGTCGAGCCGCCCTGGCCGAGCTCCGGCGGCTGGAACGGCGGTATGCCGTGGATCACGATGCGCCTCGTCTGGCCATGGGCATCGAGATCTTGTTGCGTCGGGTGGCACTGGCCCTTCTCCCACGGGCGCAAGTGGCCGGTCGCCACGGAGAAGCCTGGCTGGCGCTGCTGGAGCGGATGGGAGAGCCGTTCGACGAGGTCGCCCGGCACGCCCTTCTCGAGCTGCCTTACCGGCCGGCGGGAGAGGGAAAGGCGGCCCAAGCCTTGTTGCGCCAGGTGCGGCGTTGGTTGAGGCGCGTCCTGTGATCCGCTTCATCTGGCCCTGGGCGTTGTCGTTGTTGCCGTTGCCGCTGGCGGCGCGATGGTTTCCGCCGGCACGGCCGAAGGTGGAAGGGGCGTTACGGATCCCTTTCTGCCGCGCCCTTCTCGACCTTCAGGCCGGAGCGGGCGACGGAGCCGTCCGTCGGCTGCGGCGACAATGGGGCATCTGGCTGTTGTGGGTGCTCCTGGTGTCCGCACTGGCGCGACCGGTATGGGTGGAGACCGACCGCCCGGCCCTGGACAGCGGGCGGGATCTGCTCCTGCTGTTGGACATCTCCGGCAGCATGCGCCAGATGGATTTCGAGCGCGACGGCGTTCCTCTGAGCCGTTTCGACCTCATGCGCGAGAGCGCCTCGAGGTTTCTGGCCGCCCGCCAAGGCGATCGGGTGGGGCTCATCCTCTTCGGCGAGAAGCCGCATCTGCGTGCGCCGCCCACTTGGGATCACCGTGTGCTGGCCGAGCTCATCGCCGAGGCGAAGATCGCCCTGGCCGGGGAATCCACCGCCATCGGCGACGCCGTGGTGCTGGGCATCCGCCATTTGCGGCAGGCCCGGCCGGAGGGGCGGGTCATGGTGCTCATCACCGACGGCGCCAACAACGAAGGGCGGGTTGCGCCCTTGCAGGCGGCCCAATTGGCCCGGCGGGCCGGCATCCGCATCCACACCATCGGCCTGGGGCGGCCCGAAGCGCCGGCCCCCAACCCATGGGGAATCTGGAGCACCGAAGGCGCCGAGAAATATGAGCGGGCGCTTCTAGAAGGGCTGGCGCGGCAGACCGGCGGGCGTTTCGCCCATGCGCTGGATGCCGCCGCCCTGGAGGCGGCGCTGGCGGCCATAGAAGCGCTGGAACCGACGCCGGATCCCCGCCTCGCTCTCCATCTGGCCCGCCCCCTTCACCCCTGGCTGTTGGTCTCCGCCCTCGTGGTGGGGTTGGCCTGGCGCTGGAGGCGGCCGTGAACGGCTGGACCTTTCTGAGGCCGGAATGGCTCGGCCTGCTGGTTCTGCTGCCCGTGGCGTGGTTGGTGTTGCGCCGCCGTTGCGCGGCGGGCCGAGGGCCTTGGGACGGCCGGGTGGATCCCGAATTGCTCGCGGCCCAGCGCACGGCGACGGACGGCGTCCTCTGTCACAGGCGCCTGCGGCGCTGGCTCCTTTCCGCGGCGCTGCTGGTGGTGATCCTCGCCGGTCCAAGCTGGGAACGAACGCCCCCTTTGCGTTTCCAGCCCGACGCGCCGCCGCTGGCGCTGGTGGCGGCCTTGGAACCGGGCATGGCGGCCCAGCGGCTTCAGCAACTACGTGCCCGCCTGCACGGGCTGCTGGACGCGCTTCCGGAGCGTCCGGCCTCGCTATGGGCCGCCGGCGACCGGGCCTGGCGGGTGATGCCCGCCACCACCGATCTGCGGCTGCTGGCGCGTCTGGTCGAAGTGTTGTCGCCTGCGCTCTTGCCGCGTCGGGGCTGGGATCCGGCGGCCGCGCTGCATCAGGTGGTCGACCGCGTCGGTTACGAAAGACCGCCCGAGTTGGTGTTGGTGGCGGATCGGATGCCCGAGGGCACGGCCGTCGCGCTGGCGCCACTGTTCGAAAAGGGGGTTCGGGTCCATGTTCTGGCTTTGGCGCCCGACCCCCGCCTGGAATCGCTGGCGAAAAGGGGAAACGGCGTTTTTTCCACCGATCCCCATCGATTGGCGCAGGCGCTCACGCCGCCCCGCCAGGCGCCGGCGGACTCCGGCCGACCGGTTCCGGTCGATGGCGGGCCGTGGCTTCTTCTCCTGTTGCTTGCTGGGCTATTGCCCGCTTTTCGGCGCGGCGCGTTGCCGGTGGTGTGGCTCGTCCTGCTGCTGCCGCCGCCGGCGGACGCGGATTGGCGGGCCTGGTTCTTCAACCGCGATCAACGAGCCTGGACAGCCCTCCGAAACGGCCACCCGGAGCAGGCCGCGATGCTCTTCGAGGACCCGCTGTGGCGGGCGGTGGCCCTCTATCGAGCGGGCGACTACGAGGCCGTGGTGCGCCTGCTGGAGCCGCTCGACACCGCCGTCGCCCATTACGACAGGGGCAATGCTCTGGTCCGATTGGGGCGCTTGGAGGACGCGGCCGCGGCCTACCGGCGGGCGTTGGAACTGGCACCCGGGATGGTGGACGCCCGCCACAACCTGGCGCTGGTGGAACAGGCCCTCGCCGAGGCCGAGGTGCGTCCCCCCGCCGGGCTGCCACCCATGCGGATGGAGATGGGCGGAGAAGGCGAACCCAAGGCCGCTCAAGAGATCCTCGCGCCACCCGAGGGCGCCAGGCCACCAGATGAACAGGAGGCGCCCGAACCCGAGGCGCTGAAAGCGGGCGCCGGTGGAGGACTGCTTCAAGTGCTCGATCGCCGTTCCGATTCGGAAACCGACGACAGCGGAATGACCGGACAGGCGCCGGAGCACGGCGGTGACCGGACGGGTGATTCGAATGCGCCGCCGCGCGCGGGCGGACGGCGGGACCAGGGATCCGAGGCGGCTTCCACCCCCGCCGTGGCGGAGGTTCCCGCTTCGCGCCGACCGCCGCTCGGGCGCCCCCCCGCCCCTTCGCGTCAGGCCGGCGGCGAAGAAGGGGTGGAATCGCAACGGGCGTCGCCGGGGCGGGGCGAGGGGGAGGAGCAGGTGGAAGCGCCGGCCGGCACCACCGGAAAGACCGCGCAGACGTCCGCCGCGCCTGACGTGCGGATGCCGTTGGAGAGCTGGTTGGACTTGGTGGAGGACGATCCGGCCGCTTTGCTCCAAGCCCTCTTCCAGCAGCAGATGGAGGCGGAGCGGTGAAAGAGGCCTGGCTTCTTCTGTCGTGGCTCGCCGTTCTGCCCGCAGCGGCCGCGCCCGAACTGGAGGTGGAACTGACGCCGCGTCGCCCTTGGTTGGGGCAGGAGGTGCGCTACCGGGTGGTGCTCTACCGCGATTCCCATTTGCAACAGGGGGACTTCCTGCAACCCGAAGTGGCGGGCGCCTTGCTGCTGTCGGTGGGAGAATCCGAGCCTGAGCCGGTGGTCCGGGGCGGGCGTGACATGGAGCGGGTGACGGCCGAATGGCGTCTTTTCCCCCTCGAGTCGGGAACGCTCCTGTTGCCGGCGCCGGTGTACACGGGACGCGACCTTTTCGTGCAAGGCACGCCCCAGCGGCTCGAAGTGCGCCCGCCCCCCACGACGGAACGGCCCGCCGGCCGGTGGCTGGTGGCCCGGACACTCGAGGCGGAGCAGGTGTGGATGGGAGATCCCCAGGCGTTGACGGTGGGTGAGGGGGTGGTGCGCCGTCTGCGCGTGCGTGCCCAAGGGGTTCCCGGCGCCTTGATTCCCGAACCGGAGTTCCGGACGCCCGACGGGTTGGAGATTCAGCGGTTGCCGGGGCGGACCGCCTGGCGCCTGGAAGGAGGGGTGCTCCGGGGAGAGCGGGAGCTGGCCGTCCGCTACGTGGCGCGTGGCGCCGCCACGGGCCGGATACCGGACCTGGTTCTGGGGTGGTGGGACGCCCGAGCCGACCGGTGGCACGAGCTGCGCTTGCCGGGTCGCCCCTATCGTATCGAGCCGCAGGAGAGGTCCCGGAACGTGGATCGGCCGCCGTCACGGAGCCTGGCGGAGCGGGAGGCGAAAACAGGGGCAGGCCCGCCGCATCGGCTCGTCGGCGCGGTGCTCGTGGTGGCGCTCGCCGTGCTGGCGGCGTTTTTCGGTCGCCGCCGGGGCGTCTCCGCCGATGCCCGCCTCCTGGCGGCCTGCCTGGCACGCCGACCACGAGCCGCGGCACGCCTGTTGTTGGCCCATCGGCCCGCGGGCGGCTGGCCGCCGTCGCAGAGCCTGGCCGCCTGGGAACGGCTGGAACGGGCGCTCTACGCAGGCCGGGGCGCACCACCGTGCGGATTGGGGGCCTGGTGGCGGTTGCGCCCGCTGCTGGTCAAGGCGCGGCCGCGCCCTCGGCCGGAACCGCTTCCGACGCTTTGGCCGGATCCGGCGTCTCGCCGGTCGGACCGGCTTCCGCCTGGTAATAGTAGTCGTAACGGCGGTGCAGCCGATTGGTGAACCGCCAGGCTTCGCTGAACGACAAGCCGCTGTCGTTGGGCAAGATCACCTTCACGTAGAGCCCTTCCGGATGGGCTTCCTTGAGCGCCTCCAGGCGGCGTTCCAGTTGTGCCAGAGAGACGGTGGAAAATGCTCCTTGACCCCCTTCGCGCCACTCGATGCGGGGCTGGCCGTCCCCCTTGAAATAGCGCACCTCCACCAGATGGCGCCCCTGGGGCGACCGGGCCGGCCGCACCAGTTTGTCGTACTGGAGCTTCAATGTGTCGTACCGGTCGGCCAGCGCCAGATACTTTTCCTCCACCTGACGGCGTGCTTCGCGCACGTTTCGCAGCTGCTCGTCCTGAGCCTCCAAGCGGCTCCGTAGGGCCGCCACTTGCAGTTCGCGGCGGCTCAGCGCCTCCTGGAGCCGATCACGCATTTCCCGCAACCGTGTCAACTCGTCCTCCCGTTCCGAGGCGGCGCGTCGCGCCCGGTCGCGCTCGTCTTGGAGTTCGGCCAGACGCCGCTCCAGCCCGGATTTCTCGGCAGCGAGCTGGTCCAACTGCCGGTCCCGGTCGGCCACCGCCCGGGCGCGGATCTCGTTCTCTTCTTCGAGCCGCTGCAACCGCTCTTCCAGCTCGGCGATGCGGCGATCGGCGGCGCCGAGCTGTTCTTGCGCCTCCTCCAGGCGGTCGGCCAGGCTCTGTTTCTCCTCACCGGCGGCGCGGGCGAGGGCCATGGCTTCCCGTTCCGCCGCCAGGGTGGCGCGCAGCTCCTGCACCAGCTCCATGTTGCGCAACAGCACCACCACCATGGCGATGAGGAAGATGAGGACCACCACCGTCATGATGTCGGTGAAGGAAGGCCAGAAATTTTCATTGCCGCGGTTCTCGTCGCGGTTGAGACGCAGATCGACGAAGCCGCCCGGTGCCATCAGTGCTCGTCGTCTCTCAGCCGAAAGCCCCGCCGCAGCAGGTCGATGACCCGAGCGAGATCCTGGTCCACCTTCTCTGCGCGGTCTTGATACCGATCCACCGCTTTGAGCAACTGGGTTTCCACTTTCATGATGAGCTTGTGCGACTGTTCCATGCGGTGGACCAGGTTCTGCAAAGTGCGCACCAAGCCGGTGAACTCATACAGGGTGGTCTCCGTCTCGACCCGGAAGCGGGGCGCCAGATAGGTGGACGTCACCTGCTCCACGGCGCTGAGCAGATTGGTCTGGGCGTCGGTGAGCTTGAGGTAAAAGTAGCCATAGAACAGGTAACAGAGAATGGCGGTGATGGTGGTGGACAAGGCGGTGGACATGCCGTGGATCACCAATCCCATACCACCGGCGTTGACCGTGTTCTCCAAAAGGTCCGAGGCGCCCAACAGGGCGATGGAGAGCGAGACGATGGTGCCGAAGACGCCGGTGAGGATGAGGATGTTGTTCACATACTTGGGAAAGCTGGTGCGGGTGCTTTCGCTCGCCAGCAGCGTGCTGGCCAGCGCCGACTGATCGATGGGGGTGGCGCTCTCGAACAACCGCTCCATGGTCTGAAATCGTCGGGCCATGAGGCTGCGGGCCGGCACCCCTTCCAGAGGATCCTCCAGATCCAGCTCCTGGTTGCGGACGAAGCGTTCGACGGCCGCCTCCTCCCGCGTGTAGTCGAGGAATATGACCACCATGCGCACCAGTCCCAGAGCGAAGAGCGCCAGGATGGCGCCGTTGACCACCCACCCGAGGGTGGTGAGCTGGTTCTCCAGATAGAGGCCGCGCAGCAGGTCGAACTTCCAGTACACCAGGGCGGCGAACAGGCCGGCCACCAGCGCCATGAGCAGGAGGGTGTTGCGGCTGAAGCGGGGACGGAAGGCGATGAGCGGCACGGGGCTCTCCTCGGTTTCCGGATGGTGGCGATCTTAGCACGGGGAACCGAAGCGGAGATGGGTTTCGCGGCGGTCGTCGCCGTCCTATCATGGCGTCATGGAAAATTTGTTCGAACAGGTGGCGGCGGCCTTACTGGAGAATGACCTCGAGGCCAAATTGGCGCGGGTCGAGGCGCTGCCCGAGCGGTTGGAGGCCGACGCACTCTCGCCCCGACCGGCGCTGCCCGGCTCCCTGGAGGCCGGGCGGCCGCCGCGCCCCGAGTTGGTGCCGCCGGCTCGAGTTCCGCGGCGCAGGTTGGGCAGCCCCCAGGGGCGGGCGGCCATGCTCCATGCCATCGCCCACATCGAGTTCAACGCCATCAACCTGGCGTTGGACGCCGTCTGCCGCTTTCAGCACTTGCCGACCGGTTTTCACGCCGATTGGTTGCAAGTGGCGCGCGAGGAGGTCCACCATTTCCGACTCGTGCGCGAAAGGTTACGCGCTCTGGGCCGGGACTACGGCGACTTTCCGGCCCACGAAGGGCTGTGGCAGCTGGCCCGGACGACGGCGCACGATCCCCTGCTGCGCATGGCGCTCGTGCCCCGGGTGATGGAGGCCAGAGGGCTGGACGTGACGCCCGGCATCAAAGCGCGGTTCCAGGCGTTGGGTGATATCGAAACGGTGGCGGTGCTGGACGTGATCATGCGGGACGAGATCGGCCACGTGAGTGCAGGCAGCCGGTGGTTCCGCCATCTGTGCCGGGAACGGGGACTCGATCCGGAGCGGACCTACTTCGAGCTGATCGAGGCGCACCTGGGCGGCAAGGTGCGTTGCCCCTTGCACCACGATGCCCGCCGTGCGGCGGGCTTCAGCGAGCGAGAACTCGACCAGTTGGAACGCCTATGTGGAAGTGGATAAGGATCCTGATTCTGTGCCTGTGCCTGCCGGCGGCGGCCGGCGCCGGCGACCGGGTGGACCTGCTGGTCTATCGGGTCAAAGAGCCGGGGCTGGCGCCCTACGTGAGCCGGATCCTGGTGTCGGACGCCTTCGTGCGCATCGACGAAGGCGCTGCTTCCCCCAACGGCTACACCCTTTACAACCGGGTCTCCCACCGCATCTACAACGTGGACCCGGAAGGTGAGTCGGTGCTGGTCCTGGAGCCCCCTTTGCGCCAGCCGCGTCCTCCCGAAGGCTTCTTGTTGGAACAGCGCCTCGATGCCGATCCCGACGCGCCGCCGGTGGGGGGGCGGCCGGTCCATCGGCTCGAATTGCGCGCGCAAGGCCGGGTCTGCCGCGTGCTTCGCGTGGTGCCCGGCCTCATGCCGCGGGCCGTGCAGGGGCTGCGGGAGTTGCGTCTGGCCTTGGCGCGGTTGCAAGGCGTGCCCGATGAAGAAGAGGCTCGGCGGATCGATCCATGTGAACTGGCCGAATACCACTATGCGCCGGAACGCGCCCTTTCGCACGGATTGCCGGTGCTGGACCGGATGGGAGAGCGGAGCCGGTTGCTGCTGGATTACGACGAAGCGTTCGAAGCCCCCGAGACCCTGTTTCAGATTCCCGAGACGTACCGCCGCGCGGCCCCTCCGCCCCTCGGAGGCTGAACGGATCGAGCGGACCCGTTCCCGTTTCTGAACATTGGCTCTTGTTTTGATGGGCGCCTCGGCGTAGGGTGGCAAATCAGACCCGACGCGCCAACCGTGGGTGTGTCGGGTTGGATGCAGTTCAGGACCGACCACCCATGAAGCACCGACGCCCCGCGGGCCTTTTCATATTTTTCTTCCTGTCGTTCGGGCTATTTCTGACCGCGTGTTCGCAGCAACCGCAATCCGTGGTGCTGTTGGGCGCCCAGGCGTCGGTGCAGGATGCCCTGGTGTGGATCGCCCTGGACATGGGCGCCTACGAAAGGGAAGGCGTGAAGGTGGAAATCAAGCCCTATCCCAGCGGCAAGCGGGCGTTGCAGGGCCTTCTGCGCGGTGACGTGGAATTGGCGGTGGTGGCGGAGACGCCCATGGTCATCGCCGTGCCCGAACATCCCGATCTGCGGTTGTTCGCCACCGTCGGTCAGAGCGATAACAACGTCTGCATCCTGGGACGCCGTGATCACGGTATCGAAACGGCACGGGATCTGAAGGGCAAGACGGTAGCCACACAGAAAGGTTCAGCCGTCCACTTCTTCCTTTCCAGTTTTTTGCTCGATGCCGGCATCTCCAAATCCGATGTGGAGGTGCGTTTCCTTCCGGTGGAGGCCCTTGCCGACGCGCTGGTATCAGGGGAGGTGGATGCCATCTCCATGCGCGACCCGGTGCTGGAGACGGCGGAGGAGCGTTTGGGAGAAAAGGCGGTCAGGTTGTGCCGGCCGGGCTTGTACACCAAGACTTACAACCTGGTGGGCTGGTCCTCCTTCACCAGCGAACGTCCCGGTGTCATGGAGTCCATTTTGCGCGCCTTGAACAGAGCCGCCCTGCTGGCCCGGCGTGAGCCGGCGCGTGCTCAGGCGCTACTCGAACAACGGTTGGAGATCCCACCTCATAGGATTCGACAGATTTGGAATACGGTGGAATACCGTTTGTCGCTCAATCAGGCGTTGCTGGTGAGTTTACAAGAGGAACTTCGGTGGGCGGTCGAAGCCGAGCTACTTCCGGCAGGGCTTTTGGAGCCCGGTAGGGTGCCGAATCTGGTCTCTCTATTCGAACCGAAACCGTTGCAGAAAGTGTTGCCCGAAGCCGTGGGCATCATCGGGCTGACGGAAGCAACACCATGATACGGGACCGGTTGCGCCGGGTGAGCTTGGCGGCCCTTCTCTTGGTGATGACGGCCTTGATCGTCTCTGGTCTGGGCTACGAAGTGCTGCAGAGGGAAAAGGCGGTCTACGACGATCTGCGTTGGCTGCGGGAAAAGCTGGTCAACTTGAACGTGGTCACTCTGGATCTGCTGCACGACACCACCGCGGCTCTTCAGCCGGCTCAGTGGGAACAGGCTTTCCGTATCGTGGGCGAGCGCATCGACAGCCCCCGATTGGCAACGGTACCGGACTCGAAACGCCTGGCCCGGCTTCACCAGAGGCTGGGCCAGCGCATGGCGCGCTTTCTGGAAAAACGACGTGAATGTGCCGTGCACGGGAAGGTTGGACAGACCGCTTGCACCCGTCTTCTGGAACGGCTCGCCACCCAGGTACGGTTGGTGTTGCAGGATCTGTTCGCCGAAACGGCGCGCATGGAGCGCCAATCCACCCGCCGCATGGACCGTCGTTTCTACCAAGGCGGCGTGTTGTTGCTGATTTTGATCGCCGCCCTGGCGGTGATCACCATGGCGCTATTGTTGCCCACTGCGCGCCGCCTCGACGCTGGATTGGGCGCGCTCGTGGAAGCGGCACAACGATTTCGGGCGGGGCGACTGGATCATCGATTGCCGGTAGGCCATGACGACGAACTGGGCCACTTGGCCACTGCATTCAACGAGATGGCAGCCAGCCGGGAACGGGCCGAAAACGAACTTCAACTGCGGGAGCGGTGGCTGTCACGTCTGCTCGAGACCATTCCTTTTGGTGTACAAGAGAGCGATCTCGATGGGCGTATCGTCTACAGCAATCCGGCTCACCATCAGATCCTCGGCCTGCCGCCAGGGACGCTTCCCGGAAAACGGGTTTGGGATTTCGCACCCGATGATGCGGGGCGGCGCTGGATCCAAGAGACTTTCCGGAACGTGGTCGAAAACCAACCCGAGCCCGAACCCCTGCGCATGACCGCCCGCCACACCGATGGGCATGAGCTGTTGCTCGAAGTGACCTGGGACTATCTGCGAGACGCCGACGGGCGGCTCACCGGGTTCATCTCGGTGGTGACCGACGTCACCGATCGGGTGCGCGCCGAAGAGGCATTGCGGCGCAGCGAGGCCAATCTGGCCGAAGCCCAGAAAGTGGCCCGCCTGGGAAGCTGGGAGCTCGACCTGGTGAGCGGGCGGTTGTGGTGGTCGGAAGAGATCTACCACATTTTCGACATCGATCCGGAACGGTTCGGCGCTTCCTACGAGGCCTTCCTGGAGCGTGTCCATCCCGACGACCGCGAGGCGGTGGATCAGGCTTATCGCCGCTCAGTGGCCGAGCGCACCCCTTACGAGATCGTGCACCGCCTGCTGCTCGACGACGGCCGGGTCAAATATGTCCACGAACGGGGACGAACCGACTATGCAGAGGACGGCACGCCAACGCGTTCCATCGGCACGGTGCAGGACGTCACCGAACAGCAACTGGCCCATCGCGCCCTCCAGGAGAGCGAACGGGAGCTGGACACCATCATCGAGAATCTGCCGCTCATGCTCTTCCTCAAGGACGCGGAAACCCTCAGGTTCGTCCGTTTCAATCGGGCCGGCTCGCGGCTGTTGGGCCTGTCCGCTGATCAGGTGTTGGGGCGCACCGACCACGATCTGTTTCCGGCGGAGCAGGCCGACGCCTTCCGACGGGAAGACCTCCAGGTCCTCGAGAGCGGTCGTGTCCTGGACATCGCCCTCGAACCCGTCGACACCCGAAACGGACGACGCTACCTGCACACCCGAAAGGCGTGTATCCGCGGCGCCGATGGGCGGCCTCGTTATCTCCTGGGCATCTCCGAGGACATCACCGAGCGGGTGGAGGCGGAGAACCGGGTCCGTTACCGCCTGTCACTGGAGGCGGCCATGGCCCGCATCTCCACCGACCTGGCCCAGGCACGGGAAGACGAGCTCGACGCCGCCTTGGAAAGGGCATTGGAGGAGATCGGCCGGGCGGTGGGCGCCGACCGCAGTACCTTGTTCCAGATCGACGCCACCGGCGACACTTTCACCAACACGCACGAATGGTGCGGGCCGGGTATCCTGCCGCGTAAAGAACGCCTCCAGGGGTTGCCCCTGTCTGGGTTCACCGGCCCGTTTGAGCGCTTCCGCCGTGGGGAAATCCTCAACGTCTCCGATCCAGACGCCCTCGACGGCGCGTTCGCCGGTCTCGCTCGGTTCATGCGCGACAGCGGCATCCGCTCCCTCGTGAACGTGCCCGTGCTCTCCGAAGGGGAATTGCTCGGAGTGGTCGGTTTCGATGCCGAGCAAGAGGGCAAGCAGTGGCCGGAAGAGGACGTGCGCCTGCTGCGTATCGTGGCCGAAGCGGTGGCCGGCGCGCTCACCCGCAAGCGTGCCGCACGGGCCATCCGAGAGCATACCTGGTATCTGGAAGGGTTGGATCGCATCTCCCGCATCCTGGCGGGCAATCTCGAACAGCATGAAATGCTGGATCAGGTGGCGGCCGAGGTGCTGGATCTGTTCGGAGCGGATCGTGCTTGGCTGCTGAAGGCGAGCGGGGAAGGGGCGGGTGGTGGTTACGAAGTGCCCATAGAACACACCCGGCCCGACTTTCCAGGCGCCTTGGAGGCGGATTTGAGTTTTCCGGACGACGAATACGGTCGCACCACCATGGGTCGTTTGTTGAAGGCGCGCGAGCCGCTGGTGTTGCAGAGCGATGAACTGCCCCAGGTGCCCGATTATCTCGAAGCGCATCAGGTTCGCAGCCAGATGATGGTCGCCATCCGGCCGCGGATTGGACCGCCCTGGATTCTGGGTGTCCACCAGTGCGAACGGCATCGGCGCTGGAGCCCGGTGGAGCGGCGCCTCTTTCAATCCATCGCCGAACGGGTGGCCATCGCCCTGGCCGGCGTCCGGCTGATGGAAGAGATCCGCCAAAGTGAACAGCGCCTTCAGGAAGCGGAAAAGATCGCCCAGGTGGGCACATGGGAATTGGACCTGACCACGGGAAGCGCTTATTGGTCCGATCAGGAATACCGCTGCCTCGGTTACGAGCCGGGAGCGTGCGAACCCGGCTACGAGAACTTTGCTCGTGCCGTACATCCGGACGACCTGGAACGGGTCGACGAGGCGGTTCGGAAGGCCATCGCGGGCGAGCTCGAGCCTTACGAAATCGAACATCGCGTGGTCTGGCGGGACGGTAGCATTCACGTGGTCCATGAGCTGGCCGAAGTGATCCGCAATGCCGACGGCGAAGCGGTGCGCATGATCGGCACCACCCAGGACGTCACACAGCGGGTGGCCATGGAGCAGGAACTCAAGCGCCACCGGGAGCAACTGGAAGAACTGGTGGAGGAACGCACCCGCACCATCCGCCGGCAGGCCCAGATCATCGAACAGACCAACGACTCCGTGATCACCACCGATCTCGACGGCGTGGTCACCAGTTGGAACCACGGTGCGGTGCGCGTCTTCGGCTATGGTGTGGAAGAGGCGCTGGGCCGGCATATCGGGTTCGTCTATCCCGAGGCCTCCGGAGAGTTTCTCGAAAAGGAAGTGATCGCCCCGCTCAAGGCGAAGGGGACCCATGAAGTGGAGGTCCAACTCAAGCGCAAGGACGGCACCCTGTTTCCCGCATTCCTATCCTTGTCGTTGCTGTATGACGAATCGGGCCGCCCGGAGGGGATGGTGGGATACGGCGTGGACATCAGTGAACTGAAAAAGCGGGAAGAGGAGCTGCGTCTGCTGGCGGAGCGGCTGGAAGCGTCCAACCGTGAGCTGGAATCTTTCTCCTATTCCGTGTCACACGATCTGCGCGCGCCGTTGCGGGCCATCGACGGCTTCAGCCAAGCCCTGGTGGAAGATTACGGTGACCGCCTGGACGGCACGGCCTTGGACTATCTCTCTCGCATCCGACGCGGTGCCCAACGCCTGGGCACGCTCATCGACGACCTGCTCCAGCTTTCCCGAGTGAACCGCGGTGAACTGCGACGCGAGCCCGTGGATCTGGGCCAGATGGCGCATTCGGTCATGGAAGAACTGCGCGCCGCCGAGCCGCACCGGAAGGTGGCGCTGCACTTGGGCACCCGGATGACGGCCGAGGGCGACCCTCGTTTGTTGCGGGCACTGGTTGAAAACTTGCTGGGAAATGCGTGGAAATTCACATCCAAAGAAGAAAAAGCCGAAATCCGCTTCGAGCGCCTGGCGTCCGATCCGCGGGTGTTCTACGTGGCGGACAATGGTGTAGGATTCGACATGCGCCATGCCAACAAATTGTTCGGCGCCTTTCAACGGCTGCATCGGGCCAGCGAGTTTCCCGGTTCGGGCATCGGTCTGGCCACGGTGCAGCGCATCGTTCACCGCCATGGGGGGCGCGTGTGGGCGGAAGCGGAATCGGGAAGGGGCGCCACCTTCTATTTCACACTGGACTCCGGCGCCGGCGGCGCGGCCGGCGAGGGGGCGAGGGAGGACGAGGGATGAGCCGCAAGACCCTGTTGCTGGTGGAGGACAACCCCGACGACGAGATGCTCACCATCCGCGCCCTTCGGAAGCACAATCTGGCCAACGAGATCGTGGTGGCGCGCGACGGCCAGGAAGCACTCGACTACCTGTTCCGAGAAGGGGAGTACGCCGGCCAACCGCTGGAAGAGTATCCACAGGTGATCTTGCTGGACCTCAAGCTGCCGAAAGTGGATGGATTGCAGGTGCTCGAAGCCATCCGCAGCCGGGAACAGACCCGCCATATTCCCGTGGTGGTGCTCACCTCTTCCAACGAAGAGCGGGACATCGTCCGCAGCTACGACCTGGGCGCCAACAGCTATGTGCGCAAGCCGGTGGATTTCGAGCGGTTCGTGGAGGCGGCGCGCCAGTTGGGGCTCTATTGGTTGGTGCTCAACGAGGTGCCCTATGAGTGAAGGTTCCAGGCTGCGCGTCCTCATCGCGGAAGACTCCGAAGACGACGCGCTGCTCATCGTGCGTGAGCTCGAGCGCGGCGGCTACGATCCGGTCATGTGCCGGGTGGACTCCGAACCGGAGATGCGCGCAGCGTTGGAGGAAGGGGGGTGGGACCTCATCATCACCGACCACAACATGCCGAGCTTCGACTCCGGCGACGCGCTTCGCCTGGCGCGCGAATACGATCCCAACGTTCCTTTCATCCTGGTTTCGGGCAGCATCGGCGAGGAGATCGCGGTGGATGCCATGAAGGCGGGCGCGCACGACTATGTGATGAAGGACAACCTCACCCGCCTGCTGCCCGCCATCGAGCGGGAGCTGCGCGAGGCGGAGAATCGCCGCGCCCACCAGGAGGCCCAGGCACGCATCCGCCACCTGGCCTACCACGACAGCCTCACCGGCCTGATCAACCGCAGCGAGTTCGAACGCCGGCTGGACGAAGCGGTGCGTCACGCTGCGGAAGAGGGACGGTGCCATACGCTCTTCTATCTTGACCTGGACCAGTTCAAGCTGGTGAACGACTCCTGCGGCCATTTGGCGGGGGACGAGATGTTGCGCCGTCTGGCAAAGCGGCTGCGGCAGGCCATCCGCGAAAGCGACACTCTGGCCCGCCTCGGCGGTGACGAGTTCGGTATCCTGCTGATGAACTGCGCCGCCGCTCAAGCCGAGCCCATCGCCCAAAATCTTCTGGACAGCCTGCGCGACTATTTCTTCGTGTGGGGTGATCGCAGCTTCAAGGTGGGCGCCAGCATCGGCATGGTGGAGATCGACGGCACCCGTGACAGCTACTCCCTGTTGAGCATGGCCGACATGGCCTGCTACGCCGCCAAAGACAGGGGGCGCAACCGCTACCACCGTTACGCCGAAGGCGACCGGGAGCTCAAGCAGCGTCGAGGGGAGATGCAATGGGTCCAGAGGCTACAGAAGGCGCTGGAACGGGACGGGCTGGTGCTCTATTGGCAGCCCATCCGCTCCCTGTACGATGCCGGCATGCATCACGAAGTGCTGTTGCGCATGAAAGAGGGGAGTGAGCTCATCACCCCGGACCGTTTCATTCCGGCCGCCGAGCGGTACAACCTCATGCCGGAAGTGGACCGGTGGGTGATCCACCACGCGCTGCGCCGGTTGCGGGTCCTGACGCCGAAGGGCGGCGACCGCATCCTCTTCATCAACCTGTCGGCCACCTCCCTCAGTGATGAAGGGCTGGTCGATTTCATTCGAAACGAAGTGATGGCAGCCGATCTCAAACCGGAGCAAGTGGGATTCGAGATCACAGAGACCGCCGCCATCGCCGATTTCGATTGCGCCCGGGACCTCATCCAAAGATTGCGCGATTTCGGCTGCCGAGTGGCACTGGACGACTTCGGAACCGGCATGAGCTCCTTCTCCTACCTGAAATCTCTCACTGTGGATTTCATCAAGATCGATGGGAGCTTCGTGCGCCGCATGCGGGAAGAGGCCGTAGACAGCGCCATCGTGGAGGCGGTCAACCGCATCGCCCATATCAGCGGCATTCGCACCATCGCGGAATTCGTCGAGGACGCCGAGGCCATGGAGCGGCTGCGCGCCATGGGCGTGGACTTCGCCCAGGGGTGGGCCGTAGCCCGTCCCGAGCCCATGCCCGAGGCGGCGCCGCTTCAGGCCGCAGGCAGTTCCAGCCAGTAGAGCTCTGTCTCCTCCAGCACCCACCCCAAACGCGGTGACGTTTCGCGCCAGTCGGGCAGCACCGCCCGCCTCACCGTGCGTCCGTCGCTCAACCGAAACCGATGGAGTGCCGGTCTGTGGGTATGGCCGTGGATGAGCAGATCGGCGCGGTGCGCTTCCATGGCCCGGGACACCGCGTCGGTATTGACGTCGGTGATCTCCTCAGGTTTGAGGGAGAGCGCCTCGCCGCTGCGGCGCCGGTATTCGTCGGCCAGCGCCCTCCGCTTGGGAATGGGAAGCGCCAGCGCCTGGCGGCGGAATTCCGGGCTGCGCAGGAGCGGGCGCATCTGCTGATAATCGACGTCGTCGGTGCACAGTTGATCGCCATGCATGAGCAGACAGCGCAACCCGGACCACGGCAAAAGGTGGGTTTCATCCAACAGGTGGGCGCCGGCCGCGGCGGCGAACCCTTCGCCGATCAGGAAGTCGCGGTTGCCGTGCTGCAGATAGAGCCCGCTCTTCTCACTGAAACGACGCAACGCGTCGCGTATCCGACGGGCAAAGGGGCTGGGATCGTCATCGCCGATCCAGGCGTCGAACAGATCCCCCAAGATGTAGAGCCGACGACAACGGCCCGCTTCCCTGGCGAGCAGCGCTTCGAAGCGCGCCGTCAGCACCTCTCGCCCCGGCGCGAGATGGAGGTCGGAGACGAAGAGCAGGCGGTCCAAACCTTCAGTCGATGCGTTCCGCCTTCTCGATCACCACTGGCTCCAGGGGCACGTCCTGGTGGCCGGCCCGGGCGCCGGTAGGCACCTTCTCGATCCGGTCCACCGTGTCCATACCCTCCACCACGCGACCGAAAACGGCGTAACCCCAGCCGTCATGACCGGGATGGTCGAGAAAGGGGTTGTCCTTGACATTGATGAAAAACTGGGCGGTGGCCGAATGGGGCTCCGCGGTGCGGGCCATGGCGATGGTGCCCCGCTCGTTTTTCAGGCCGTTCTTCGCCTCGTTTTCTATGGGATCTCGTGTGGCCGGCTGCATCATGTCGGGCATGAAGCCGCCGCCCTGGACCATGAATCCGGAAATCACGCGGTGAAAGATGAGACCGTCGTAAAAGCCGTCATCCACGTATTGAAGGAAGTTGTCGCAAGTGACCGGTGCCTTCTCTTCGTCCAGCTCGACGACGAACGGGCCCAGACTGGTGGTGAATCTGACTTTGGTCATATCCGTCGGGGGATTGCTTCAAAACGCCGGCAGCATACCACAGCCCCGGGTATGCGACATTTCAGCCAGCGGCGCACGCGGTGGATGTCACGGCAGCAGGTCGCGCAGGGCGTCCGAACAGGTAGCCCTGGGCGT
The DNA here is from genome assembly GCA_964404295.1 of uncultured Sedimenticola sp. Classification (GTDB taxonomy): domain Bacteria; phylum Pseudomonadota; class Gammaproteobacteria; order Chromatiales; family Chromatiaceae; genus Thiolapillus. The sequence continues at coordinate 4,318 of CAYOJM010000114.1, read as the reverse complement.
GGGTGAATCCCACTTCACGGATCACATTCAGAGCCGCCTGGTCTTCAATGCCTTCGGCCACGGTGGCATACCCTGCATGAGCGATGATTCGGACGATGCCTGCGATCATTTCGCGCTGGCGTCCACCTTCCAGGATACGGTGGGTCATGGAGATGTCGAATTTGATGATGTCCACCGGCATGGTGGCCAGATAACGCAGTGAGGAGTAGCCGCTACCGAAATCGTCCAAGGCCACCCGAAAGCCCAACTTCCGCGCCTGGTCGATGCGCCGAGTGGCGTCCTGCAGACGGGTGATGAGGGTGGTTTCCGTGATCTCCAGCAACAACGACCGGCCTTGGGCGCGATCGGCCAGCATTTCCAGATGGTGGAGCACGCGAGGGGAGAGCAGCCCGCCGGCGGAAAGGTTCACGGAGAGCCCGGTGTCCAGGGGAATCAGATTCTGCTCCAGTTCCCTGGCGAGGGTGCGCAATACGGCCAAATCGAACTCCTCCTCCAGCCGGTGGGCATCGACGATGGGCAGGAACTGGGCGGGCGTGAACAGAGTGTCGTCACTGCGCAGCCGCGCCAAAGCTTCCAGATAGGCCGGCTGCCTCTGCGCCAGATCGAGCACCGGCTGATAGTGCATTTCGATGCCGCGGTCGTGGCGCACCGCTTCCTGCACCGCATGGATGGCTCTGCTGGAGTAGAGCATGCCTTGGTCGGCGTCCATGGCAGGGTCGTGAAAACAGACATGGTGGGTACCTGGACGCTTGGCGTGGTACATGGCCATGTCGGCACGCCGTTTGAGCTCGGACAGATCCGGCAGGCTGCCGGCATCGGAAATGGCGATGCCGATACTCAAGTGGACCGGCTCGTGGATGCCCAAGCGGGAAAAATCCTCCTCGCGAATGGCGCTCAAACAGCGTTCTGCCAAATTCCCTGCGCAATCACGTCCGCATTCGAGCATGAGGGTTGCGAACTCGTCGCCACCCAGGCGGTAGAGCTTGTCGCCGCGCCGCAACACCTGCTGGATGCGGTCGGCGGTGATGCGGATCACCTCGTCACCCACTTGATGGCCATAGCTGTCGTTGATGGCTTTGAAGTGGTCACAGTCGAACAAAAGGAAGGCGATCTCCATGCGGGTACCGTCGAGCAGGGTGCGTAAGTTTTTCCAGTCCCGCTCGAAGGCGCGGCGATTCCAGGCGCCGGTCAGGGGGTCCTTGTGGGCCAGCTCCCACAGCTCTCGGTTGCGTTCATCGAGGTCGGTGCGGGCCGCTTCCAGCTGCAGATGGTAGTCCTGCAACGATGCGCGGATCTCTTCCAGCTCTGCAATGGGTTGCGGCGGCAATGCGTCCTCGGAGGGCAGTTGTCCCTGACGCAGCTTCTGGACGAACCGACTCAGCCGCAACAGAGGCCGGCGAATGAGGAGCGAGAAGAAGACCAGCTGTGCAACCCCCATGAGAATGATCAACACCGTCAAACGTATGAGGGCCTGCTTCACCGTATGCATGAACTCTTCCCGCGCCATGCTGTGTTCCGGCCCGGGTTTCAGGTATGAAGTCACCTCGGCCAAAGGGATGGGGGTTTCCGGCACCGCATCCAGATGTAGAGTGGAGAGATCTACGCGTGCGAAAGAGAAGGTTTCCCGAACCGCGCGCATCAGATCGGCCTGGAGCACGAGATGACCGGAGGGGGAATTCGGCCCGGCGGCGATGGGATGGGCCAGCTCCACCAACAGTCGGTCGCCACGGCGGAAGACTCTGGGATTGGGCTCCAGTGGCAGCTCGTTCGGAAGATGATGGGTGTGCAACCGAGCCAGTGGCTCGCCTCGTGCATCATAGAGACCCGCGTCCACCACGAAATCGGGCAGGTTGCCCGGCTTGCGCAGTCGATGCATGTGCCAGTAGGTGTAATAGGTGGGGTCCTGAAGCTGCTGACGCGCTTCGTCCCAGGCGGCCAAGCGCGCAGCCACCTTACCCAGCCGGTCCATGGTCTCCATCAGGGCCAGTTCGAATTCCTCCCGCGCGAGCACCCGCTCCAACCGTTCAAGACGGTCGGCGGTGGCTTGAATCTCTCGTAACGTGAACCAGCCGAATAGCCCCAACAACAGCACCATGGCCGTCACCAAGGCATAGAGGTACAGATTCAGGGGCAGTGAGAAGCCTTTGCCATCCGTCTTCACTGCGCCTCGAGCTCCTCGAGGGTTTCGAGGACGGCTTCGAGCAGGCTGAATTCGTGCTCGGCATCGAAGAAGTGATCCGCCCCCTCGACGAACTTCAGGCGCACTCGGGGCAGGGGTTCGAGAGAAGCCACCCAATCGCCATCCATCCGTTTGTCCTTCGTTCCCAAGATCACCGTCACGGGAACCGGTGACGAAGCCAGTGCTTCGAGTACCTTTCGTGCATTCCACGCGTAATAGCTCAGAATCCGCGCGGGGGTGGTGACATAGCGTCTGCAGTAGGCGATGGAAAAGTCCGCAAGCCCTTCTTGTGTCTTCGCGTCATCCATGCGCGAACGGGCGAGCGACAGTGCTTCACCCGCCTCTTTCTTGAAGACCGCCTGCCGGGGACCGAAATGGGTGAGGCTCACCAGTATGGCTTGCTTCACCTCGGGCGAAGCCCGTTCCAGGTAGGCGGTGATCATGACGCTGCCCGTACTGTGACCCACCAACACCATGCGCTCATGGCCGCGGCGGATGAGCCACGCCACCCAGGCACTGATTTCTTTCACCGCCTGTTCCATGTCGTGCTTTTGTACCGCTTCACAGGCCAAGCTGCTGCTGCGATCGTCTATCCCCAGGGTCAGAGTGGGTGTGAGCACCGGGTATCCCTCGTCCTCGTTGAGGGCGTCGGCCAGGCGGCGCACGGTGGGAAAATCATGGGTCTGTAGGAATCCATGGAGCAGCAGAACCGCCGGACGGTCCGGCTCTCCCGGCGCATAGAGCCCCCGAGCGGTCAAGCCCTCCTCCGTTTTCAGCCGCACCGCTTCACCTCCGGCGGCGACCACCGCAGGCGCCAGCAGCCACAGAAACGCCATTGAGATCCACGACCACCGACCCTGTGCGATCAATCTTTTCTCGATGCTCATCGGATGCGGCTCACCGATTGGATGACCACGGGTTCCACCGGCACATTCTTCATGCCATCCCGGCTGGTGGTGGGCACGGCGGCGATGGCGTCCACCACGGCCATTCCCCGGGTCACGCGGCCGAACACGGCATAACCCCATCCGTCGAAGCTGGGGTGGTCGAGGCTGGGGTTGTCCTTCAGGTTGATGAAGAATTGGGCGGTGGCCGAGTGGGGATCGGACGTGCGGGCCATGGCGATGGTTCCGCGCCGGTTCTTCAAGCCGTTGCGGGCTTCGTTCTCCACGGGTTCACGGGTGGGTTTCTTTTCCATTCGAGTGGTGTAGCCGCCGCCCTGGATGACGAAACCGGGAACCACCCGATGGAAGAGGGTGCCATCGTAGAACCCGTCGTCCACGTAACGCAGGAAATTGGCCACCGTCTTTGGCGCCTTCTCCGGGTAGAGCGTGATCTCTATGTCGCCCAGGTTGGTGCGCATCAACACCTTCTCAGCCGCCGCCGGGCCCGCCAGGAGGAGACTCAGGGCCAGAATCAGGATCCGCATGGTGGTTCTCCCTCGAATGGTTGGTTTCGCCGAAGCAAAACCATCATAGCGCCCCATGGGGTAGAATTCCGGGGCTCGTTTCGCATTCCCACGGCCCCGCCATGACCCTGAAGATCTACAACGACCTCCACCGACGGAAAGAGGTGTTCGAGCCTCTGGAACCCGGCAAGGTGCGCATGTACGTCTGCGGCATGACCGTCTACGATTACTGCCACCTGGGCCACGCGCGGGTGGTGGTGGTCTTCGACGTGGTCTACCGTTACCTCCGGGCGAGGGGATACGACGTCACCTACGTGCGCAACATCACGGACATCGACGACAAGATCATCCAGCGCGCCAACGAGCAGGGCATTCCCTTCCACGAGCTGACCCGGAAGTTCATCGACGCCATGCACGAGGACTTCGAGGCCCTCCACGTCGAGCCGCCCACCATCGAGCCGCGCGCCACCGAGCACATCGACGAGATCCTGCGCATGATCCAGATGCTGCTGGAGAGGGGCCACGCCTACGTGGCGGAGAACGGCGACGTCTACTACGACGTGCGCAGCTTCCCCGAATACGGGAAGCTGTCGGGCAAGTCCATCGACGATCTCGAGGCCGGCGCCCGGGTGGAGCCGGGGGAGGGCAAACGCGATCCCCTGGACTTCGCCCTGTGGAAGGCGGCCAAGCCCGGCGAGCCCGCCTGGGACTCGCCCTGGGGCAAGGGGCGG
>CAYOJM010000113.1:0-8527 GCA_964404295.1 uncultured Sedimenticola sp. | reverse complement strand
ACAGGGCATGATCGTCCACGAGCAGTATCCGAATCATGATTCGCTTCCCCCTTCCGGCCGATGGCCGGGGCGAAGCATCCCTGCTCAGTCCCCTTGCGAGGCCGGCACCGCCCGCTGGAAGGACCAATCCTTTATGGCTTGTATCTGTTCCTCCATGGTACGCGACAGCGGCACCATGTTCACCGTCTGGCGAATGAGGTCTCGTTCATTGAACGCCCTACTCTCCTGCCATGCCTCCATACGTGCAGCTTTCACCGCCGCCTCGATCTCGGCACCACTCCATCCCTTTGTGGCGGCAGCGAGATACTCCAGATCGAAGGCCTTCGGATCCGCCTTCTGCTGCCGCAAATGGATGGCGAAGATCTCGGCACGCTCGTGGGTGCTGGGCAAATCGAGAAAGAAAAGCTGATCAAAACGCCCTTTGCGCATCAACTCCGCCGGCAATGCCTGAATGCGATTGGCGGTGGCAGCCAGGAACACACCCGGAGGTTTCTCTTGCATCCAGGTAAGAAAGCTGGAAAAGATGTTCACGTTGCCACCGCCATGCATGCGTTCATCGTAACCGAAAGCATTTTCCAGCTCGTCGATCCAGAGCACCAAAGGCGCCATCTCTTCCGCGATTCGGGTGGCCTTTTCAAAAGCGTATTCCGGCGGGCCATAGCTTCCAGACATGACCAGGCTCATGTCCAGGCGCACCAGCGGCAGCCCCCACGCGGCAGCCACCGCTTTTGCCGCCAAACTCTTACCGCAACCACTGACCCCCATGAAAAGCACACCGGACGGCAGTGGAATATCGGCATGGAAAGCCGCCTCGGTGAACAAGTCCCGCCTCTGGGCCACCCACGACTTGAGGCGCTCCAACCCACCGATGCGATCGATGCCGGGCGGCGCCGGATGGAAGCGCAAACAACTCTCTTTTGCCAACAGTTGTTGTTTCTCTCGTTGGATCTCTTCGATCGCCTGACCGACGTCATCGATTCCCAGCGTCTGCAATCTCCGCCACAGGTGCTTCGCCTCGTCCGTGGACAACCCCTTCATGGCCACCGCAAGGCGGCGCAAAAAGGCCGGATCCCTCTTTCCAGAGCCCTCGACCTCGAGCAGCGCCAGCAGATCCTCCGCGGACGGAAGCGCCAGCTCCACCAGAAACACTTCCCGTTTCAGGGACTCGGGCAACAGCAGTTCGGGATGGCTCATGGCCACTCGGGGGGCACCTGGATCCAGTTCGAGGTAGAGATCGCGTAAGCGCCGTACCAGCGCGGGCCGGCCTTCGAACCAGGCCGGCAGATCCCGCAACAGGTAAAAACCGACCTCTGGCCTCTGCACCACCTGTTCAAGCGCTGCCATTGGATCACCTACGGCCGAACCGTCGTCGTGGAAACCCCGCGCCGCCGACCAGATGCGCAATGGCCGCTCCGCATGGCGTGTGCGTGCGACCGCGTGCAACAGACGCGCCATACGCTGCTCATCATGCCCCAACAGGTAGAAAAGCGGATATTCGGAGTGCAACCCGCGGCTGAGTCGTTCCAGCACACGACGGTCACCCGTGGCCACTCTCAACCACCATCCATCTGTCGTGGCGCCGGATCGGGGCCAAGGAGAATGGCCAGCCACCGGGTCTTTTCGCTGGACTCGGCGGCGAACTTGCCCACCATGGTCAGAGGCACCGACAACAGCATCCCCACGGGGCCCAGCAGCCAGCCCCAGAACACCATGGAGAGGAAAACCACCAGCGTGGACAGCCCCACACGGCGCCCCATGTATCTCGGCTCCAGGATGTTACCGATGAGCATGTTGATCACCCCATAGAGCGCCGCCACGGCCAGGGCGGCGCCTGCACCGAGCTGCACCAGGGCCAGGAGCACTGCAGGCACGGCGGCGATGATGGAGCCTATGGTGGGGATGAAGTTGAGCAGAAAGGCCAGAAAGCCCCAAAGCACGGCGAAATCCAGTCCAATGAGGGCGCAACCCGCCCACACCAGCAACCCGGTCACCAGGCTCATCGTCGCTTTGATGGAGGTGTACTGCTTGGTGCTTTCCATGACGGCCACCATCCGTTCCATGGCCAGGCGGCTGCGGGCACTGTCCATGAGGGCGAATTTCCGAGGCAAGCTCCAGGACTCCATCAACATGAAGAAGACGGTGAACATGAGCAGAAAGAAGTGGCTCAACACGCCGCCGATCCCGGCGACCAAGTGGTTGGCGAAAGTCATCACCGATCCCGGATCCATCACCCGACGGATGGCGGCGTGTGAGACGTCGAGCCCGACCCGGGCGAGAACACTCAGGCTCTCGTCCGCCAGTTCGCGCAGACGGGCCTGGTACTCGGGCAACTTCTGGGTGAAGGCGTTGAAGCTGCCGCCGAGCAACGCGGCCATGAGGAACTCCAGCAAGATGACGCCGGCGAATACCGTCGTCACCGCCAACGCCGGCGGCAGGCCCCGCCGCCGCAACCAACCCATGGGCGAAGCCAGGATCACTGCGATGAAAAGAGAAAGCAGGAAAGGCACCACCAGATCCTGGGCGTAACGCAGCCAAGTGAGGATCACCAATGCGGCGGCGGTGACGACGAGGGGGTGGCTCTGCAATGCGGGACTCCGCAAAAACGTGTGGGTCGATTATAGCGTGCGCCCGCGCCCCACCGGCTTCCTCTCCGAATACTGCGCCCTGGCAGGCGGCCTACAGCCAATCCGTCAGCTTGATGCCTGCGCCGAGGCTATTCACGTTGCGGTCGTAGTCGATGAGACTCTCGCCGTAACCATTGAACCACTGCACATAGCCGCGCAGGCGGCCGTGAAGCGGAAAACTCCAATCGAGCTGGGCGGCCCCATGGTTGTCGCCAAAGTCGAGGTTGTTCCGGAACATGAGACCGAACTGTTGGCCGCGCCATTCGTAGACGCCGAGAAAGGCGAAATGGCCCATGTAGTCCTCGATGTCCGGGTTGTCGTCGTCCTCCTCATCTTCCGGTATGCGATACCAAGGCTGGATGGCGAAGGCGAAATCGTCCTTTTCGAACACGAAACGCAAATAGATCCGGTTCCAACTGCGGGACAAGGCGCCGCCCCGACCATTGGATTGGTGCACGATGCCGATGTCGTTGGCCACGTTGCGGAATCCCAGGAATTCCCATCCGCTGTAGAAGCGCAACCAGGCCTCGGGTTGGTGGTTGGTCTCGCGGAACGGTGAGGAATCGCTCTTGTCGTACAACTGCCAGAACGAACGGTTGGTGTAGGCCGCGTACAGGTCTCCATTGTTCCCGAACAGATTCTTGACGACGGGAAACTTGAAGCTGATCTGGAACTTCACCTCGGTATCGTCCAGCGAGATCGCCTCGCCCGGATACTGCGCTTCGAACGGCGCTTCGTTGACACCGGCGAAATTGTGCGCCGCCAACAGAATGTAGTTGGGCAGGTAAGGGGTGATGACGAAGGGGTTGTCTTCGGTCACCTTCTCATCACGCAGCCGGCGGACCAGAGCGGAATCGTCCTCGCTCAGAACGGCCGCCTCCTTTGGGGCCGATCCTGCCGCCTGCAAGCGGCAACGCTCGCGAATCCGCCCCACCCGTTCATCGTCGTCGGCCTCCGCCAAGGCACGCACCAAGCAGGCTTGATAGGGATCTCCCGTCGCCGCCGCGCCGGCCGGGAAGAGAAGAGCGAACGAAATGATGAAGACACCAGGCTTCATTCGACTTTTCTCCTCATCCTGGCCGGCACGGCCATGCCTCCAGGGCACATCCGTTCACGGTACCGGCTTCACCACCGGCGGCTTCCAAGTGCCGTCCAACACCGATTGGCGCGGGGCATACAGACGCAACGTCATGCCCAGCTTGCCCTTCGCGGGCGACGGCAACCAATTGGACTCTTTGTCTTTGCCCGGCGATTCGTGTTGGATGTAGAGGTCCAGGGAACCGTCCGCATTGAATCGAAGCGCATCACGGTCACCGATGGCGAAGCGGTCGATGGGATTGGCCACTTGAAAGCCCGCCTCGTCGTACATGGTGAGAGACCAGAAGGCATCCACCGGTGGAATCTCATCTTTCTCGAAATGGATGACGTAGCGCTTTCCTCCTTCGGGCACGTTGCCGTCGGCATCGGTGAGATTGAGGGGATAGACCGCCTGCTCATAAGGGTTGGCACCCAGACCCAAAAGGGCGATGGCGGCCCGCTGCAGATAGTCGTTTCCGTAAACACCGATGCTCTTGGTGATCACCTGCCAGCCGTTGAGGTTCCGGCCCAGATGAGGCACGTACTTCTTCATCTCCTCGTGCCCCACGGCCGCCGCTTTCTCCAGCGCCTTGCGGGTGGCTTCGGGCAGATGATCGTATTCGAAGCCTTCGGGCGACAGGCCGATACGCTTCATGCGGCTGACCATGACCATGTCGGTCACATGGGGCGGATGGATGCGCATCAGTGCCATGGCATAGGAGAAGAAAGTTCGGGCATCCATCTTCTGAACCTGTTCCAACGGCGGGGTCTTGTCGTCCACCGTCGGATCCTTCTTGAACGGCGGGGTGTAATCACCGCCATAGGCCGAGAGCGGCACGATGCGGTAGCCATCCTGGATGCGGTGAACATGGTCGTAGTCCTTGGGACCGTTGGTCTGGGTCCGCCCGAGGATCCAAAACACCGGAGTGGGGGTTTCGATACGCTCCACGCCTTCGGGAAGGGTTCCCTGCCAACCCTGCATGACGATGGCGTACTTGCCTGCATCGGTCCCCGTGCCGTAGGTGCCCACCACGGCGAAAACATCGGTCCACATGTCCAGCATGGGCAGCATGTAAAAACGATCCTTCACCTCGGGCACTTCGAGAATCACGGGCTCACGGCTCACATCCACCCAAGCCAGAGAGTAGAGGGTGTCGAAATTGGGGCGGACCACCTCTTTGAAGTCGGCGGACGGAAATTCACGCATGTGCACGAACTGCATCATGGGTCCCCGCCCGGGCATCTCCCCATCCGGCATGTTGGTCATCTGACGCCGCGTGACGTCCATCAGCACCAAGGGGTAGAGATAGAGGTAGGACTGAAGCGCGATGCGCTCCACCTCCTGCGGCTTCAAGGCCGCATGCACGGGCGCGGCGGCCCAGAGTGCGCAGGCTGCGAGCAGAGCCATCCATCCTGAAGGGCGGGCAGTGTTCATATTAGGTCTCCTCCTACGAGGTTCAGCGTGAAGGGGTGGCCGGTGTCACCGGCGGTAGCGGTTCCTCATCCAGCCCCCGCCAGCGGGCTGCAATGGCGAAAATGCGCCGCCGATATGCACTGGGAGAGAGGCCGGTCATGCGCCGGAATGCCCGGCTGAAATGGGTAATGTCAGTGTAGCCCAGGGAACGGGCGATCTCCATCACCGGAAGCCCGGGGTCGTGGAGATATTCCAGTGCCCGTTCCAGGACGACTTCTTGGAGCAGTCTCGAAAAACTGTACCCACGATTTTGCAACAATCGTTGAAGGCTGCGCCCGCTCAACCCCGTGGACCTCGACAGGGTCTCGAGCGTGGGTTGATAGGGCAACTGGCTTTGAAGAATACGCCGTAGCGCCGCGAGATGATCCAGTCGCAACACGTCCTCCGTCTGCGATGGAGAACCGTCCTCTTTCCCCATCGTTCCAGGCATCGGTTCCGCCAACGCCTCCAGCGGTACCGCCACGCCCATGAAAAGGCCGCCGAAACGAGCGGACAAGCGACCCAAGAACGGGTGGTCGCGCAGCAGCGCCTCGTCCACCGCAGTGAAACACACCGCTTCGGGCTGCGCTTCATCGCCCAACGCCAACCGAATCAATTGCAGAAGTAGGTGCAAATTGTAGAGCTCGATCTGCTGGCGCTGAGCACGGGTGCCCACTGTCGGTGTGCGGCAAATCCAGACCCGGTCCCCATCGAAGGCAATCCGTCCTTCGATGAAAGAGCTCTCGCGTTGCGCACCATGGAGCAGACGCCGAACCGCTTGGTACAGCGTCGGCGCCTGCACGACGTTGCGGCCCACCACTCCATGTTCCGCCAGAGGAGTGGCGCCGGCCTCGAAACCGAGCAGGCGCCAGCCCGTATCCGCCAGTGCCGCATCCAGAAACACCATCAATCCATGGGCGCCGACGACCGCATCAGGGTGAGACAATAGATCAGGTGGAATCCGGGCTTCGTTGAGATAGCGGTGGGATGCCGCGCCCAAGATATCGAGCCGTCGACACAAATGGTCGAGATAGCGGACGCGGACGAGATCAATGGCCTTCACGAGCTGCTGCCGGCGGAAATTGCCAAGGTTGATCGCATTATAACGAACGCCCTTGCCACCCCATCTGCGCCACCGCGCCTCATTAGGCGCCTATAGGCAAAAACCATGAAATCAAACCTATGGGAAGCGATGGTGCTATACTCTGCCTGCGGCTTTCCTCTTGATAATTCACGTCACTGGACAAGGAAAGAACCTCGGCCCGAAGGAGCTCCGGCCTAGACCACAACGATTTCGCCATTCCCCATCGTCTGGAGTTCCATCCGAAGGCCGGTCTCTTCTGAGGAAGCCGGCGATCCATTACCCAAGCGCTTTTCCTCTCCATAGGGGAAATTTACAAGACCAAAAACTCAAGGAGTTCATCCATGAAGAAAACCATCAAGAACCTCACTTTGAGCGCCATCGTGGCCTTTGCTGCCGGCACCGTGAACGCCGGCGACTGGCAACCCTCGGAGTTGCAGCAACGTCTACCCGGGCCGGCCAAGCTGCCCATGCCGGTTGCCGACACTTCCGGTGCGGTGAACACCGACATCCAGTTCATCGCCGACCGGCTGGCCATCCTCAATCATATTTCCGCCTACTCCTACGTGGCAGACGAGCAGCGCTGGGAGGACTGGTATGCCCTGTTCTCCGACGACATGGTGTTCGAGACCACCGTGCCCTGCTTCGGTACCGTGAAGGCCAAGGGCAAGAAACTGTTCAAAGCATTTTTCGACGCCCGCTACCGCGGTCCCGGGGCGGAAAAGAACACCACCATGCGCCGCCACTTCCAAGGCAACTACCACGTCGTGAGTCAGACCAAGGACAAGGCGGAAGTGCGCTCTTACATGATGATTACCGCCGCCACGCCGGACGGTGCTTTCAAGCCAATCACTTCCGGCACCTACAACGCCACCCTCGAAAAGCGGGACGGCCGTTGGACCATCACCCGCTGGTACATCGAAGTGGACGCACCGGTGAGCAGCTCTCCTGTGCCTGAAGAACCCATCGAAGGCTTCACCTTCATTCCGGACGACCGCCCGGAATGCAAGAAGAAAAGCTGACAGGCGTTTCGGACCACATGAAAAAGGCGGGTTGCATGCCCGCCTTTTTCTTTGTCCAAGTCCGTCGGCGACCGACGGGTCAGAAACGGTAGCGCAGCGTGCCGCTGAGGAACAAGATGGTATTGGCATCGTAACGGCCGGATACCGTGGTGCCCTGGGCGGTTGCGGTGACCGGTGCGTCGTCCACCAAGTAGAGAGTGGCACCCAGGAAGAAATCGAGCCGGCTCGAATGTTTCCAGCCCACGGAGCCGGACACTTTGTACATGGCATCCACCGGCAGATCGAAGGTGCGATCTTCGTCTCGCACCGGTGAACTTTCATAAGAGAGACCCAGGGAAGTGGCCAGCCGTTCGTTGCGGTGGGACCAGGCAATCCCTGCGTGCCATGTGTCGCGCCAGTTGCGGTCCAGCATCGCCACCGGAACCGACACATCCCCGCTGAAAGCCAGCCGATTGTCGCTGAACTCGGACCAGTCCTGCCATCCGGCGTTGAAATAGAAGGTCTCGCTCTCGGACCAACGGTAACGGACCCCGGCCTCCACCCACTGCGGTGCGGTCCAGGCGACGTCCACCTCGTCGAGCCCCGGCCGATTGCGGAGGTTCTCCAATCGAACGTCACCGGTGAGATCGGTGTCCGCCTCACTCCGGTACAAGAGCGACACCAGCAGATCCTCCCGCGGGATCCAGTTGACGCTGAAAAAGAACTGGTGATCCCACCCGTCCGCCTTTTCCACGCGCAGCATGCCGTCACCGCCATCCAGGGTGGGCGAGATCAACACGCGGTCTCGGATGGCGATATCCTGCTCGTATAGAGTGTAAAGGGCGCTCACCCCCGCCCCCACGGAGAGCCCGTCGCCCACCTTCCAGGCCACGGAAGGGGATATGGCCAGCACCGCCAGTTCGGCACGCACCATCTGGTAGCGTCCGGCGAAATCCTTGCCGTAATCCACTCCGCCGCCCATGGAGCCGGTGGCGGAGAAACCAAAGGCGAAACGATCGGAAAGCCGATTCATGTAATACAGGCTGGGAATCAAGGTGTTCATGCCGGCGTTGCCGCCGTCGTCCCAACCGGCGTCGGAATGCGCCAGATCGAAACGAATACGGGGCACCACCGCCTGCAGACCGACGAGCATCTGGTCGCCGTTGGAAAAGACCATGCCGGCGGGATTGGACCAGGCAGCGTCCGCGCCTTCTGTATTGGTGACGTTGGCCACCCCTGCGGTGCCTACGCTATGGGGTGTGCCCAACTCCTGTAGGTAGAAACCGGCCGC
>CAYOJM010000112.1:0-38415 GCA_964404295.1 uncultured Sedimenticola sp. | reverse complement strand
TCCGGCATTCCCGACCTGGAGAAACAGCTCGCCCGGGTATTGGTGGACAACCGCCAGGCCCTCATCGTGGAACAGTCCACCGAAGCAGTGGTTTCGGCCCTGTGGAACATAGAGGCGCTGGTCTCATCCCGCCTGCGGAGGCTGGAAAAACAGGCACGGGAACTCAAAGAATTGAGCACCAAGAGCGAAGCGGCCATAGACCAGTTGCTGCACCAAGCCCAAAAGGACAAGCTGCGTTACCAGGCCAGCATCCAAGCCTACAAGCAGGCTCGATCCGAGTTCACCGCCCACGGCAAGATCCTATTGGACGCCATCTCCCCCACCCGCCTCGACCAGATGATCGGCGAAGCGTACAAGCGCATGACCGGCGCCTGGACCACCATCGGCTTGAAAGAGGCCATGCGCGAGCTGTTCGAAGAAATCAACCAGCAGATGGAGATCGCCTCCAACCAGGCCCAGGAGATGCGGCGTCTGATCCGAACCATCTACCGCCGCTTCCAGAGCCGCCACGGTATGCAGCTGGCCGAGCCTCAGATGCTCTCACTCATCGGCCACCAGGTGGAGCTCAATCTGGTGCACCAGGAATCGGAGATCTTCCGCAAGAGCCCACGCACCACCCTTACAGAGCAGCACTTCGCCGTGCGCCGTTATTTCCAGACGATTGTCACACGGGTGCGCAAGATCTTTCTCCAAGCCCACACCGACGCCCGCGAATGGCTGGAAACGGCTCTAGATCCCCTCACCCAAGAGATTCATGAACACCGCAACATCCTCTCCCAGCAGCTGGCCGATCTGAAACTCTCCGGTCGTTCCCGTTCGATGGTGCGTCAGCGCCTGGCCTCACTCGATCATGAATGCGCCAAGCTCGAAGCCCAACTCGAAACCCTCCAGGAGACACGTAAACGGCTGACCCAAGGGGTACCTGGAACCCAGGGGGACCGCAAGGCCCATTTGCGGGTGGTGAGCAGCCGCAGCGTTTGAAACGCCTCCCTTTTTCACTGGTCTATACTTACGAAAGGGTCGGCCCAAAGCAGGGACAACGGCCCGCTCAAACCACAGATCAGGAGGCAACACCATGGTTCGAGGCATCTTGGCAACCTTGTTCGCCCTGGTTTTGAGCGCCTCGGCGCTCGCCGAGAACAGCACTCGGGTGGACGGTTACACCATCCACCACAACGCCTTTCTCACCAGCGATCTGTCGCCCGAAATGGCCAACCGTTACGGCATCCGCCGCAGCCCCAATCGGGCACTGGTGAACATCAGTATCATCAAGGAGGTGCCGGGAACCACGGGAGAGCCGGTGCGTGCCCTGGTGAAGGTGACCGCGACCAACCTGCGCGGCCAAGTGCGGGAGATCCCTTTGAAAGAGGTGATCGAGGAGAACGCGGTCTACTACCTTGGAGAGTTCCTGGTGGAGAATGGCGAGCGTGACCGTTTCGAAGTGGAAGCGATTCCTCTGGGCACCACCAAGCCTTTGAAAGCCCGCTTCGAGCAAGAGTTCTACACCCGCTGAGCTGAAACGCCGTCACGCTCTCAGCCTCCGGAACGCAGGCCGGCGAGCATGAGCACGCCCAGAAGCACCACCAGGCCGCCGGCCGTGTGGCGCACCAGCGGGCGGCGAAGCCAACCGGCAAGCCACCCCGCCGCCGCGCCCATGAGCAGCAGATTGGGCAAGGTGCCCAGGCCGAAAGCGCCCATCAACAACGCACCATGGAACGGCCCACCCGCAGAAAGGGACCAGACCAGCACGCTGTAGACCAGCCCGCAGGGCAACCAGCCCCAAACCATGCCCAGCAGAAAGGCGTGGCCGGTGTCACGCACCGGCAACAGCCGCCGCCCCAAAGGCTCGATGTGGCGCCATAACCGCCCCCCTGCCCGTTCCAGCCGGGCGAGCCCCGACCACCATCCGGCCAGATAGAGTCCAAGCAAGATCATGAACAACCCGGCCAGCCCATCGAGCAGGCGTTGGACCTGATCCAAAGGTCCCACACCGGCCAACAGCAAGCCCACCCCCCCAGCCAGCGCACCCGCCGCCGCATAACTGGCCAGCCGCCCCAGGTTGTAGGCCAACTGCAACCGCCAGAAGGCCGGCCTGCCGGCACTGCCTCGGGCCTGTCCCAGCGTGAGCGCACCCACGATGCCCCCGCACATGCCCAGGCAATGAACGCCGCCGAAGAGCCCCACCAGCAAAGCGCCGAGAAGATCAGGCCCCATTGCGTCCTCCGCCGTTCACCGGCACCCAGCGCCAGGCCAGCGCCACCAAGACGAGCACCGGCACCCCCATGGCCGCAGTGGCCAGGAAGAATCCAGGATACCCCAGCGCTTCCACCATGACGCCGGAAAAACCACCCACAAACTTTGGAAAGAGCAACATCACCGAACTGAACAGGGCGTACTGGGTGGCGGAATAGGCCACGTTGGTCAGCCCCGACAGATAGGCCACGAATGCCGCAGACGCCAAACCGCCGCTCAAGTTGTCGGCCGCCACCACCAGCATCAGCAACTCAAGGTCGGGGCCAGTCCGGGCCAACAAAGAAAAGAGCAGATTGGTAGCCGCCGCCAACAACCCGCCCAAGAAAAGGATGCGCATCACGCCGAAACGGGAGACCAGCACCCCGCCCAAAGCAGCGCCTGCCAGGGTCATGAGAATACCGAACACCTTGGTCACGTCGGCGATCTGGGTCTTGGTGAATCCCAGGTCGATGTAGAAGACGTTGGCGATGACGCCCAAAACGATGTCCGAGATGCGGTAACTGGAGATGAGCAAGAGCAACAGCACGGCGTGCCAGCGATAACGACGCAGGAAATCGGCGAAAGGGCTCACCACCGCCCGCCAGAGCCACTCCAAAAGATCCCGAAGCCATGCCGGCAGGCCCGCCAGCCGATGGATGCGGCGCACGCCGGCCCGTTCCACCTCCCCCTCCGAAAACGCCACTTCCGGCTCCGCCACCCGCAAGGTGGTGACCACCCCCACCAGCATGGCCGCCGCCATGGCGCCATAGGCCAGGCTCCAAGCTTCGGGGTGATAGCCTGCTCGCCCATTCCCCGCCCAATCGGCGATCCAAAGCGCGCCGGCGCCGGAAAGGATCATGGCCAACCGATAACCCACCATGTAGGCTGCAGCCAGAGCGCCCTGGAGCCGGGTCTCGGCGCTCTCGATGCGGAAGGCGTCTATGGCGATGTCCTGGGTGGCCGAAGCGAAAGCCACCAGTACCGCCAGCGCGACCAGAGGAGCCAGCCCCTGGGCAGGATCACTTGCAGCCATGCCCAGAAGCCCCGCCATCACCAAGAGCTGGCTCGTCAACAGCCAGCTTCGGCGTCGCCCCAAGCGCCGGGTGAGCCAGGGAATGGGCAGCTTGTCCACTAGGGGAGACCAGACCCATTTGAACCCGTAGGCCAAAGCCACCCAACTGACGAAACCGATGGTGGATCGATCCACCCCGGCTTCGCGCAGCCAGACGGAGAAGGTGCCGAAAACCAGCAACAAAGGCAGACCGGAAGAGAAACCCAGAAGCAACATCACCCGCGCGCGCGGATGGCGATACACCTGCAGCCCCTGCCGGCCGCGCCGGAGAAAGGCGGTGACGACGGACATGGCGGCCGATTATACGCTACCATTACGCAACTTCCGGACGCTGAACACCGCCATGCAGGACTACCAGAGAGAGTTTCTCGAGTTCGCCCTCGACCGGGGCGTGCTCCGTTTCGGCCGATTCACTCTCAAGTCGGGAAGGATGAGCCCCTACTTCTTCAACGCCGGGCTGTTCGACACCGGGGAGGCGTTGGCCCGACTGGGCCGCTACTACGCGCAAACCATCGTGGACGCCGGAATGGATTTCGATCTGCTGTTCGGCCCCGCCTACAAAGGCATCCCCCTGGCCGCCGTCACCGCCGCCGCCCTCTACGACCGCCATGGAAGGGATCCAGCTTGGGCTTTCAACCGCAAGGAGGCCAAGGACCACGGTGAAGGCGGCACCATCGTTGGCCATCCTCTTCAGGGGCGGCGGGTGCTCATCGTCGATGACGTCATCACCGCGGGCACCGCGGTGCGGGAATCCATGGAGATCATCCGCGCTCAGGGGGGGGAGCCGGCCGGGGTGATCATCGCCCTGGACCGTCAGGAGCGGGGGCAAGAAGCGCTCTCCGCCATCCAGGAAGTAGAACGCGACTACGGCGTGCCGGTGCACGCCATCGTCCGCCTCGACCACCTCGTGGAGTTCCTCGCCCAGCGGAACGACGATCCCGCCGCTCTCGCCGCCATCCGCGACTATCGAGCGCGCTACGGCGTCTGAAAGGGCTATATCAGCATTTCGTTATTTAATTGAGCCAGATCAATATCCCATTCCCAGGAAGGGGTAAACTACCGATCAAGGTATTGGAAACAATATCTTGCAACTCGGGTAATGGAAGTTATCCAGTAAATGTTCTCACTCCTCCTGACTGTTGTCAGACTTGGCCCGCCATCCCCTGGCGGGCTTTTTTCTTGTCCCGATCACCACGTCAAGCGGGCTGCAACCAATAGACACCGCCGCTGGCCACGGCCACGGTGACCAGCCCCAGAATCAGGTTGAAACCCACCAGACGGCGGATACGGGCCAACTCCCGAGCCCCCTCCTGCCAGTCACCGGCTTGGACCGCCATCTTGAGCGCGCGGTATGGGCTGAAAAATATGTAGAAGAAAACCAAGCTCATGACGACCCCGGTGGCGAACATGATGTGGACGTGTAAAGCCAATCCCCCCATACCGCCATAGACGCTGAAGATCATCCAAAAGCCGGTGGCCAAAATGCTGAGCACACAACCCCAGACCCAGGGAAAGAACCGGCCGAAAACGCCGGACCAAAGCCGCAACCGCTCCGGCGGATCGAGTAGATCGGCCGCCACGGGGCGCAGGCACTGGTGTGCGAAGAACATGCCGCCGACCCAAACGACGACCGCCAGCACATGCAGAGGAATGGCAATGTTCATGGGGTTCTCCTCGTGAAACGAAACCTCGGCCGATTCTACCCGACCGGCATCCCGCTTCCGCGGTAAAATCGTCCCGACACCACGGATTCACCGAACCGGATGCACCCTGCCGATCACCACGTCGCCGTTCTGGGCGCCAGCCCCAAGCCGCAACGGTACGCCAACCAAGCCATCCGCCTGCTCCTCGAGCACGGCTATCGGGTGACGCCCATCCACCCCAAGATCCCCGAAATCGAAGGGCTGGCGGTGGCCCCCGACCTGGCCTCGGTGGAGCGGCCCATCGACACCCTCACTCTTTACGTGGGTCCGGCCCGGCTCGAGCCCATGACCGAGGCCCTGGTGGCAGCCGCGCCCGGCCGGGTGATCTTCAACCCCGGCACTGAAAGCGTCAGGGTGCAACAGGCGCTCGACGCAGCCGGCATCCCTTGGGAGACCGCCTGCACTCTGGTGCTGTTGCGCACGGGACAGTTCTGAACACCATGGCCGGCAAGTCACCCTACATCACCCGCGCCGGCTACGAAGCCCTCCGAGCCGAGTCCGAAGCGCTGTGGAAGAAACGGCGTGAAGTGGTGCAAGCCCTCGCGGCGGCTGCCGCCGAAGGGGATCGATCGGAAAACGCCGAATACATCTACCGCAAGAAACAGTTGCGCGAGCTGGACCGGCGCCTCCGTTACCTTCAGAAACGGTTGCCCGAGTTGAAGGTGGTGGAGACCCGCCCGGCGCAGTGCGATCGCATCTACTTCGGCGCTTGGGTGGCGCTGGAAGACGAGTCGGGCGGCTGTCTCACCTACCGCATCGTGGGCTGCGACGAGTTCGACCCCAAACGCAACTGGATCAGCGTCGATTCCCCCATGGCCCGGGCCCTGCTGGGCCGCGCCCTGGACGAGGAAGTGGTGGTGAAAACCCCTTCGGGCCGGCGGCGGCTGCTGGTGGCGTCGATCCGTTACGACGACGCGGATGGATGAAGCACCCGCCGCAGGCGCTCCAGGATGGCATTCGGCGAGCCGCTGTGCTGGATCATGTCCACCAGCATGCCCCGTTCGTCCACCACATAGATGACCGAAGAGTGGTCCACCGCATAACCCAAAGTGGAGTCGGTCACCTCCGCCTTGCGGAAATAGGCGCCATAACGGTCGGCGAGCGCCCGCAACGCCTCCAGCGAGCCGGTGAGTCCGATCATGCGTGGATGGAAATACCGGGCGTATTCGGCGATCTTGTCCGGTGTGTCCCGTTCCGGATCCACGCTGATGAACAACGGCTGGATGCGCGCCATCTCCTCCGGCGCGAGCCGCTTCAAGGCCGCCGCCAACGCACCCAGGGAAGTGGGGCAGATGTCGGGACAAGAGGTGTAACCGAAGTAAATGAGCACCACCTTGCCCCGGAAATCGGAGAGAGAGACCGGCCCCTGGTTCGACTGCAGGGTGAAATCCCCCCCCATGCCGGGATAAGGGCCTTCGGGTTCACTCCCGTTCAACAAGAACCAGCCACCGGCGCCGGCCACGACAACCAGCGCCAGCAGCCAAAGGATCCGCTTCATCAGTGCTTCATCATGGGCATGTCGTGTTTCATGGGCATGTCATGCTGCATCTGATGCTTCATGTCATGCTTCATGTCGTGTTTCATCATGCCGTCGAAACGACGCACCTCGGCCTGAACGGCCTTCTTGCTGCCGTCTTCGAACACCAGGGTGATGTCGATCTTCTCGCCGGCCTTGAGCGGGCGCTTGAGCTGCATCAGCATCAGGTGCAGGCCGCCCGGCTTGAGCTCGGTCTTGCCGCCGGCGGGCACGGGCATGTCCTTCACGGGACGCATGCGCATCACGCCGTTGTCGTTGATGTGGGTGTGCAACTCCACCACGCCGGTGACGGGAGAGTCGGCGGCCACCAGCTTGTGGTCGACCCCTCCCTTGTTCATCATGGTGAGAAAAGCGGCGCTGGTGGTCATGTTGGGAGGCACTTCGCGCGCCCAGGGATCCATCACTTGGATGTCGTCGGCGGCGCTGCCGGCGAAGACCGGAGCGGTCAGGGCCAGGCTCAGCGCCACGGTGGAAAACAGTTTTTGCATCATCAGGAACGCTCCTTCGGTTGTCAGGGGGAATCGATGGTATCAAGCCGGTTTCCGAAGCGCACAGGACATATATCAATTTTGCCTGTGATTTCATTGGGTTGCGCCATTTCGCACAAGCTGTTGCAGTAATCATACAGTGGACGAATCGTTTTCCCGCTTCCGCCGCCGTCTGCTGGCCTGGCACCGCCGTCATGGTCGTCACGACCTGCCCTGGCAACGGCCCCGCACCCCTTACCGGGTCTGGATCTCCGAGATCATGCTGCAACAGACCCAAGTGGCCACGGTGCGCCCCTATTTCCAGCGGTTCGTCGAACGTTTCCCCGACGTGCAGAGCCTGGCCGCCGCCGACCTGGACGAGGTACTGCATCTGTGGTCGGGGCTGGGGTACTACGCCCGCGCCCGCAATCTGCACCAGGCGGCCCGGCGGATCGTGACGGACCACGGAGGCCGCTTTCCGGAACGCTTCGATGCCGTATTGGCCCTCCCCGGCATCGGACGTTCCACCGCTGGGGCCATCCTCTCCCTGGCCCTCGACCAACGTCATCCCGTATTGGACGGCAACGTCAAGCGGGTGCTGGCCCGCCATTTCGCCGTGACCGGTTGGCCGGGACGGGCCGCCGTGGCCCGGCGGCTGTGGTTCCTTGCCGAAACACTCCTTCCCGAGAAACACGTGGCCGACCACAACCAGGCCCTGATGGACCTGGGAGCGACCCTCTGCACCCGTCGCGCCCCCCGTTGCGACCACTGCCCGTTGGCCGATGACTGCCGGGCGCACGCCCAAGGGACGGTCGAACGCCTCCCGGAACCGCGGCCGCGCCGTAAGCGACCCGTCAAGGCGGTGCAGATGCTCCTGGTGCGCGAGCCGGGCGGCGGCGTGCTGCTGGAGCGTCGCCCGCCCACCGGCCTCTGGGGCGGGCTCTGGAGCCTGCCGGAACTGCCGCTCACGGAAGATTCCGAGGGCTGGTGCCGCCTCCGCGGTCTTGACGTGGTGGCGCAACGGCGGCTCGAACCACGTGACCACACCTTCACTCACTTCGAGCTGAAGATCCACCCCCGCGTTCTGGAGGTGAAAAAACCCCATCACCACTCATTGGATGGGCAGGACGCCCTCTGGTATAAACCGGGCCGGACCGTGGGTGGATTGGCCGCCCCGGTGCAACGCCTGCTACAGGAACTTCTTTTGGAGCCCCGCCCATGACCCGAACCGTCCACTGCATCAAGCTCGGTCGTGAGGCCGAAGGACTGGAGCGCCCACCTTACCCTGGAGAGCTGGGACGACGCATCTACGAAAATGTCTCCAAAGAGGCGTGGCAAGCCTGGTTGCAACATCAGACCATGCTCATCAACGAATACCGGCTCAGTCCCATCAACCCCAAAGACCGGAAGTTCCTGGAAGAACAAATGGAGCGCTTCTTCTTCGGCGAAGGCGCCGAAACACCGCCCCAGTTCCGCCCACGATGATCTCCGCCCTTGACGGCGGCCGCCCCTGCTGCTTGAATAGGCCGCCTTCGATCGATGCGCCCAGGTAGCTCAGTCGGTAGAGCAGAGGACTGAAAATCCTCGTGTCGGTGGTTCGATTCCGCCCCTGGGCACCACAAGCCTAACGACGCCCCGCCCGCCGGGGCGTCGCCGTCATGGCTCCCCGCATTTGACCCGCCGAACCGGTATCCCCAGTCGGCAGGCGCGCCGACGCAGGGCCTGTCGTAAGGCCTCCTGCCCCTGCGCGGCGAGCGCATCATCACCCCGCTGCTCCTGAGCGGCGACGAAGCCCCGCCAGAACGCCACCTCTTCGTCCCACAGCGCCACCGGATCGGGAGACTGTCCGCGATGTTCTTCCATCCGTGTGAGTGTAACGCCGACCCCCACAAATATCTTGACCTAAAACGACAACTGTTTGACTTGGCGCACCTTCAGGTTATTTTTCTCCTATTTTGTCCTGCTTTGAGGAGCAAATCTGCATTCAGCTGCATGCGTCAAGCTGTTAAGTTATCTGAATGGCTTTGAGTTACTACGCCCCGGCGCTCACCATCACCCTGGATCTCGCCCGTGACGCAGGCGTGGATTCGGAGCCCTTGCTGCGCGCTCACCGCATCGACCTGGAGGCGGTGAACAACCCCCGCGCCCGCCTTCGCCTGGATCATGTGCTCCAATTTCTCCAGGATTTGGAGGAGCGACTTCCGAGTCGATTGGCCGGCTTGGACGCGGCTCGATTCTGGACCCCGAACGCCATGGGCGTGCTGGGCCACGCCTGGCTCACCAGCCGGACCCTGCGCGCCGCTTTCCATCGGCTGGCCCGATTCAGCCGGGTGGTGAGCGAAGGGGTGAAGGTGAACTTGGTGGAGACGGAAACCTCGGCGACCTTGGAGTTCCACTTCTTGCATCCCGGGCTGGCCCCGTGGTTGCGACCGGACGGCACCCTGGCCATGCTGCTGGCCATGTGCCAAGCCTTGGGCGGCAAGAGTTTCCGTCCCCAAGAGGTCCACGTTCCCCACGCCCAACCCCGCCGCACCCAACCCTACCGCCATCTGTTCGGTTGTCCCGTCCTCTTCCGCGCCGAGGCGTGCCGATTCCAGATCAGCGCCCAGGCGGCCGATGCGCCACGCACCGCTCCACCGGAGCAGCTCGAACAGCTCCATGACCGGTTGATGCTGGATTACCTGCGCCAGATGGACGAAGCGGACCTGATCGGGCGCGTGAAAGGGGTGATCGTGGATCTGCTCCCTTCGGGAAACGTGACCGATGCCCGGGTGGCGCGGGAGCTGCACATGACCTCGCGCACGTTGCAGCGCCGTTTGCAGGAGCGTGGCACCACGTTCAAGCGGCTGCTCACCGAGGTGCGCACCGACCTGGCGGCCCAGTATTTGAGAGAAGGGCGGCACAACCTTTCGGAGATCTCCTTTCTGCTCGGTTTCTCGGAGCTGAGCGCCTTTTCACGCGCCTTCAAACGGTGGCACGGCCGACCGCCCAGCGACTATCTGCGCAGCGCTTGATGCCCTTCATTTCGCGCGAGACGCGTCGCTTCGCTCCAGATAGGTCCGAATCCGCAAGATGCGGTCTTCGCGCCGAGGATCGGGTTGCAGCTTCTGGGCCTGTTCCAGAAGCTCGAGCGCCCCTTTCCAGTCTCCCCGGGTGATGGCCTGCGCCGCCTGCTGTTGGAGTTCGTCCACTCGGGCGACCTCTCCCTCCTTCTCCGCCTCGGGCGGAGCGCCCGCACCCAAAAGGCCCGAATCGCCGGCGAAGAACAGACGCGAAGGGGTGCCGGCCAGGCTGTTCACTGCGAGCCCGGGTATCACCGCTTCGAGCACCCACCCTTCATCCGCGAGGCGGGCGACCCCTCCGCCGGCCCAACGCCCCGAAGCGTCCACCACCGGTCCGGCCGCAACTTCCGGCCCCTCCCGTCCCGGCAGGAAATCGGTCACCGACACCAACCGGAAACCCTGGGCATCGGCGGCCATGGGCCAGGAGAAGACCGTTTTTCGGCCCTCCCGCCAGCGGATGAAATCGCTGCCCGAAAAGCTCCAGACGTCGGTTCCGGCGCGCCGTAACGGTTGGTCCTTCCAATACACCTCCGCGCTGTCGGGCAGCGGCTCCAGCGTCTCTCCGTTCCAGCGCCAACCCCCTTCGCGATTCCACAAGACCAGATGCCCGCCATCGCCACGGGTGATGCGACCGAACGTGGGCCCGCCCCGCTCACCCGAATGGCGCACCACACACCCTTGCGCGCCGATCTCCACCAAGTGGGCGGTCACGGCCATGACGCCGCTGTGGGTGATGCCGAACAGTCGGCCGTTTCCATCCCTCGCCAGATCGACGAAACGCCCTACTTCGTCACACCCCGGCGCCTTCTGCCATCCGTCGGCGGTACGGTGCCACAGGAAGCCGTCCCCGCCGACCCAGAAATCCTCCCTGGAACGGCCTTCGGCCGCCGTGAGCATGCCACCGCCTGGAACGGTCTCGAAGCCCCACCCCGCTTCGACACGCCAAGCCAGGCGGCCGTTTTCGCCCAGCGCCACCACGCCCCCGTCTTCCAGCGTCACGAGGCGCAGAAACCGGGGATTGACCGGCACCGGCTCCGACGCCGTGGAAAAGCGGACGACCGCCCCGGCCTCGGATGCCTCTGGATCCACCGCCAGCGACAACACCGCTTCAGGCCCTTCGAGCAACAACCGGCGACCGGCCAGCGGAAGATCGGACGACGGCGCCCAGGGACCGAGGCGCAGTGGTTTCCAGCCACCTTCCCACAGGAGCCAGCCCCGGCGCCGAGACGGATCCTTCGCATTCGAGCCGATGACCGCCACCGTCCCCCCTTTCCTTCCATAGGTCTCCGGATGGATCGGCTCCGGGGGCGGAGGCAATGGTTCGAAACCCTTTCCGTTCCAAGCCCAGGTCTCTCCGTTCGGCAACACCAGGGCGCCGCCGGGCAGACGATCGAATCGAGGTCCTCCATAGCCGTAGCCTCCCGAACCCAGGAGATCGTTCTCCACCAAAGGGGCGACGGGCGGCGCCTGCCAGCGCCCATCGCCGAAAAAACGGATGCCGACGCTGGAGACGATCCAGGGTTGCCCCTGATCGTCCACGCCGATCCAGTAGACCCCGACGGAATCGCCCTCTTCATCTTTTGGATACTCGAGCCGGCTCCATTCGGTTCCGTCCAGGCGGAACAGATCCTGGTTGTATTCACTGGTCGCATAGACCCTTCCGCCGTTGCAATGGAGGCCATACGGAGGACGCTCGGGCCCCGGTGACGTCCGCCAGCCCTGGCCGTCGTGGGCATGGACGGACTCGGCCGAGGCCACCCAGGGCAGGCCGTCGGCCGTGAGGCACAAAGCACGGAAGGGGAGTTCACTTTTCGGCAGCTCGAGTCGTCGCCACGACGGGGATTGCAGATCGCGACACCACAAGGCGCCCGTTTCCCGTTTCGGGTGGCGGGTCAGGACGCAATCTTTCTCTTCGGTGACCGCCACCGCCACAGGCACCTGACCGTAAGGGAAACCGGCCTGGTAACAATAGTCGCCGGTGCAGGTTTCGGTAGCAGCCGCATGGGCGGCCCACAGCCAGAAACCGACGACAAGAAATTCTTTGGTCGTTGAACGCATGACGGTGCCCTTCTTCAAGAACCCAATGCTGTTTTGAGATTGGCGATGACCAGATCGGGCAGCCGATCCAGAGTGCGCCCGGTGAGCGCCCGCACCTCGGCGGCCGCGTGCAACAGATCGGTCTTTCCACGGCCGAAATCGCCCAGCACCTGGGCCAGCTTCTCGAAGCGGCGGATCACCGGTGGCTCCAGGCGGCGGGCGCGCAACGCCGGCAACAGCTTGGCCCGGATCTCCTTGGCCAAGCCGCGGCAAGCCTCCATGTAGCGCCCGGTCTTGCGGATGTAGCCGGCGGTGTTGTGCAGCGCATCGTCGAACTTGTACCGGATCACCTCGCCGATCCGCTTGGACCAGACGGCCTTTTCCGGATTGGTGAGAATGGTCAGGTCGGGAAAGGCTTCCGGATGCACCGAACTGGTGACCTGGGCGAAGGCGCCGGCCGCGGTGCGCCCGGTGACCTCTTTGTACACCTTGGCGAAGACCTCGTTCGCGTCCGCCTGCCATTCGGCCACGCTGGCCTCGACGCCGTTGCGGGTGAGGCGCATGCCCGCCTTTTCCACCAATCCCAGATCCCAATCCATGTTGACCGAGGCTGCGGAGAAACGGTTGCGGAAGGTGGTGACCTGGAACTCCGACCAGCCACGGGCCCGCATCTCCTCCAGGAAACGGCGCACCACCTTGCGCTGGATCTTGCCGGAGAACCGGTTGAACGCCTTTTGGGTGAGCAGGTCGTCGCCATACTTGAGGATGTTCTTGGCGTGGGGATTGGAGAGGATGGAGATGGTCTGCTCTTGCACCTTGCGCAACAGCTTCTTGGCCGCGCCGCGGTCCCCTTTGCGAACCAACTGCTCCAGCCGACGCACATCCCGGGCATACTGTTTCACCATGAGCGTGGCCGCTTCACGCTCCTCCCGGTTGAGCAGCATGTCGCGCACCTGGGCGAAACGGTCGCTGCCCGCTTTCACCGCCCGGGTGGCGGCGCGGATCGCCAACCGGGTTCCGGCGATGACCGCCAGCGCGGTGCCGCCCCGGATCAAGGCGCCGCTCAGGCCGCTCCCCTGCTGCTGCGCTTCGGCGGCCTGATAGCCCTCCCAGGCGGAGACGGCCACCGCGCCCGCGGCGTGGACGCTGGACAGGGCCTGGAGCACGCCGGCCTGCACGCCGTCGGTGAGCCCTCGGGTGATGCCGCGGTAGCCGGCGTAGATGTATTGGGCGCCCGGCAGGCCGGTGGCGGAGGCGGCCGTGGTCACCGAGAGCATGGCCCAGTCGGCACCGGCGGCCACGTTCTCCACCGCCTCCAGGGCCGCTTCGCTCAAGGCCAGAGCCTCCTCGGCCCGCGCCTGCTTCTGCTCCCGCCGGGCCGACAGGCGCTCTTGCAGCAGCCGTTTCACCTTGGCCAGTTTGCGCGGATCCCTCTCCTCTTCCAACGCCTTGCGCGCCCGTGCCAGGCCCCAGCGGCCGGCCTGGGCATCCCCTTCCCGCTCCAGCATGCGCGCCAGCCGGGCCACGTCTTGATAGAGGGCGTCGGCGGAAGCGGCGGCGCGGACCTGGCGCGCCCCCTGACGGAGCATCAGTTCGGCGTTGTAGGCGTCCCAGCGCGTGGGCGTTCGCTCGAAGCGCCCGGTCTCCAGTTGGCGCAACAAATCTTTTTGGTACTGTATGTCCGCCTCCTTGCACAAGATCCAGTACCGAAGGGCCTGCCGTTCGGTGGGCGTCGACGCCGAAGCCAGCCGCGCGCGGTAGGCGGCCAGATCCTCTTCCAGCAACTCGATCTGCAGCCGGTAGAAGGCCCGCGGATCGGTCGCCGAATCCGCCGTCCGCTCCGCGGGTCGCTGGGCGCGGCCCAGGACGGCGGCCAGGTCGAAACGGGCCACCTGCTTCGGGTCCCAGTCCAGCGGCTTCATGGCGGCGGCCAGTTCGACCGCCGCTGAATGGACCCGCTCGCGCAGGGTCGAAAACCGCGCGATTTCACCCTTGGGCACCGTGGCTTCGCCGCCGATGACGATAAGGTTATAGTTCCGCGTGAGCAGGTAGAGCACCCAGCCGAAATGGTGCGCCTTGCCCTGTCGGCGGCGGGCCTCGGTCAGGTCCGGCATGACCATGGGATTGGAGGCATCCCCCTTGGAGAGAACCAGGTAGCCGTCCAGAAAGGGGCCGGCCGGAAAACCCGCCAGATGAACCGGCGGTTCCCACCCATAGAGAAATCCCGGCCCCCAAAGGTCACCTTCCCACTTTTGGACCCGCTCCACGAACGCCTTGCGCAGGGCGCGCTCGATGCCGTCCGGCGCCACCCCCTCCAGCGCAGGGGTGAGGTCCACGAGAGCCCGCAACCGAATGGCGCCTTCGGAAGAGAAGGGGTAAGGCAGCCGCTGGATGTCGTACAGCTCCCACTTCTCTTCCGCCGTGGACTTATGCCGGAACTGGTCGGGGCTCCACTGGGCGGAACTCTGCTGCCATCGGCGCAGGGCCTCCTGGTAGGCCGTCGGGTCGAACGTGCCGTCCGGCGCGGTTTCGGCTCCAAGGCTCGAAGCCTTCCATCGTCCTTCCGCCATCCGATCCGCCATCGGTTTGCCATCCGGACCCGGCGCCACCCGGTGGAACGCGATACTGAACTCGAGGGGTACCTCCCCCACCAGGAAGAACTCCAGCCGCGCCTGGCCGTCGTAGACGAAGCCGTCTTTGGCCAGCAGACGCAATCTCCAGTCGCTCTCGTCCGTCTCTTCCAGCTCGGAACGGGCCGGCCGGTAGGCCTCGCGGTTGAGCCAAACCCATTTGGCGCCTCCGCCGGAGGCCGAGGTGGTGAAGTATTGGGCCTGTTCCCGCAGCCAGACCGGCACCTCCACGGTCACATGGCCATACCCGAAGGGGCGCAGAAGCGGCATCTTCTGGGTGACATGGATCTCTTCCCCGCCGGCGTCGCCGGTCGCGCTCTTACGCACGCCCAGCCCCCGGTCGAACTCGGCCTGCGCCTTGCGTTGGAGCGCCTCCGGGTCCGGCGGCGGCCCCAGCGCCTCGATCTCGGCGCGCACCTGGTCCAGGCCCTCCAGCAACAGCTCGAGGTTTCGTCGCCGGTGCTCCAGTCGCGCCAAGGCGCCCCGGGCCTGGGCTTCGTCCCGCCACTGCAAGGCGGCCTCGGCCAGGGCCGCGGCTTCGGACCAGGCGGTGAGGGCCTCGGTGATCCGCCCCTTGAGCACCAAGGCGCGATAGAGCAGCGGATTGAGGCGGCGGAAATAGTCGCGCACCTCGGGCGCCGGGAAATACCAGTACTTGTCCAGGACCCGATCCAGTCGCCCGCGCAAGGCACCGTCCAGCTCATAGAGGTTCACCAGCAGGGCCCGCGCCAGCCCCAGCTCCCCCGCCACCACCGAGCGGTAGAGGGGCTCGAAATCGGGCAGTTCCACCGCGAGCAGGATCTCCCGAGGCAAAGGCTCGGGCACCTTCAGCACCTGGTCGTCCGATGCCGGCGGTTGTTCCCCAAAAGGAAACGCGGAGGCACGGCGGGCCTGAAGGAGCGCCTGAATGCGCGCCATGCGCCCACGGCGCACGGGATCGGGCGACTGTGCCTCGGCCCGCCGGTACTTTTCCAAGGCGCCGGTCAGATCGCCGGAGGCCAGCAGATGGGCGGCTTCCCGATCCAGCGCGGCCGCCGTCTCCGCCGTCGCCGGCCCCCACGGCAGCCACAACATCAGGATCAGGAAAAGCAGCCGCATCCCTCACCCCCCTTGTTTGCCACCCCCGCCCTGTGGTTCGGCGAAAAGCACCGTGGCATCCTTGCCGTTGAGCAGGATACGACCGTCACGTCCCCACTGGAGGTGGTAATGGTCGACGGTCTTGCCGCCCTCCTCCTTGCGCACGGAGACCAGGGCCAGCTTGGCCAGGATCTGTTTCAGCTCTTCGTCCTGGGGCTGGCTTCCAAGTGTCTTCATCAACCCCGGGAGATCGAACACCTCGAGCTGAAGATCCCCCGTGGTCATCCAAGGCGACTGGGGATCGAGACGCACGGTCCCGGCCATGTGCGCACCATAGCCGGCCAGGCGCAGGGCCAGTTCACGCACTTCGGCATGGGGTTTGCCGGCCAGCAGCGCCTGCTGCATCTGCCCCAACAGCTCGGGATCGGGCTCCTCCTGCGCCAACGCCTGCCGCACCAGCTCGAAGAGCATCTCCGGCAGGCCGGCCAGTTTCAGGTCGAGGGCGAAACTCACCGGCTGGAACTGCTCGGGAATCTCGGCCGAAGGCGGCAAATGGGCCTCTTTCAATTTCCACAAGGCGGTCATCTCGGCGTGGCCGTCGCCGCTCTTGCCCAGCCCGAAGGCCAGGGCGAGCGCACCGAAACGGAACTGCTCTCCTTCGACCAGGAAACTGTTGTCGTCCAGTGCCAGGTTCACCCGATAACCGTCGAGCAAGGCGATCAGATCACCGACGGTTCGGCCCACCTGGCCCTCGAGCGCCTGACGAGCCTGGGGATCCTGGGCCGCCTCCATCCGCCGTTCCAGATCCTCGAGCGCGTGCGCCAGCGCCACCATCCGCTCACGATCACGCCCTTCGGCGGCGGCCTCGAGCCGAAGGGCGGCGATTCGAATGTCGGTGTCCACCCCGCCCGAACCATCGAGAAGGTGGACCTCGAACCCTTTGAGCGCCAAGGTGACCACCTGGGACCAACCACCGTTTCCGCCCGTCGCCACCCGGGTGTCGAGGCGCAGATCGTCCAGGCCGATGTGGCCCATGGCGCCCTCGGGGTCCTCCAGGCGCAGGCCGGTGGCCCCGAGGTTCAACTCGTCGAGCACCTGCAGCCGATCGTTCCAGACACCCTGGATGCGGTGGCCGCCCAAGGTGATCCGCATCACCGGCTGATCCCCGTCGTACAGATCGAAACGGTCGGGAACTTGGACGTGAAAGCCCACCTGGCTGTCGTTCGGCAAAGTGGCCTCGATCACCACGGGCCCCAGATCCACTATCGCCCGATCTCCATCCATCAGACGCAGGGAATCGAGGGTGACACGATAAGCGTCGCCATCCGATTCCACGGCGTAGTTGCGGTCATAGACCAGGCCGACGCCGCCCTCCAGCTCCCGCTCCAGCGAGGCCAGGAAACCGTCCACCATGGCCCGGACCCGCTGCTGTTCCGGCGTGAGCGCGGACTGGACCGTTGCCGCCGACGGCAACGGCGGCGGCTGCATCGCCGGCGCCCTACCTTCGGCTGGCGACGGAACCGCCGCGCCGGCCGCCGGGCCCGCCGACTGCGGCAGGGGCGGCGGCAGGGGCACGCCGGCGGTCGGCGCGCCGCTCGGGGCGGTTGGTGCGGGCGCGGTCGCCGTGTTCCGCTCCTCCTTGGGCTGCGGCGGGGATGTCCGTAGTGCGGTCGCCTGGGTCTCCGCAGGGCCGGCCGGGGCGGCGGAAAAAGCGTCGCGCTTCTCCTCCCTGACCTGCACGAACGCCCGCACCCGCTCGATGCGTTTGGCGCGCACCGGATCGGGCGCCATCACTTCGGCCGCCTCCAGTTTCTTCAGGGCGGTGGCGAAATCGCCTTCCACGATGAGCGCTCTCGCCTCGGCGTCGAGTTGCCGGGCCAGCGCCAGATCCTCTTCGGGAATGCCTTCTTCACTCCAGGCCGGGACACTCAGCACCAATCCCAAAACCAGGGTGACGGTCGACAGCCGTTTGGCCAGAATTCGTCTCTTCATCTCTTTCCTCTCGATGTTTTTTCTATTCGGATATACCGGTATACCGGGCTTGCCCTTTCGGTCACGGCCTGGACTCCGAGCCTGCCTCGCGGGCGCCCACCCACGGCGGCGGCCCGCCCACGGCCCCCACGCCGGCTCCTTCGCAGCTCGATCCGTCGGCGAAACGGATCCTGAGGTTGGAGAGCCACACCCGGGTGCCGTCGGACAAGGTGAACGCCCGCTGCGAAGTACATTTTCCCCGCGTGGGGCCGCCGTCGAGGGCGGCACGTCGCGCGACCCGCAGCACCCCGGCGAAGATCTCGCAAGCGCTGGCGGTGTCGGGACCGACCAGCAACACCACGGGACCGCTCCAGGTGGGCAGGGCCGAAGGCGCCGCCACCGAATCGCGACGGCCGTCTTCCATCCACTCCAGCTCCGCCAACGGCGTGCCGGGCGGCAAGAAGAGGGCGGCGGTGTCCAGGGCCTCGTAGAGTTCACCGCCGGCGCATTCCGTGAGGTCCAGGACCAACACTTCGCGCGGCGTCCCTTCCAGATGCCGCCACAGGGCCGAACGGGTCTCCCGCGCGCCGAATCGGCGCACCCGAAGCAGGCCGGGACCGAGCGTTTCCACCGCCGGAAGGGTGCTGACACCGCGCACCAGACAAAGCTGGAACGGCGGCATCCCTTCCCGCTGCAGTTGCAGGCAGACCCGGCTTCCGGGATCGCCGCGCAGCCGTCGGGCCAGCGCCTCCCGCCCCACTCCGGTCACAGGTTGGTCGTCCACCGCGAGCAACGTGACCCGCCGACGGACGCCGGCGCCGTGAAGGGGGCCACCGGCCCAGGGCACCAGCCGCCAGCGCCCCTCTTCCTCGACCAGCTCGGCGCCGATGCCGGCCGCACCTCCCACCGGCTCGGAGTGCTCCACCCGTGCCCAAGGGTCGATACGCCGCAAGGCCGCTTCGAGGTCGCCGCCCAGGTCGAGGCGCGCGACGACCGCGCTCCGCTCTGGATGCAACCGCGCGAGCAGCCGGCGCAACTCCGCCTCGGGCGAGTCGGCGGCCGCGGCGGCGATGCCCAGGCCCAGCAGCAGGGCGAACACCCCTCTCACCGGCCAAGCTGCAAGGTGAGATCCAGCAGCAGGCGGTACTCCTGTTCCAGCCGACGGCGCTCACGCTCCAGCCGCGCCCTTTTTTGCTCCACGCTCTCGCCGCTGCCGCCCTCCAGGGCGTCCAGGTCCATGTCCAGCTTTCCGATCCGGTCACGCAGCGCGTCGATGCGTCGGCGCAGATCGGCGATGCGGGCCTCATCACCGCGATGACTGCGCTCCATCTCGGCGATCTCGGCGCGCAGCCTGTCGCTGTCGCGGCGCAGTCGGTCCACTTTGCGTTTTTCTTCGTCGATCCGCGCCTGGAGGCTCCCCTTGCGCGACTCCAACCGTTTCCGCTCTTCGTCGAGCGCCCGCTGTTCGGCCTTGAGCCGTTCCAGGCGCGCCCGACGCTCTTGGACCCTGCGTTCGTATTCTCCGCTGCTCAGCCCCTGCACACCGCCGATGAAGCCGCCCTCGTGGGGATCGGTACTCACGCCGGCACAACCGCCGGCCAGGAGCGCCGCCGCCATGACCGTCATCCGCCCCTTC
Organism: uncultured Sedimenticola sp.; assembly: GCA_964404295.1. Taxonomy (GTDB): domain Bacteria; phylum Pseudomonadota; class Gammaproteobacteria; order Chromatiales; family Chromatiaceae; genus Thiolapillus. Next base: position 18,991 of record CAYOJM010000112.1, on the reverse strand, counting down.
ATACCGAAAGCCTCTCGTCGATGCGCGCCAACTGCTCGGTGCTGCGCTGGAGTTTTTCGATGTTACGTTTGAGCTCGGCCACCTCACGTTCCAACCGTTTCACGTCGGGATCGGCCGCGCCGGCCCGCTTACGCTGCTCTTCTAGGACCTGCTGGTTGAGCTTGTACTCCTGCTCCAGGTCGGCCAGCATCTGCCGGCTCTTTTCCAACTGTTTGCGCACTTCGTCTCGCTGCGCGATGAGCGCCGCCTTGTCGGCCTTGCCCTGCTTGTAACGGGCCGCCAGGCGATTCGCCGTCTTTTCCAACCGTTTCACTTCAGCGGCCAGCTTGGCGTTGTAGTCGGCGGCGTTGCGGTTGTATTCGGCCACGTACTGGATCTCGCCGTCGAGAAAATCCTCTTCGCTGGCGTACTGGGCCTTGCGCTTGGCGATCTCGTTGCCGATGAGGAAGCCGGCGCCACCGCCGATGGCCGCGCCCACCAGGGCTCCTTGCCGGCCGTCGATGGCCGCACCGATGGCCGCGCCCACCAGAGCACCGATGGCACTCCCTTCCACTTTGGTCCGGGTCTGGTCGTCCATGGGCTCGTTGGTGGCGCAGCCACCAAGGGCCACGGTGAGCGCCGAAACCAACGCCAGGGTTTTGATCTCGTTCATGGTTTCACCTCGCTTCAGGGTTCGGAATCGAAAGTCCGCTCGAAAGCTTCACGCCAGCGTTCGGGATCGGGCCTACGGGTCTTGCGATACTGCTCCGCCTGGGCCAGAACCAACGCCATCACTTTCCGTTCACGCGCGCCGGAAAGCTTGTCGGAAAGCTCCGAACGGGCGTGATCCAGATACCGCGCATCATACTCGCCGAGTGCCGCCACCTTGCGCACATAGGCATCGAACTGGGCCTGAGCCGCCCGACGCATCTCCTCCAGCCGCCGTTCCACCTCCTGCACCTGGGTCTGATACCGTGTGGAGAGCGCCAACAGCTTGCGTGCCGACTCCAAGGCCCCTTCGAGCTGCACCACGCGGGCGCGAAAGACGCTGAAATTGACGCCGTTGCGCATGGCGTCCTGCATCAGGCTGCGGGCGTTGGCCTTTTGCGCCTCGTCCAGCTGGTTGCGTGCCTTGTCCAGATAGTGACGAATGGCCTGCAGATCCCGCTCGAGTTCCGGATGCTGACGCGCCAGGCGGGCCATGATGGGTTCCACGCCGGTCAGGGTGGTGCCGGCCTGGGCCACCAGGTTGCCCAGAGTCTGGCCCACCGGCGTGCTGCTTCTCAGCTCGGCGAGGTACTGGCGATACTCTTCGGCAAGGTGGGCCCGCACTTTGGGGGTGGCGATCACATTGGCACCGATGGCGAGCCTGAAGCCGGTGTTGAAAGAGGCCCGACGCACCATGCGCCGACGATCGCCATCCCAGCTCCAATCGTCCAGCTCGGATCGAAGGGAAGAGCGCAGCGCCTGCGCCGGGGTGGAGACCGACCCGCCCCGCACAGGGACCCCGCCCGGCTGGCCCTGCCAGATCTCCGGCAAGAAGCGGCCGTCCACCACCTCTTGCACATTGCCGTGCATGTCGTGCAACCCCAAGGGGTTGGGCTTGCGCAAGCCGATGGGCCGCACCTTGTGCTTGGCGTTGCCCAGATGCCAGGCGTAACGGTTGAGTTTGCCCTGGGGATACGGCAAGGCGGCATCGAAATTGCCCGCCTGCCGGGCCGGCTCCCCTCCGCGGGCGGCGTACTCCCACTCCACCTCGGTGGGCAAGCGCACGAACCCCGGCACACCATCCACCTTGGGCAGTTTTTCCCGCCGTTCGGGATGGTCCGGGTCGAACAGCCAAGCGTTCCAGGCGTCGATGAAGGCGAGGATCTCCGGATACGGCAGATAGGTGACCGGCTCGCGCAAGAGCTTGCGCCGGGTCTTCTCGTCCAGCCGATCCCACTTCACCACCCTCGGGTCGGCGCTCACCCGGCGCAGCCGGTCCAACCCCATGACCGCGACATACTGCCCCAGTGTCACCTCATACTTGCCCAGGTAGAAGGTTCGGTGGTCACCCCCCGGAAAGCTGCCCGACACTTGCAGCCGTTGCAGCCCTTCGAACATGCCGCCGGCGGCGTCGCCCAGTTGCACCACCCGCCGTGGATCGCCCCAAAAGGCGCCACCTGGCACCTCCACGGGGCGGAAGACCATCACCCGCCCGCCGGGCAGGGGCAGCTCGAGGTCCCCTTCCGCCGGCTTGGGGTTGTCGGGATTGCGGGCCGCCGTCGGAAACGACAGGAGCGCTGTCGAAACGAGCCAAAACACCGCAAACCACCACCGTTTCACACCAACCTCCTCACCAGGTAGGCGCCGCCCCGTCCTGACGCCATCCACAGATCCAGCGCCGCCACCGCAGCCACGCCGGCCAGCGCCAGGAAAGCCGTCGGTCGGCCCGCCGCCACGTCGGGCCAGAGATGGATCAGAACCCCCACCCCTGCGGCCAGCGCCCCCCAGGCCAGCAAGTGCACCATCCACAAGGCCGCTAGGCTCAGCGCCAACATCGTCAGGGGCCAGACCATCCCGCCCTCCCCCACGGCACGAATCGCGGGAGCCAAAGCAACGAGCATGAACAAAGTCTGCGCCCCCACCGGAACCAGGCGCGGCCCCGACGCCGGAGCGAACGCGCCCCCCACCTCCGCCAGCCGCCTGAGCTGCTCACAGACGTGCTCGGGACAAGAGATCCACATCAGAGGCCACCCGTTTCGGCGCAAGGTCAACAGGCCACGCTTCCGATCCCATTCGAACGCCGTCACCTCGCGCCACAACACTCGGTGCGCCCCTTCCACCCTTCCGAGCCCTCTCAGTCCGGGACGCACGACGCGTGCCGCCCCAAGCATCCACCCGAAACGCCGAACCGCCCGCTCGGGCAGCCATTGAGTGACGCCTTCGGCATCGGCCTCCCACTGGAACTCGGGCCGCAGGCCGAACAGCAACAGGCCCATCGACACTCCACCGACCAACAAGGCCAACCCACCGATTCCCAACGCCACCGCCAGGCTCGCCGCTCGATCGAGATCACCATCGACCGCCAGATCCAGATAGGCCAAGATCCCCCCGCTCACCGCCAGGGTGAACGCGACCACCGCCAGCCAGGTGGACCCCAAACCGGCAAACAGGGAGATCCGCCCGCACCACCGGATGGGTCGAGCGATGGAGGCCGAGGACTTCACGTCAACCATTTTCGGTCCCTCTTATCATGAGAATGCGCCCATTCGGGCCGGCAGCGTTATGATCCAGGGCAAATATCACCGCTGCCTGCGGCAGGCGGCTTCGAAAACCGACGACCGAGAGGAGCGCCATGACCCGAAACACCGCATTCATCACCGGCACCCGGGCGGGACTGGGCCGGGGGCTGGCCGAAGTCTTGCTGAACCAAGGCTGGCGGGTGTACGGCTGCAGCCGACGGCCGGCCCGCCTCGAAGGACTCCGTGAAATCCAGTGCGACCTCACTGAACACCGACAAGTGCCCGAAAAACTGGCGACCTTGCTGGAAGGGGTGGAGCGGCTCCAACTGGTGGTGCTCAACGCCGGCATCTTGGGGCGCATCCAGGATCTGCACCAGGCGCCGCTCGAAGAGGTGAAACAGGTGATGGAGGTGAACTTGTGGGCCAACAAGACAGTGATGGACTGGCTCCATGCCTGGGGCCGCCCCGTGGACCAGGTGGTGATGATCTCTTCGGGCGCGTCGGTGCTGGGCAACAGGGGATGGAGCGGCTACGCCTTGTCAAAGGCGGCGCTGAACATGCTGGCCAAACTCTATGCCCATGAGTTCCCGGACACTCACATCACCGCGCTGGCACCGGGCATCATCGACACGGCGATGATGGACCACCTGTGCGAGGAAGCCGACGCCGACGCCGACGCCTTTCCCGCGCTCCGACGCCTGCGCGCCGCCCGTGGCACCGACGCCATGCCCGGTCCGCGTCGTGCGGCGGAACGGATCCTGGAGGTGCTCGATCGGCTGCAGGAACACCCCAGCGGCAGCTTCGTGGACATCCGGCAGATCCTGGATCCCGAGGGATACGCCCGCCTTTACGGGCGCTGAGGAGGCTCACCCCATGAGCCACCGCCCGCCGCATGATGAAGGCCGGTTCGACACGGAGGGAAACGGTCATGAAAATCCATCCCACGCTGCGGGCGTGGTTAGAAGCCCTGGCCATCCTGGCCTGCATGCTGCTGGTCATCGCCCGCCCCCATCCCGCGGACGAGACGACCGCCGAGCGAACCCGGATGGCCGAAACCGGCGCCGCGCCCTTCGCCCTGGCCCGACACCCTTGAAGTGAGTCAGTCGCCGGCGTACTCGAACGCGTCGTAATGGAGCTGGGACGTGGGCACACCGAGCTCGAGCAAGGCCTCCCGCGCGGCCTTGACCATGGGGGGCGGCCCCGCCATGTAAATGTCGTACCGGGGCAAGGTGTCTCCCAGGTCCTCGATCACCGCCTCGTGCACCCATCCCCGGCGCCCCGTCCAACCCGCCTCCGGCTCCGAAAGCACCGGAACGAAACGGAAATCGGCATGCGTCTCCGCCCACTGGCGGGGCAGCTCGGGCAGATAGAGATCCTTTTCCGAACGGACCCCCCAATAGAGCGCCATGGGCCGATCGACGCCGGCGTGAAAAGCGTGTTCGATCTGGGCCTTGATGGGCGCGAACCCGGTGCCGCCGGCGATGAACAGCATGGGACGGTCGGACGTTTCGTCCAGGGTGAAGGCGCCCAGAGGCGCCTCGATGCGCAAAAGGGTGCCCTCTCGCAGGCTGGTGAAGGCCCAATCGGTGAACGCACCGCCCTCCACATGGCGCACGTGGAGCTCGATGGGGCCGTCCTCGTGGGGCGGGTTGGCGATGGAAAAGGCGCGGCGGCGGCCGTCTTCGAGCAGGATGTCCAGGTACTGACCCGCCAGAAACTGGAGCCGCTGGGCCTCGGGCAATTTCAGCCACAAGCGCAGCACGTCGTCGGCCACCCGCTCGATGCGCACCACCTTCACGGGGAAGGTGCGCGGCGCGATGGCCTCCGGCGTCTGGACCGCATCCGCCTCCAGCACCAGGTCGGACCGGGGCACCGCCTGACAGGGCAGACATGCGTTCTCCGGTGCTTCCATGAGCTTGTCCGGCTCGCCTTCGGGATATTCCACGACGCCCTCCACCAAAGTGGCGAGGCAGGCGCCGCAAAAGCCGTTTCGGCAACCGTAGGGCAACCCCACGTCCTGCCGGATGGCGGCATCGAGTACGGTTTCACCCGTTTCCACCCGGAAACGGCGACCGCTGGGCTGGATGGTGACCTCGAAACTCATCGGATGTTTTCCCCGTCGCCTCTGCGATAATGGCGCGATTGTCTCCCATTCGCGCTGACGATTAAACCGTGACCGGACAAGGAAACCCTCTGTGGCTCATCGCCGGCTGCGGCCAGGTGGGCGTGCGCCTGGCGAACGCCCTGGCGCCGCGCCCGGTGACCGGCCTGGTGCGCAGCGCCGAAAGCGGCGAACGGTTGCGTCGTCTGGGCATCACCCCCTGGGTGTGTGACCTGGACCGCCCCCTGGCGCTGCCCGGGAAGACCGCCGACAGCCGTATCTGGTACTTGGCCCCCCCGCCGCCGCGCGGCCGGACCGACCCTCGGCTGGCCCACTTCCTCCAGGCGCTGGAGGCCAGCGGTCCGCCTCAGCGCCTGGTCTATCTCGGAACCACCGGGGTTTACGGCGATTGTGCGGGCGCCTGGGTGGACGAGCACCGTCCCCTGGCACCGGTCGCCGACCGCGCCCGGCGCCGCGCCGACGCCGAAGCCCGCCTGCAACGCTGGTGCGCCCGATGGCGGGTGGAACTGATCCGCCTGCGCGTGGCCGGCATCTACGGACCGGGAAAACTGCCCCTGGAGCGGCTTCGGGCCCGGCGCCCCATGATCGCACGCCACCGCGCGCCCTGGACCAACCGCATCCACCTGGACGATCTGGTTCAGGTCCTCCAAGCGGCCATGGCCCGTGGACGACCTGGCGAGGTCTACAATGTCTCCGACGGACGCCCCGGCAACATGGCCGACTACTTCAACGCCGTGGCCGACGCCTTCGGCCTGCCGCGTCCGCCGGTGATCGACCCCGACCAGGCGGAGGCGGCCCTCTCGCCGGGGCTGCGCAGTTACCTGTCCGAATCACGCCGCATCGACAACCGCAAGATGCTCCGTGAGCTGGGGGTGACCCTGCGCCATCCCGACCTCGAATCGGGCCTGGCCGCCTGCCGCCGGGCCATGGTGGTATCATGACAGGCTCCGTCACCCGCCAACTCACTCCATGGAAGTCGAACAACTGCGCGATCTGGTGCTGAAGGTTCTCGAGGACATGAAAGCCCGCGACGTCACCGTGCTCGACGTGCGCGGCAAGACCGACATCACCGACTACTTCATCATCGCTTCGGGCACCTCGGACCGCCATGTGAAATCCACCGCCGAAGCGGTGGCTTTCCAAGCCAAGCTCAAGGGCGAACCCCCTCTGGGCACCGAGGGGGTGGAACAAGGGGAGTGGGCGCTGGTGGACCTCAACGGCGTGGTGGTCCACGTCATGCAACCGCGGGTACGGGATTTCTATCAGTTGGAGAAGCTCTGGTCCGTGGACGCCCAGGCGGCGGAGAAGCTCGCGCGAGGGCGCAACACCGGCGCCGGCGGGGAATGAGCGATTCCCACGAGGGTGTCGGCCGCCCCAGCACGGGCGCACGCCCTTGCCGTCTCCTCGCCCCGCCTCACCGCGCCCCCTCTTTACATCTTCCCGGCCAAAGGTAGGCGTCTCGGCCCGCCGTCGGTGCGCTTCCCGAAAGCCCCGCGCTCGAGCCGGCCGGGGGGAAACAGCAGCGCCTTCCCCCCACGAAAAAGCCCCGGTGGACGGACGTCCCCGGGGCCCGCGGCCGAACCCACCGTCAAGCCGCCTTCTGGAGCGCTTCGATCCGCTTCTCCAAGGGCGGATGGCTGGCGAACAGTTCGTGCAAACCGCGACCGGCGATGCCGAAGGCGGCCATCTCATCGGGCAGGGGTTCCGGTTGGGCCTGTTGCAAGCGGCGCAAGGCGGCGATCATCTTGTGCCGCCCGGCCAAGGCGGCGCCGCCGGCATCGGCGCGGAACTCCCGCCAGCGCGAGAACCATGCGACGATCATCATGGCCAGAATGCCGAGGATGAACTGGGCCGCCAGGGAGGTGATGAAATAGCCCGGACCATATCCGTCCCGACTGCCGAACACGGCCCGATCCACCACATGACCGATGATCCGCGACAAGAAAAAGACGAAGGTGTTGACCACGCCCTGGATGAGGGTGAGGGTCACCATGTCACCATTGGCGACATGGGCGATCTCGTGACCCAGAACCGCCTCCACCTCATCGGGGGTCATCTGCTCCAACAGCCCCACGCTCACCGCCACCAGGGCGTCGTTGCGGTTCCAGCCCGTGGCGAAGGCGTTGGGCGAATGGCTGGGAAAGACGCCCACCTCGGGCATTTCGATCCCCGCTTCCCGCGAGAGCCGGGCCACCGTATCCAAAAGCCAGCGCTCGGTGGCGTCGGTCGGCCGATCAATGATCTGCACCCCCATGCTCGCCTTGGCCATCCATTTGGACATGAACAGGGAAATGAAGGCGCCGGTGAAGCCCACCACCGCAGACATGACGAGCAAGGCGTCGAGATTGAGCCCGCCGCTCTCCTCCAACACCCGATCCACGCCCAGGATGCGCATGGTGACGCTGAGCATGGCCAGGATGGCCACGTTGGTTCCCAGAAACAGAAGTATCCGCATCATCGTTTCGTTCTCACCTCCGTCTTGCCTTCCGCCGCCTGCCGCGGCCTTTTTGCTATCCTTGGGACGCTCGAACGGCCCGGCCCCCTAGTCTGGCGGCGGGTCGAATCTAATTCAACAGTCACCACAACCCGGGAGAGCGCCCGTGAAAGAGCCCCGCGTCGCCGGCACCCGGCCCGCCGTGATCCACCTGGAGGCGGGCGAAAAGGTCCACTGGTGCAGTTGTGGCCGAAGTCAGACCCAGCCTTTTTGCGATGGTTCCCACGAAGGAACCGGCTTCGAGCCGCTGGAGTTCATCGCCCCGAGGGACGACGATTACTGGTTCTGCACCTGTAAATACACCGCCAAGCCGCCCTTTTGCGACGGCGCCCACAAGAGGTTCGAGAAATGAGCGACGAGCCCCCGGCCTGCCCGACGCCCCGCGCGCCCGACACGTCCCGGCTCACGGTGGTCGAGCTCCAGCCCGAACCGTCGCCCAAAGACTACCGCGAGGCCATGGCCTTGGCCGACGCCGAGGCACGCAAGCGGCTGGGAGAGGCCATGCTCCTGTCGTGGTACGACCGCGACCGTGATTTCGAATCGCCCCAGCACGCCGGAGAGTGCCACGCCGACAGCGCAGTGCCGGGTTACGTGGACTACGGCCTGCATCACGGGGCCACCTTGAAGGTGGTCGTCGAAGGGGGCCGCTTCGTTTTTTTCTACATGCCGGTGTCGCTCTGAAGGAAACGGTCGTCAATCGAGCAAGCCCGGATCCACGTGAAAGCGCCAGGGCTTGATCCGGTCCGCCTCGTCGGCATAGTCGATGCCGATGCGCGGCGAGGCCTGGATCCACGACCGCGGCACCGCCACGCCCGCCTCCAACCACAGCCGGTCGTTTTCCACCGACACGCCGTTGAACGCCATGTCGACGGCCAATGCGCGGCACAGCTTGCCGGGACCGTCGGCCAGGCGGCTTCGCGGCGCTCCGTTGCGCAAGGCCCGCATCTTGGAAATCCCTTCCCGGGGCGAAAGCGCCCGCACGAGCACCGCTTCGGGCGCCCCCTCCCGGGCGGTGACGATGTTGAGCATATGGTACATGCCGTAGATGAGATAGACGTAGTAGCGGCCGGGCGGGCCGTACATGACGCGAGTGCGCGGCGTGCAGCCCCGGCTGGCGTGGCAAGCGCTGTCGCCTTCTCCCACGTAGGCTTCGGCCTCCACGATGAGGCCGGAAAGACGCGCCCCGTCGAGGCGGCGCACCAGCCGCCGCCCGATGAGGTCCCGCGCCACTTCCACCGTGGGACGGGCGAAAAACTCGGCATCCAGCCTCACTTCACCGGCCATGTGTCCCCGTCGTGCACCTCGACCGTCACGGGCTCCAGGGCAACGCTCGGACAGGGGCCCTGGATGCGACGACATTCGTCCGGAGGGAGTGGAAGGCCGTGCGTGTTGCGCATCAGATGGCGCCCTCGGCGTCGAAAAACCGCTCCGACCGCCGCTCGAGCCCTTCCAACCCCATGCGCGCACACTTGGCCGATGCCAGACGCACGGCGAACGCCAGGACCCGCGGCGCCGTCCACCCTTGCAAGGTGCCGTGGACCACGGCGGCATTGAAGACGTCCCCGGCACCGAGGGAGTCCACCACCTCCACCTTGGGCGCCGGTTGAAAATGGATCCGCCCGTCCGCCTCGCGGCACCACCCCCCGCCGCTCCCCCACGCCAGGTAACAGGTCTTGCCGGACGGCGCCGCCTCGGCCAGGAAAGCCGCCCCATCGTCGAATCCTCGGGCGCGGGCGTAGCCGCGGGAAAAAAGCAAAAGGCGGGGATGGCGGAAGAGCGCTTCGATGCCGGACCGAGGCTTCTCGATCTCGAGCGAGCACGGAACCCGGGCCGCCGCTTTCGGCAACATGCGCGCCAGTTCCTCCACGGCCCGCCCCTCGAAGTGGATCCAGTCATAGTGCGACGGCGTCAAGCGGGCGAAGGCGTCGGCGGAATACTCGGGCAAGTCCCGATGGTGAACGATGGTGCGCGCCCCGCTCCGCCGGTCGAGCAGCACGCATGAAATGGGCAAGGCACCCTCTTCGGTCCGTTCCACCGCATGGAGCGAGATTCCATGGCGCGCCAGATCGTCGGCCACGAAATCGGCGGCCTCGTCCGATGGAAGGAGCCCCGCCCAACTGCAGCGGTGACCGAGGCCCGAGAGCACCACCAGGGTGTTGGTGGCATTGCCGCCCCGCCGTCGATGGAAGGCCAGCGCCCGCATCTCCTCGTCCGCCGCGGGATGGTGATCCACCTCGAAGATCAGGTCCAGGGTGGCGATCCCCACCCCCAGCACGCGGGCCATGGTTCAGAACAGGCGTGAGAAGAGTTCGCCGCCTCCCCGCCAGAAGGAGAGGATCTCGAGCACGAGCAGCAGAGCCAACCCGCCCCCGACCGCTCCCAGGAGCAAGCCCTTGAGAAAAGGCCCCCGGGTGACCTGATCCACTCCGAGCACACCGGGCTTGCGCAACATGCGTTCATCGCGCAAGTCGGTGACGTGGGGAGCCATCACGCCGTCCTGGATCTTGTAGAGAGTCTCCTCGGCCTTGCGGCGCGCCTTTTCCGCCTCGCGGCGCAGGTAATCGGTCTCTTCCAGCTCGGTCTGGGTACGCTCCAGCTCGCGCCGCAGGCGGTCGATCTCGGTGTTGGCGTCTTCGAGCTTGTCCTCGAGGATCTGTTGCGCCTCCTCCAACGCCTGGATGCCCTTGGAGTGTCCCTCCAGGGACTCGAGAAAATCGCTGTGTTTCTGGCGCTCCGACTCCTCCAGTAGGATCTTGAGTTCCGACTCGGTGAGCTGGCTGCTGTGGTCGCTCTTCTCGTTCACGGCCGTCCTTCCCTCACCCTTTCCCCAACAGCGCGTCCTTGAGGGCTCTGGTCACCGGAGCCGGCCCGAGCCAGACCGAAAGAAGCGCCCGGGCGAAATCCGCCCCCTCGATGGTGCCCAACACCCTGCCGTCGAGCGTCACCCGAACCCCTCGACCCGGCAAGTGGTCCAGCCAGACCTCCCGACCCCGGGACAGGTCGGGAAAGAGGGCCTTGAAACGATCCAGCCTCGGCTGCATGCGGGCCTTGTCCTCCGCGTCGAGATTGGCCGCAAAACCGGCCTCCCAGGCGTCCGCCAGCTTCCGCTTCTCCACTTTCTCGTAGAGAAAATGCATGACCATGCGCCAGGGCGCCTTCGCATCCAAAATCTCGGGCGCCGAACGGCTGCGCTCAGGCAGGTAGAGGGCCGCCACATAGATATCGAAGAAGAATTTCTTCCGCACGCCGGCGCCGTTGAGCACCAGGGGCCGACCTTCCAGGGCGATGGACTCGGGAAGCGCCACCCCTTCCACCGTGCGGGCCTGAAGCGCCAGGCTCCACGACGTCAGCAAGAGAAACAGCCAGCCGCACTTGGAAAAGATCGAACGCATGAAAAACCGGCGTGAATGGACTGTCCCCTTTTATGCAGTAAAACTTTCGTCCGTGCAACCGGCCGAGCACCGTTCGACCACCCGCCGCCCCGACGGCGGGACGACCGGTGGAGAAAGCCCGGTGTCAGCTCTCGAGCCAGAAGGTGACCGGCCCATCGTTGACCAAGGCCACCTTCATATCGGCGCCGAAACGGCCGCTGGCTACATCCGGATGGGCCTTGCGCGCCTGCGCCAGGAGGTGGTCGAACAGGCGACGCCCTTCATCCGGCGGCGCGGCAGACGTGAAACTGGCCCGGGTGCCTTTACGGGTGTCCGCCGCCAAGGTGAACTGGGGCACCAGGAGCAGCCCGCCCTCCAGATCACGCAGGCTCAGATTCATGCGTCCCGTCTCATCGGGAAAGACCCGATACCCGAGCAGCCGTTCCAGCAACCGATCGGCCCGCCGCTCGTCGTCCCCTTTCTGGACCCCCACCAGCACCAGGATTCCACGGCCGATCTCGCCCACCACTTCGCCTTCGACGGTGACGGAAGCCTGGGTGACCCTTTGCAACAATCCGATCATGTTTTCGAACGCCGGTTCGGTTCCAAAGGCATAAACGGCTAGCCGTCCAGCAGATCGGCGAAGCGGTCGGTGGCCTCCACCAGGGCGGCGCGGATGCCCGGTTCCGCAGCCGAGTGACCCGCATCGGGCACGATACGCAACTCGCTTTCCGGCCAGCGTCGATGCAAGCTCCAAGCGTTCTCCAACGGGCAGATCATGTCGTATCGGCCATGGACGATGACACCTGGAATTCCGCGCAGGCGGTCGGTGCCGTTCAACAACTCGTCCGGTTGCAAGAAAGCGTCGTTGACGAAATAGTGACACTCGATGCGGGCCAACGCCAAGGCCACGTGCGGCTGGGCGAAATGGGCTTCCACCTCTGGATCGTGGTGCAAAGTGGCGGTGCGCCCTTCCCACAGCGCCCAGGCCTTCGCCGCAGCCATGCGGCGCAGTTCGTCCTTCCCGGTGAGCCGGGCGTAATAGGCCCGCACCAGATCGTCCCTTTCCGAAGGCGGCACCTGGGCCACGAACGCCTCCCAATGGTCGGGGAAGATGCGGCTGGCACCGTCCTGGTAGAACCACTGGATCTCCTTCCGGCGGCACAGGAAGACACCCCGCAACACCAGGGCGGAGACCCGTTCCGGATAGGATTGGGCATAGGCCAACGCCAGAGTGGAGCCCCAGGAACCACCGAACAGAAGCCATTGCTCGAAACCGAGGCGGCGCCGCAACTTCTCCATGTCCTCTACCAGATGCCAGGTGGTGTTGTCGGTGAGATCGGCATGGGGCGTGGAACGGCCGGCGCCGCGCTGATCGAACAACACCACATGGTAGCGCGCTGGATCGAAAAACCGCCGGTGATAGGGCTCGCAACCTGCGCCGGGACCGCCGTGGAGAAAGACGGCGGGAATACCGCGCCGGGTCCCGCACTCTTCCACATAGAGCCGGTGACGGCCGTCCACCGCCAGGTGGAAATTGTTGAAGGGTTCGATTTCCGGGTAGAGGTCGGTCATTTCTTACCGCCCAGCTAAGGTATCGAGAATGCCCCGGGCGATGCGCCGCCCCAGGCTGCTGCCCAAAGAGCGGGCGATGCTGTTGGCCATGGCTTCCCAAGGCGTCTGGCGCCTGCGGCCGCCGCGACGGGACGGACCCCGGTTGTCATCGCGCCGGGTCTTCGCGGCCCGTTCCGCCGCTTCCATGCGGGCCGCTTCTTCGGCCTTCTTCTTGAGCATCTCGTAGGCCGACTCGCGGTCGATCTCCTCCTCGTAGCGCCCTTTGAGCGGTGACCGGGCGAGGATCCGGCGCCGCTCTTCGGCGGTGATCGGCCCGATGCGGGACGCCGGGGGGCGGATGAGAACACGCTCCACCGGCGTCGGCGCGCCCTTGGCGTCGAGCACCGAAACCAGGGCCTCGCCGGTGCCCAATTCGGTGATGACTTTCTCGGCGTCCAGTTCCGGATTCTCGCGAAAGGTCTGGGCCACCGTCTTCACCGCCTTGCGGTCGCGCGGCGTGAAGGCTCGCAGGGCGTGTTGGATGCGGGTGCCGAGCTGGCCCAGGATCTCCTCGGGCACGTCCAGGGGGCTCTGGGTGATGAAAAAGACCCCCACCCCCTTGGAGCGGATGAGCCGCACCACTTGTTCGATCTTTTCCACGAGGGCCGGCGGCGCCTTGTCGAACAGCAGGTGGGCCTCGTCGAAAAAGAGCACCATCACCGGCTTTTCTGGATCCCCCACCTCCGGGAGCTGTTCGAACAGCTCGGCCAGGAGCCAGATGAGAAAGGCGGCATAGACCCGCGGCGCGTCATGGATCAACCGGGTGACGTCCATGATGCTGATGACGCCGTGGCCGGAGAAATCGGTGATCATAAGATCCTCCAGCCGCAGGGCCGGTTCACCGAAGAGCTCCTCGGCCCCCTGCTCCTCCAGAATCAGCAGCCGGCGCTGGATGGCGCCCACGCTGGCGGTGGAGATGTTGCCGTACTCGGCCGAGAGTTCCTTGCGATGCTCGGCCATCCATTGGAGAAGAGCGCGCAGATCCTTCAGATCCAGCAGCAGCATCCCGGTATCGTCGGCGATGCTGAAAGCGGCATAGAGCACACCGGTCTGGGTGTCGTTGAGCTGAAGCAGGCTGGAGAGCAGCAGCGGCCCCATGTCCGAAATGGTGGTGCGCACGGGGTGGCCGAACTTGCCGAACAGATCCCAAAAAAGCACCGGATTGGCATGAAAGGTGAAGTCGTCCATGCCGATGGTGCGCACCCGTTCGTCGATCTTGGGATGGGTCTTCCCCGGACGGGCAAGCCCCGAAAGATCGCCCTTGACGTCGGCCAGGAACACCGGCACGCCGATGGCGGAGAAGCGCTCCGCCAACACCTGGAGGGTCACGGTCTTGCCGGTTCCGGTGGCCCCGGCGATGAGCCCGTGCCGGTTGGCCTTGTCGGCCCGGAAATGGACCTGGCGGCGACCGTTGCCACCGATCAGAAACCGGATCTCTCCACTCATAAGGTCCTCGCCTCGAAAGTATCGCACTCGGCCAACCGGGTGGCGTTCATCCCTTTGCGCAACCAGCGCCGGCGCTGTTCCGATGTGCCGTGGGTGAAATGATCGGGCTGCACCCACCCTGCAGCCCGGCGTTGTATGCGGTCGTCGCCCACGGCGGCCGCGGCGGCGAGAGCCTCATCGATGTCCCCCGCCTCCAATACGCTTTTGGCGCGCTCCGTCTGGGCCACCCAGACGCCGGCAAGGCAATCGGCCTGCAGCTCCAGGCGCACCGCCGCCGAATCAGCGCCACGACTGCCCCGGGGCACCTTCCGGGTGTAACCGAGTAGATGCTGGACATGGTGACCCACCTCATGGGCGATGACGTAGGCTTGGGCCAGGTCGCCCGGCGCTTGAAAACGGCTCCTCAGCTCGTCATAGAAGGCCAGATCGATATATACCTTGCGGTCGGCCGGACAGTAGAACGGCCCCATGGCCGCTCGCGCCGAACCACAGGCCGATCGCACCGTTTCGGTGAAGAGCACCAGCTTGGGTTCCTGATACTCCAAGCCCATCTCCCTGAAAAGAGCGTGCCAGACGTCCTCCGTATCGGCGAGCACCACCGCCACGAACTCGGCCAACGCCTGCTCGCGAGGGCCGGGCGCGCGGGCCGCCTGTTCCGGCGGCGACCCTGCAGCCCCGAGCCGGCCGCCGATCTCCATGACCACGCGGGGGTCCACTCCGAAGTAGAGGGCCGCCAATCCCAACAGGATCACCCCCAGGCTCAACCCCCCGCCTCGACGAACACCCACACCGCGCCGATCTTCCACGTTGCGGCTTCGACGCCGCCCTCTCCATCGCATGAGATGGGTCCTTCGTTCCAATCCACGGATTGTCGGAGCATAGGGGCTCTTCTCCGACGAAGGCAAGGCCCGGCGCGTCTCACCCTCCCAGCCAGAGGAACCACAACGGCAGGGTCACCGCCGCCAGCGCCGTGGTGAGAACCACGATTTCGGCATAGAGGGCGGTGTCCAGCCCGAAACGGTCACACAGCACCAGCCCCAACACCATGCTGGGCATGGCCGCTTCCAGCACCAGGGCGGTGCGCAAGGACCCCTCCACCCCCACGAGGGCGGTGAGCCCCCATGCCAGCAGCGGCACGATCAACAAGCGGATGGCCAACACAGGCACCACCACCGGCACTCTCCGCCGCAACCCCGTCGCCCAACGCAGTGCCAACCCGGTGGCGAACAACATGAGGGGCACCACCCCCGCCGCCAACATCTCCAGCAACTGCCGCACCCACGGCCCCATGGCGACGCCGCCCAGGTTGAGCGCCACACCGGCCGCCGCGGCCCACAGCGGCGGCACCATCACCAGCTCCCGAAAAAGCCCCCGCGGCGCCGCGCGACCGCCGAAGCGGGAAGCGAGCAAAATCCCGAGGGTCAACAGCAACGGCGTGGCGGCGAACAGATCGAACTGGATGGCCACGCCGCGCGCCCAGGAACCGAGGGTGCCTTCCAGCACCGGCAATCCCAGATAGGTGAAGTTGCCCCAACCCGCCGCCAGCAGCACCGTGCCCATGGTGCGATCGGTGCTGTCGCGCAGGCCGCACCACACCCAGGCCGAGAGCAGACCGCCGAACACACAGGCCGCGGCAATGAGCGCCACTTCGACAGACTCCCGCCCCAAAGGCGCCTGCCATAGCACCAGCAGCACCAAGGCCGGCAGCAGGAAGCCGTACACCAGCGAGGTGAGCGCGCGGCGCATATCGTCGGCATCGGTCCCGAAAGGCCGCAGCCGACGCCAAAGGAGGCCGGCCGCGATCAAGACGGCGGCGTTGGCGATGGCGTATAACATGGGTGGACAGAGCGCCCTGCGAAAACGGCCATTGTATCGGCCCTGATGCGATGTCGGGCCGGTTTTCCAACTTTCAGGAGTATCGCCATCATGACACCTTCATTTTTCGTCACCCTGGTCGGATGGTGCATCTGGCTTTCCACGGCCGCGGCCGCGATCGACCCGCCGCCCGGCTCGGTCCTGCTCGAGGGCGAAGCGGGCAGGCCCGCCCTGTTGCTCTTGCACGGTCGCGGCCGCCACCCCCGTTGGAAGGTGGTGGAGCCTTTGCGGCGCGCGGTGCACCGTGAACTCGGATGGACCACCCTCTCTTTACAAATGCCGGCCGAAGACAAGCCATGGCGGGCCTACGCCAAGGACTTTCCCCGTGCGTGGGCCGTCATCGAATCGGCCCTGAAATTCGTGCGCCGAAAAGAGGGGGCGAAGCGGGTCTATCTTCTCGGTCACAGCATGGGGGCGCGGATGGCCGCCGCCTATCTCGCAGCCCACCCCGAAGCCCCGGTGGACGGCCTGGTGGTCATCGGTTGCCGAAACAACGGCGGCGCGCCGCTCGATTGCCGTCAAAGCCTGGAAACCGTGGAGCGGCCGGTGTTGGACTTGTGGGGCGGCGCCGACACCAAGGACAAACGGGCGGGCCGACAAAGACGTCACCTGCGCTCGGACCGTTATACGCAGATGGAAATCGCCGGCGCCTCCCACCGTTTCGAAGGCCACGAGCAGGCGTTGACGACGGCCGTGGTGGAGTGGCTGAAAAAAAGGACGCAGCATCCCTGACGCGCCCGCTCACGGACGCCCGGCTTCCAGCTCCCCGGCCCGACGGCGCGTCTCGTCGATGAGGCACTGCTGTTGGTCCTGCAATCCGCCCGAGCCGCTGGTGGGGTGGTAGAGAAAACGGCACTTGAGATCGCGATAACGGATCCAGGCCCGCTGCACTTCGCGCAGCGCCCGGCGCCGTGGTTCGGGAAGGGCCGCCATCATCCGACGGTAAGCGGCGTTGAGGCGCACATCCTCCCGTTTCAACGCCTGCGCCATGCAAGCCAGCACCGGCTGTGTAGCGCCTCCGGCCGTCTCGAGGCAACGTTCGTAGGGCCCGGCGGCGGCGACCCCGGACACCCAGAGCACCAAGCAGAACCAGCCCTTTTTCATGATTCGCGCCTCCAGGCCAAATGGGCGGCATAATCCCCGCCGGCGATTCGCCTGCGTCCGGTGATCGGACGGGTGTAGAGATAGGCCCAGGCCGGAGAACATCCACCCCGCCAGTGGACCTGAACGCGGCAACGTCGATACTCCCCGTCACCTGCGGCGCAGGCCTCGTATTCGTCCAGGCGGGCGAAGAGCCCGGGAGCGTCCAGCACCAGATAGAGCTCGCCATGCACCCGATCCCGCGACGTCCGGGCCGGCACGAGCCCCGGGTAGCCGTCCAGGGCATAGAGGCGCCCCGGCGTCCAGGCCGGCCCCAGATAGCGAGCACGACCGGCCAAGAGGCGATGGGGCCGGCCGCCCAACCGCCGCATCAAGGTGCCGTAGACGAACAGGCGATCACGCCCCGATACCATCGTGACCTCACCGAAAGGCCGGCCAAGGCGCACCCGACGCCACGGCCAGAGCAGCCACTTCCCGCTCGCACTGCGCCCGATCGGGCGGCGGCGCGGCCACCGAAGCCAGTTCGCGCCGCGCCGCCTCCAGATCCCGCCGGAAATCCGCGTCGGCATGCAGGCGGGCCACCACGGCAGCCCCGACCACCAAGCCTTCGACCACGTCACTCTGCCAATGGACATTGCACACCACCCGGCTCTGCCCGAAGGCGCGCCCCCGGGCCAGGATCCGGTCCGCCCGATCCGGAACCAGTTCCGCGAGAACCAGGGCCCAGGCCCAGCCGACGGCGGCGTGACCCGAAGGATAACTGCCGTCTTCGGCAAGCTCCGCCCGCGACTCCGGCGTGCAGATGGGCGCCCCATTGCGCAGAAAAGGCCGCTGCCGCGCATAGCGCCGTTTGGCGCCATAAGTGGCCAATCCGGCATCGGCCAGGATCCGGCGCAACAAGCGGTGGAGCCGGGGCGTATGCGCCCGCTCCACCGCAAATCCAAGGGCACAGGCGAAAGCCCCCGCCGCCTCGGGGAAATGAAGCTCGGCATCCTGCGCCGCCAGCCGCCATCTCGGACCGTCGCGCAACGTCGATACGCGGGCGGAGACGGCCAGATCCAACGCCTCGGCCTGCGAACCCGGCGCGGGCGGTGGCGGAACCAGCACCGTGCTGTCCGGCCGCGACGCCGGTTCCAGATAACCCGCCAGAATGCCGGGGCGGATCTCCGGAACCGCCTCGACCTCCGCCCCCATCCCCGGCACGACCGAGGCCAGGAGCAGAACGACCCCCGCAACACCATTCCCAACATGCGGCCCGCCCATGACGGTACCCCCGCGAATCCAACCGTTGCAATGTGACCGCCATGGTAACCCGGCCACCCGGGGTACGCATCCCGCTGTTCGAAGACGCGGCCCGACAACCCAGGGAGCCTTCCGTCCATTCATCACCACTCCTGGAAAGACGCCCACGGCATCCGGACAATCCGACCCCGGCTTTTGGTTCGAAATATCGTGCCGGCCTCACCCCGGTCCCAACACCGACCGCAGAAACCGCCCGGTGTGGCTCGCCTCCACCTTCGCCACCTCCTCGGGCGTGCCGGTGGCGATGATCTCGCCACCGGCGTCACCCCCCTCGGGGCCCAGGTCCACGATCCAGTCTGCGGTCTTGATGACATCCAGGTTGTGCTCGATCACCACCACCGTGTTGCCGTGGTCGCGCAGGCGGTGGAGCACGCCGAGGAGCTGCTCCACGTCGTGGAAATGGAGGCCGGTGGTGGGCTCGTCCAGGATGTAGAGGGTGGAGCCGGTGTCGCGCTTGGAG
>CAYOJM010000111.1:0-19167 GCA_964404295.1 uncultured Sedimenticola sp. | reverse complement strand
CCGCCGGCGTTGTCGGTGATGGGGCCGTAGGCGTCGAGGGCCACGATGATGCCGGTCATGGAGAGCATGGAGGTGGCGGCGATGGCGATGCCATAGAGTCCGGCCAGCTCGTAGGAGGCCCAGATGGCGGCGCAGATGGAGATCACCGGTGCCGCGGTGGCCTTCATGGAGACGCCCAGACCCGCGATGACGTTGGTGCCGTCTCCCGTGGTGGAGGCTTCGGCGATGTGGCGCACCGGCTTGAATTCGGTGGCGGTGTAATACTCGGTGATCACCACCATGAGCGCGGTCAGCACCAGGCCGATGAGGGCGGCCAGGTAGAGGTTGAAGCTGCTCACCTGGGTTCCCTCGATGGTGACTCCATCGCCGAAGATGAGGACGGTGGCCGGGTAGAACGCCACGGCGGAGATCGCGCCGGCCATGATGAGGCCCCGGTAGAGGGCGTTCATGATCTTGCCGCCTTCACGCGCCTTGACGAAGAAGGTGCCGATGATGGAGGCAATGATGGAGATGCCGCCCAACACCAGGGGATAGAGGATGGCCAGCGCGCTCTCCTCGCCCTGGACCATGAGGCCGCCCAGAAGCATGGTGGCCACCACGGTCACGGCATAGGTCTCGAACAGGTCGGCGGCCATGCCCGCGCAGTCGCCCACGTTGTCGCCCACGTTGTCGGCGATGACCGCGGGGTTGCGGGGATCGTCCTCGGGGATGCCGGCCTCCACCTTGCCCACGATGTCGGCGCCCACGTCGGCACCCTTGGTGAAGATACCGCCGCCGAGACGGGCGAAGATGGAGATGAGCGAGCCGCCGAAGGCCAGCCCCACCAGCGGGTGGAGAGGATCTTCCACGCCCATCATCAGCAGGATGCCGTAGAAGCCGGCCACCCCCAAAAGGCCCAGGCCCACCACCAGCAGGCCGGTGATGGCGCCGCCCCGGAAGGCGATCTGCATGGCGGCGTTGAGCCCTTCGTGCGCCGCCTGGGCGGTGCGCACGTTGGCGCGTACGGAGATGTTCATGCCGATGTAGCCCGCCAGGCCGGAGAAGACGGCGCCGATGGCGAATCCGGCCGCCGTGGCCCAGCTCAGGAAGACCCCGATGAGTATGAACAACACCACGCCCACCAAGCCGATGGTGGTGTACTGTCGGTTCAGGTAGGCCGCGGCCCCCGCCTGCACGGCGGCCGCGATTTCGTTCATGCGATCATTTCCCGTCGGCTTGGAGAGTATCCATTTCATGGAGTACACGCCGTAGCCAACGGCTGCGAAAGCGCACAGTAGCGCGAATATCAGGCCCGTCGTCATAGCATTCCTCTTCTTGGTTCGTTGATGGGTTGGCGGAAGAACCTCCCGGTACGGCTTGCGTGAACGCAATGCGGGAGCGTGCCGAGGATGCTAATGAAAAGGGAGCCTGGGTGGGAAATCAAAACCATTGGGGGCAGAAATAAGGGCGGTCTATCCGAAACGGGCGCGCGAAAAAGAGAAATGACCCAGATCAATTCCGGGTAAGAGGAGAGGAGAAGGATTATCAATCGGTTACCGGAAAAGCTGACTTTTGTCAGCCCGGGCGTTCAGCCGCCGAGCCACCGGGCGGCCCGTTTTGCGAAATAGGTGAGAATGGCGTCGGCGCCCGCCCTTTTGATGCAGATCAAAGATTCCATGACCACCGCCTTCTCGTCCAGCCAGCCGTTTTGCGCCGCGGCCATGTGCATGGCGTATTCTCCGCTCACTTGATAGACGAAGGTGGGCACGCCGAACTGGTCTTTCACCCGGCGCACGATGTCCAGGTAGGGCATGCCGGGCTTGACCATGACCATGTCGGCTCCTTCGGCCAGGTCGAGCGCCACCTCCCGCAACGCCTCGTCGCTGTTGGCGGGATCCTGCTGATAGGTGTATTTGTTGCCTTTGCCCAGATTGGCCGCGGAGCCCACGGCGTCGCGGAAGGGGCCGTAGTAGTTGGAAGCGTACTTGGCGGAATAGGCGAGGATCCGGGTGTTGACGAAGCCTTCGGACTCGAGCACGTCGCGGATCTCGCCGATGCGTCCGTCCATCATGTCCGACGGCGCCACGATGTCGGCCCCCGCCTGGGCGTGGGAGAGGGCTTGTTTGACCAGCACCTCCACCGTTTCATCGTTCAAAACATAGCCGTTCTCGTCGATGAGCCCGTCCTGGCCGTGGGTGGTGAAGGGATCCAGGGCCACGTCGGTGATGACGCCCAGATCCGGCACCGCCTCTTTGAGGGCGCGCACCGCCCGTTGCGCCAATCCGTCGGGGTTGTAGGCCTCTTCGGCCTTTTCGCTCTTGGCTTCGGGCGGCGTCACCGGAAAGAGGGCCACCGCCGGGATGCCCAGCCGGACCAGCTCTCTCGCCTCGTCCACCAGAAGGTCGATGCTCATCCGTTCGATCCCGGGCATGGACGGCACCGGCTCGCGCTCGCCTTTGCCCTCCAGCACGAAGACGGGGTAGATGAGGTCGTCCGGCGTGAGGGTGGTTTCTCTCATCAGCCGCCGCGAAAAATCGTCTCGGCGCATGCGGCGCATGCGGGTGAAGGGGTAGCCGCCGAAAGCCTGGGTGTCCATGGGTTCTGATCGCTGTGTCACGGGAGCGGAGTGCATCCGCGGGGTGATCGGATGATGGATCAAGTTTAACGGCGCCGCCGGTGGGAAACAAACTGGAGTTCCCAGTCCTCCTCCTCACTCGCGTGGGCGTCTTATGTCGTGGTTTCGATCGACACGCGCGCCTTTGTGCGCAGCCGGTGAAAAAAAGGCTTGGCAAGGTCTGCCAAGCCGATTTCCAGGGTGGTGGGCCCTGCAGGGCTCGAACCTGCGACCGAGCGATTATGAGTCGCCTGCTCTGACCAACTGAGCTAAGGGCCCTTGAGCTTCAATCACCGTCGAGGAAACTGCGCAGCTTCTCGGACCGCGTGGGATGGCGCAGCTTGCGCAACGCCTTGGCCTCGATCTGGCGGATGCGCTCTCGGGTGACATCGAACTGCTTGCCCACCTCTTCGAGGGTGTGGTCGGTGTTCATGTCGATGCCGAAGCGCATGCGCAGCACCTTGGCCTCGCGCGGGGTGAGTCCCGCCAGCATGTTCTGGGTGGACTCGCGCAGATTCTCCATGGTGGCGGCTTCCACGGGCGAAACCGCGCTGGTGTCCTCGATGAAATCGCCCAGGTGCGAATCCTCGTCGTCGCCGATGGGCGTCTCCATGGAGATGGGCTCCTTGGCGATCTTGAGCACCTTGCGCACCTTGTCCTCGGGCATGTCCATGCGTTCGGCCAGCTCTTCCGGCGTGGGCTCGCGCCCCTTCTCCTGGATCATCTGCCGGGAGATGCGGTTGAGCTTGTTGATGGTCTCGATCATGTGCACCGGGATGCGGATGGTGCGCGCCTGGTCGGCGATGGATCGGGTGATGGCCTGGCGGATCCACCAGGTGGCGTAGGTGGAGAATTTGTAGCCGCGGCGGTATTCGAATTTGTCCACCGCCTTCATCAGGCCGATGTTCCCCTCCTGGATCAGGTCCAGGAACTGGAGCCCGCGGTTGGTGTACTTCTTGGCGATGGAGATCACCAACCGGAGGTTGGCCTCCACCATCTCTTTCTTGGCGCGGCGCGACTTGGCTTCGCCGATGGACATCTTGCGGTTGATCTCCTTGATGTCGGCGATGCTCAAGCCGCAGGCCTTCTCCACTTCGGCCAGCTTGCGTTGCGCGCGGATGATGTCGTCGGCCACCGCCTTGAGCTTGTCTCGGTAGGGCGTCTTGGCCTTGCACTGCGTCTTCACCCAATCGAGGTTGGTCTCGTTCTTGGGGAAGTTGGTGATGAAGTCCTTGCGCGGCATCCCCGCCTGCTCCACGCACAGATCGAGGATGATCCGTTCCTGCTCGCGGATGCGGCCGATGGCGTCGTGCACCGTGCTGCTGAGCTTGGCGAACAACTGCGGGTTGAGCTTGAGCTCGGCGAAGATGCCGACGATTTTTTCATTGAGCTTTTTCGCCTTGTCGTCGTTGCCGTGCTTCTCGAGGTGGTTGCGCCAGCGTTTGTACAACCGGGTCAGTTCCGCCGTCTTCTCTTTCACCAACTGGGGGTCGGGGCCGGTGTCACCGGCCTCCTCGTCTTCCTTGGCCACCGGAGTGGGCGGGGTCTCGTCGTCCTCGTCCGGGTCGATGAAACCGGTGATGACGTCGGACAGCCGGGTCTCCTCGGCCTTGACGTCGGCCAGCTTCTGGACCAGGTGCTCCACTGCGGGCGGGAAGGTGGCCAGGGCGGCGGCCACCTGGTTGAGGCCGTCCTCGATACGCTTGGCGATCTGCAGCTCGCCTTCACGAGTGAGCAGCTCCACGGTGCCCATCTCGCGCATGTACATGCGCACCGGGTCGGTGGTACGGCCGAATTCGCTGTCCACCGAGGCGAGGGCCATCACCGCCGCTTCGGCCGTCTCCTCGTCCGTGGGCACGGCATCCGGCGCGATGGTGGCTTCGTCGGTGTCCGGCGGCGTTTCGTACACCGGAATCCCCACCTCGTTGATCATGCGGATAATGTCTTCGATCTGCTCCGAATCCACGATGGTGTCGGGCAGATGGTCGTTGACCTCCGCATAGGTCAAAAAGCCCTGCTCCTTGCCTTTGGTGATGAGCTCCTTGATGCGGGATTGAGACTGTTGCTGGTCCATGGATTCCTCTTTTCGGCGTTTTTGGCGCACCAAAACGGAACGCGCCATTATAGCCTGTACTGCTCAAGTATAGAAAGTTTTCATGTTCGACCGCCGCCGGCGCCCCATGTTCAGGGCTTCCTCGCCGAGTAGAGCCGGCGCAGGCGCTCCTTCTCCTCCTCGGTGAGGTCAGAAGGGCGCAGTTTGCTCGCGGCCCGGCGGGCTTCGGCTTGGCGCGCCTCCTCGCCCAGCTTTTCCAGGCAGCCCAGGAACTGTTCGGCCTGGTCTCCGTGAATTTCCAGGGGAAAGGCGGCCAGGCGCCCCAGATGGCGGCGGATCTCCGCATCCTGCTCCCGTTCCAGGAGCATGGCGGTGGTCACATGCGGATGCGCGCGCGCCGTTTCAAGAAGCCTGCTCAGCAGACGGCTCCCCTCGCTTTCCAATGTCTCCCATTCCCGTGGCAGCGGCTCCATCCGGGCCAGCTCGGGATGCTGGAGCAGCAGGGCGATGGCGCGGTGCAAGGGCTTGAGGGTGCCCGGCCGCCGGGCCGGCCGTCGGGCCGGCGCGCGGCCGCCTTCCTTTCGACGGCCGCCGAGGGGATGGGTTCCCGTGATCTTCGCCAGTCGCTGCTCGAGCATCTCGCGGAACACACCCGAGGGCACTTTGTCCAGGTGGGGACGCACCAGGGCGGCGAAACGGGCGCGCCCGTCGAGGGTGGTCATGTCCACCTGTTCGGCGAGACGATCGAAGAGGAAATCCGATAGCGCCGTGGCCCGTTCCACCCGCTTTCGGAAGGCTTCGGCCCCTTCCCTGCGCACCTGGCTGTCGGGATCTTCCCCTTCGGGCAGGAACAGGAAACGGGCTTGGCGGCCGTCCCGCAACAGAGGCAAGGTGGTCTCCAGCGCCTTCCACGCGGCGCGCCGACCGGCGGCGTCTCCGTCGAAACAGAACACCACCTCCGGGGCGGTGCGAAAGAGCTTTTCGAGGTGGTCTGGAGTGGTGGCGGTGCCGAGGGTGGCCACCGCTTCGCGCAGGCCGTACTGGGCCAGGGCCACGACGTCCATGTACCCTTCCACCACCAGGATCCGTTCGGGGCGGCGCAAGGCGCGCCGCGCTTCGTACAGTCCGTAGAGCTCGCGCCCCTTGTGGAAGACGGGTGTCTCGGGTGAATTGAGGTATTTCGGAGTGTCGTCCCCCAGTACACGGCCGCCGAACCCCACCACCCGGCCCCGCCCGTCTCGGATGGGGAACAGGATGCGATCACGGAAGCGGTCGTAACGGCGGCCCTTGCTTTCGGAGAGCAGGCCCGCCTCCATGAGCAGCCCGGCCCGCTTCGGGTCCCGGCCCAGGGCGTCGAGCAGGTTGCGCCACCCCGCGGGGGCGTAGCCGAGGCGGAATTCTCGAACCATTTCCTCCGACAGCCCGCGGCTCTCCAGATATCGTCGGGCTTTCGGGGCCTGCGGGTGCTCGCGCAACTGGGTCTCGAACCAGCGGGCGGCCTCTTCGAGGATCCGGTAGAGCGGCTCGTGATCGGGTCCTTGCTCGAAGGCGATCTGGCGCGGCACTTCCATGCCTACGCTGGTGGCCAACTCCTCTACCGCTTCGGGGAAACTCATGCCGTCGTAGGCCATGAGAAAGCCGATGGCGGTGCCGTGGGCGCCGCAGCCGAAGCAGTGGTAGAACTGCTTGGACGGGCTCACGGTGAAAGAGGGGGTTTTTTCTTCGTGAAAGGGGCAGCGGGCCTTGAATTCGTGGCCCGCGCGCTGCAGAGGCACGCGACGGCCCACCACGTCCACCACATCCACCCGGGACAGCAGTCGGTCGATGAATTCAGGGGGGATCTTTCCGGCCACGCGGAAAGTGTAGCAGAGGCGGTCAGCCGGAGAGCTTGCGCTTGACCAGTGCGCTCACCGCACCCATGTCGGCCCGGCCTTGGAGCTGGGGCTTGAGCCGTCCCATCACCTTTCCCATCTCTTTCATCGAGGCGGCGCCGGTGGTGGCGATGGCCTCGTCCACGAGGGCTTCGATCTCGTCTTCCGTGAGCGGCTGGGGCAGGAACTCCTGGATGACGGAGATTTCGTATCTCTCTTGGTCGGCCAGTTCGGTGCGTCCGGCCTTGTCGTACTGTTCGACCGAATCGCGCCGCTGCTTGACCATCTTGTCCAGGATGGCCAGCACGCGGGCGTCGTCCAGCTCGATGCGCTCGTCCACCTCCACTTGCTTGAGGGCGGCCAGGATCAGGCGCAAGACACCCAGGCGCGCTTTGTCGCCCGCCTTCATGGCGGCTTTCATCTCCTCGGTGATGCGCGCCTTGAGCATGGTTTCGTGATCAGTATTGACGTTCGAAACGGCGGTTTTCGCGGGCCACCTTCTTCTGCCAGCGCTTGACGGCGGCAGCGGCCTTGCGCTTGCGCTCCCAGGTGGGCTTTTCATAGTACTCACGACGGCGCACCTCGGCCAGGATGCCGGCCTTTTCGCAGGCGCGCTTGAAGCGCCGCATGGCGACTTCGAACGGCTCGTTCTCTTTCACACGAATGCTGGGCATGGTTTCCTCGGTTTGGGTAAACTGAACGATTCAACCCGGCCGAAGCCGGGCGCCAAGGCGCGGGATTCTATCCCGTTCATCTTCGGTTTGCAATTTTCGAGGTGGGCGTCGATCCATGGGGGAGCGGGGGGGCGAAATCGATCTGGTGCTGGGCGTGGAGAGCTCATGCGACGAAACCGGCGTGGCCCTCTATTCCGGGCGGCGGGGGCTGTTGGCCCACCGGCTCCATTCTCAGGTGGCACTCCATGCCGAATATGGGGGTGTGGTGCCGGAGCTGGCTTCGCGCGACCACATCCGTCGCATCGTGCCCCTGGTGCGGGCGGTGCTGGGGGCCGCCGGATGCTCACCGGACGAGGTTCAGGGCGTGGCCTATACCGCCGGCCCCGGATTGGCCGGTGCCCTGCTCACGGGCGCCGCTTTCGCCCGCAGCCTCGCCTGGGCGTGGAACGTGCCGGCAGTGGCGGTACACCACATGGAAGGACATCTGCTTGCGCCCATGCTCGAGCCCGACCCGCCGGCGTTTCCTTTTGTCGCCCTTCTGGTTTCCGGTGGCCATACCCAGTTGGTTCACGTGGAGGGGATGGGGCGTTATCGGCTGTTGGGTGAATCGCTGGACGACGCCGCCGGCGAGGCGTTCGACAAGACCGCCAAGCTGCTCGGGCTGGGTTATCCAGGTGGACCCGCCGTGGCGGCCCTGGCCGAAAAGGGAGACCCGGAACGGTTCCGCTTTCCCCGCCCCATGACCGACCGGCCGGGATTGGATTTCAGCTTCAGCGGATTGAAGACCTACACCTCGACCACCTTGCGCGAAGCCGCCGGGGAGCTGAAGGGCGCGGCGCTGGAGCGACTCAAGGCCGACATCGCCCGTGCTTTCGAAGAGGCGGTGGTGGATACCCTCGTCATCAAGTGCCGGCGCGCCGTGCGCGCCACAGGTGTCGATACCCTGGTGCTGGCCGGCGGCGTGGCGGCCAATCGGCGTTTGCGCCGGCGCATGGATGCCATGATGGCCGAGGAAGGGGGGCGGACCCGTTACCCCCGATTGGAGTTTTGCACCGACAACGGGGCCATGATCGCTTATGCCGGTTGGCGGCGGCTGTGCGCCGGTGAGCGCGCCGATGCAGCCTTCGAAGTGCGTCCCCGCTGGCCGCTCACCGAGCTGCGCCCGCCTGGCGATGCCGCCGCTCCCGACCGGGGCGTCTCCTCCGGTCGGCCCGGATGACGTTTCAAGCGGTTCGAAGCGGACGCCGGGCGAACCGAATTTCTCAGCCTTGGATCTTGCCCTCTTTCCCTTCGAGCAGATTGCGGATGTTGCTCCGGTGCCGCCAGATGAGCAGCAGGGTGATGACCGTCTGCATGGCGGCCAACGGCCATTCGGGCCATACCCACCAAACGACGAGGGGCGCCAAGGACATGGAGACCAGCGCCGCCAGGGAGGAGATGCGGCCGAGCTTCGCCACCGCCAGCCAGATCAGCGCCACGGTGAAGCCGATGAGCCAGTGGAGGCCGAACTGGATGCCCAGCGCGGTGGCCACACCCTTGCCCCCCCGGAAACCGAAGAAGAGCGGATAGAGGTGGCCGAGGAATGCGGCCAGTCCGGTGAGGGCCAGCACCAGGGGGGATGCGCCCAGCGCATGACCGGCGAGCATGGGCAGCAGTCCCTTGAGAGAATCACCCAGTAGAGTGAGCGCGGCGGCTTTCTTGCCGCCGATGCGCAGCATGTTGGTGGCGCCAGGATTGCCGGAACCCTGGGTACGCGGATCGGGCAAGCCCATCGCGCGGGCCACCAGGATGGCGCTGGAGACGGAACCCAGTAAGTAGGCGGCGGGAACGAGCAGGTAGAGGAGCATGGTCATCCGGCCGGGGGAGTGGGTGGCGCTATGGTAAGCTATTACCTTCCATCGCCTCCAGAGGATCCCGTTGGATATCGTCTTCCTGCGCCGCTTGCGCCTCGACGTGCTCATCGGTGTGCACGCGTTCGAGCGAAAGGGGCCCCAGCCGCTCTATCTGGACGTGGAGCTGTTCACCGACGTGAGGGTGGCGGCCGCCGGCGACCGCATCGAGTCGGCGGTCGATTACGCCGCCGTGGCCGAAGCCTTGGCCGACTACGCGGCGGGCACCGATTTCGAGCTGGTGGAACGTTTCGCCGAAGGGTGCGCGGCTTTGCTGCTGGAACGGTTTCCGGTGGCGGGGGTGCGCCTTGCGGTGCACAAGCCTTGGGCGCTGGGGAATGCCGAATCGGCCGGAGTGGTCATCGAGCGCCGGCGGGAGGCGTCATGACCCGGGCTTGGATCTCGCTCGGCAGCAACATCGAGCCCGAAGAGAACCTGCGCCACGCCTTGCGCCTGCTGGCGGCCCGTTTCGGCACGCTGGTGACCTCCCCGGTCTATCGCACTCCCGCCGAGGGGTTCGTGGGCGACGACTTCCTCAACATGGTGGTGGGGATCGAAACCGAGGAGCCGCCGGACCGCGTCAAGTCGGCGCTGCGGGCCATGGAACATGCGCGGGGCCGCCGACGGGGCAGCGAGAAATTCAGCTCCCGTACCTTGGATCTGGATCTGCTCACCTGGGGTGATCTGGTGGATCCCGACTTGGGCTTGCCTCGCGAAGAGATTCTCCATTACGCCTTCGTTCTCGGTCCCCTGGCCGACGTGGCGGCGGACGAGCGGCATCCGGTGGTGGGTCGCACGTACGGCGAGTTGTGGCGGGCGTTCACCCATCCGCCTCTGGAACGGGTCGAGCTGGCGCCTTGAAGTTCCCTTCCGCTCGAGCGATCGGGGCCCTTGGGGTCACTGCTGAATGCTGCGACCTCCGTCCACGGCGATGATCTGGCCGGTGATGTAGTCGGTGCTGGCCAGGAAGAGAACGGTACGGGCGATGTGTTCAGGCGTTCCCGCCCGCCCCAAGGGAATGCGCGGCAGGGCCTGGGCCTTGGACTGTTCTCCCGTTTCTCCTTCCGGCCACAGAATGGCGCCGGGCGCCACGCCGTTGACCCGCACATGGGGCGCCAGCTCTCGCGCCAGCGCCTTGACCATCATGGCGTTGGCGGCCTTGGCCATGCTGTAGACGGGATAGCCCGGATTGGGCCGTTCGGCATGGATGTCCACCATGTTGATGATACAGCCGCCACGGGCGCGCAGATGGGGCGCGGCTTCGCGTGACAGGAAGAAAGGCGCCTTGGCGTTGACTCCGAAGAGGCTTTCCCACTGGGCTTCGGTCACCGTCTCCAGCGGGGTGGGAAAATAGTTGGAGGCGTTGTTGAGCAGGATGTCCAGGGCGCCCGTCGCCTCCACAGCGCGCGCCACGAAACGGGGTAGGGCGTCGAAATCGAGCAGATCCCCCTGGACCAAGGTCACCGAGCCGGCGCGGGCGGCCTCCAACTCGTCGCGCAGGGCTTCGGCCGCCGCCGAAGAGCTGCGGTAATGGATGACCACGTGAGCCCCGGCGGCGTGCAGAAAGCGGGCGCTCATGGCTCCCAGCCGGACCGCGCCGCCGGTGATGAGCACGGTCTTGCCCTCCAAGGGGTGGGGGTCGATCATGGGATGTGTTTCGCCTTTCGTTCGATACCGGACGCCCGCGCTCGAAAAGCGCGCCTCCAGAGCGTGGGCGGGCTAGAATCGCGAAAAGTCTAGCACACCGTGGCGCCATGACGTCTCTCTCCCTCACCCCGGAACAACGGGCCCATCAGGAGGCCATGTGGGCCCTGTTGCGGCAGGCGCTTGCGGACGCGGGCGGCGCTTTGCGTTTCGACCGCTACATGCATTTGGCGCTCTATGCCCCGGGCCTGGGCTATTACACCGGCGGCGCGGTCAAGTTCGGCGCGGGGGGCGATTTCGTCACCGCGCCCGAGATCTCACCCCTTTTCGGGCGCACCCTGGCGTTCACCTGTGCCGAGGTGCTGGAGGGCATCGGCGGCGGTGATCTGTTGGAGTTCGGCGCCGGCACCGGGCGTCTTGCGGTGGATCTCCTGGACCAGTTGGATCGGCTGGGGCGGCTGCCGGCGCGTTACCTGGTGCTCGAGCCGAGCCCCGAGTTGCGCCAACGCCAACGACGGCGTTTGTCGGCGGAACTGCCCCGGCTGGCCGGGCGGGTGGAATGGATCGACCGCCTGCCCGATGCGTTCGAAGGGGTGGTGCTGGCCAACGAGGTGTTGGACGCCATGCCGGTGCGCCGTTTCCGGAAAGGGGCGGAAGGGCTGGAGGAACAGTGGGTGGCGGCCGAAGGGGAAGGCTTGCGGGCCTTGTGGCGTCCGGCGGACGCCGTCCTCCAGGCGGCGATCGCCGACATCGAGCGCGATGTGGGGATCTTGCCCGTCGGGTACGTCTCGGAACTGAATCCGGGATTGGCGCCCTGGGTGGCGTCGGTGGCCGCCTTGCTGCGGCGGGGCCTGCTATTGGTGATGGACTACGGCCATCCTCGCTCGGTCTACTACCATCCCCAGCGCCACATGGGGACGCTGGTCTGTCACCACCGCCATCGCAGCCATGAAGACCCTTTCTTCTTGCCCGGCCTGCAAGACATCACCGCCCACGTCGATTTCACCGCCCTGGCGCGGGCTGGTGAAGCAGCGGGGCTGACGCGGGCCGGCTATGCCACCCAAGGGCGGTTCCTGTTGTCCGGGGGGCTGGATCGGCTGCTGGCCGAAACCGACGCCTCCGACACGGCGTCCCACTTGGAGCTGGCGCAACAGGTGAAACGGCTCACCTCCCCCAACGGCATGGGAGAGGTGTTCAAGGTGATGGCCCTGGGGCGGGGGCTGCCGGGGCCGCTGCGCGCCTTCTCCTGAGTCAGCGCCGTTCCACGGTGCGCGCCAAGGCCCAGATCTCCACCTTGCGCACGCCGGCCGCCTTGAGGGTGCGGGTCACCTCCGCGGCGGTGGCTCCGGTGGTGAGCACGTCGTCCACCACCGCGACATGGTGGTACTCGGCGCTGCCCAGGTAGTGGAAGGCGCCGCGCAGATTGCGTAGGCGCGCCTTGCGGTCCAGCTCGTGCTGGTTCGGCGTGGCCCGCCGCTTGCGGAGCAACCGAGTGGACCAGGGCAGGTCCAGGGTCTTGGAGACGGCATAGGCCAGCTCGGCGGCGTGGTTGAAACCCCGTTCCCGCAGTCGATGGGAATGGAGGGGCACCGGAAGGATCAGACGGGGCAGCGGCAGATCGCGTGCCGCGACCTGTTCGGCGAGCAGCCGCCCCAAGGTGCGGCCCACGGCCAGGTGGCGCTGAAACTTGAGCCGATGGACGAGCTCCGCCAGGGCGCCTTCGTAGCGCCAGGGCGTCACCACACGGTCGAAAGGGGGCGGCTCACGGGTACAAGGCCCGCAAAGGCTGTCGGCGGGGACGTCATCGGGCAGTGGCCTGCCGCAGCGCACGCAGGCCCGTCCGATCCACGGCAGGTCGTCCAGGCAGTCCGCGCACAGATCCAGCGTCTCTTCGCCGGCGGCGTCGCAGAGCAGACAGCTCGGTGGCAGGAACAGGCGTTCCAGGTGGCGGGGAAGATCGTAAACCATGACACCTCCTTGTGGTTGACAGCCGAAAATCCATCTCTAGGATGAGCCCCATCCATTATGGACCATGAAACCCTACAAAATGTCGGAAATTCGTCACAATTGGTGCACCGATGAGGTGCTGGAGCTGTTGGATCGCCCTTTCAACGACCTGTTGTTCCAGGCCCATCGGGTGCACCGGGCCCATTTCGATCCCAACCGGATCCAGGCCAGCACGCTCCTCTCCATCAAGACCGGAGCGTGCCCCGAAGATTGCGGATATTGTGCCCAGAGCGCCCACCACGACACGGCTCTGGAGCGCGAGCGGCTGCTGCCGGTGGACGAGGTGTTGACGGCGGCGCGCACGGCCAAGGCCCAAGGAGCGACCCGGTTTTGCATGGGCGCCGCCTGGCGCAACCCCACCGACACCCAGTTGGAGCGGGTGGTGGAAATGGTTCGTGGCGTCAAGGCGCTGGGGCTCGAAACCTGCCTCACCTTGGGCATGCTCAGTCGGGCGCAGGCGCAGCGGCTCAAGGCCGCGGGATTGGACTATTACAACCACAACCTGGACACTTCCCCCGAGTTCTATGGCAAGGTGATCACCACCCGCACCTATCGCGACCGGCTGGAAACGCTGGACCATGTGCGCGAAGCGGGGCTCAAGGTCTGTTCGGGCGGCATTCTCGGCATGGGCGAAAGCCGGGCCGACCGGGCGTCCATGCTCTGCCAGTTGGCCAATCTGCCCCGGCATCCCGAATCGGTGCCCATCAATCTTCTGGTACAGGTGGAGGGGACGCCCCTCCATGGGGTCGAAAAGCTGGATCCTCTGGAGTTCGTGCGCACCATCGCCGTGGCCCGCATCATGATGCCCGCCTCCCATGTCCGGCTTTCGGCCGGCCGTCAGGAGATGAGCGACGAAATGCAGGCGCTGTGCTTTTTCGCCGGGGCCAACTCCCTTTTCTACGGCGACCGCCTGCTCACCACGGACAACGCGGATACCCGTCGTGATCTGGACCTGTTCCAGAGGCTGGGGTTGCACATGGAAACACGAGTGCAGACCGAAAAGCCGCCCCAGGGTCGGGCCTGCCACCGGGTGTGAAGGGCCCGTCGGTGCGGCTCGACCGTTTCCGGCCATCGGCGTGACGGCCATGAAAGTGCGCAAGGGCGACGAGCGGGAGGACGACGCCGTGGCGACGGGGGCGAGCCGGCTCGAGGCCGAGCTGGCCCGCCTCCAGCGGGAAAGGCTCTACCGCCGCCACCGGGTGCTGGACTCGCCTCAGGGGCCCGAAGTGGCCGTCGGGGGCCGCAGGCTGCTCAACTTCTCCAGCAACGATTACTTGGGGCTGGCGGCGGATTCGCGGGTGGTCGAGGCTCTGGCGGCGGGCGCGCGGCGATGGGGCTGCGGCGCGGGGGCGGCTCACCTGGTCACCGGTCACACGACGGCCCACCGCGAATTGGAACAGGCTTTGGCCCGCTTCACCGGGCGCGACCGGGCGCTGCTGTTTTCCAGCGGTTACTTGGCCAACCTGGCGGTTCTCACCACCTTCTGCGGCCGTGGCGACACCCTGGTCTTGGACCGACTCGACCACGCCTCCCTCATCGATGGCGCGCGGTTGTCGGGCGCCCGTCTTCGGCGCTTTCGCCACAACGATCCGGACCACGCCGCCCGGTTGCTGGCCGAAGGCAAGGGGAATCGGCTTCTCGCGGTGGACGGCGTCTTCAGCATGGACGGCGATCTGGCGCCGCTGCCGGAGCTGGCGGGCCGCTGTGCCGAGGCGGGCGCTTGGTTCATGGTGGACGATGCCCACGGCCTGGGCGTGCTGGGCGAGGAGGGCGGCGGCAGCCTGGCCCATTGGGGACTGGGGCAGGTGGAAGTGCCCCTGCTCATGGGCACGTTGGGCAAGGCATTGGGCACGGCGGGGGCGTTCGTGGCGGGTCCGGAGGCGGTGATCGAAACCTTGATCCAACGGGGGCGCAGTTACCTATTCACCACCGCTGCGCCACCGGCCCTGGCCGAAGCGACCCTGCGGAGCCTGGAGATCGTGCAGGCCGAGAAATGGCGCCGCCGCCGCCTGGCGGAGCTGGTGGCCCGGTTCCGCGCCGGCGCCCGGGCACTGGGGCTGCCCCTGGGGGAGTCGACCACCCCCATCCAGCCGGTGATCGCAGGGGACAATGAGCGGGTTCTGGCCTGGAGCCGCCATCTCGAGGCGCGGGGCGTCCTGGCGGTGCCCATTCGTCCGCCCACGGTCCCCGAAGGGGGCGCGCGCTTGCGAATCACGCTCACCGCCATTCACGAGGACCATCATGTGGATCGACTGCTCGATGCCCTGGAGGGGCTGCCGTCGTGACGTGCGCCCGAGTGGTTTCCGGGGCGGGGCCCGACCTGGTGCTGGTTCACGGCTGGGGGATGAACGCCGCCGCCTGGGGTGTGTTGCCGGCCCTCTTGGAGTCCCGGTTCCGGGTCACCCGCCTCGAACTGCCGGGGCACGGGGAATCCGGGTGGAACGGTGAGGGGAGCGATCCGACGCGCTGGGCGCGGGCTCTGCTCGCCGCGGCGCCGCCCCGCGCCACCTGGGTGGGCTGGTCGCTGGGCGGACTGGTGGCCCTCCAGGCGACGGCCCTGGCCCCGGAGCGGATCGTAGCGCTGGTGGGCGTGGCCTCCACGCCCTGCTTCGTGCAGCGTCCCGATTGGCGCCCGGCCATGGCGGAAGAGACGCTGGCCGGGTTCGGCGATCGGCTGCTGAACGATCTTGACGGGACCATCCAGCAGTTTTTGGCCCTGCAATTCCATGGCGTGAAAGAGGCGAGGGCGCTCATGCGTCGGCTGCGACAGGACCTGGCCCGGCGACCGCCGCCCCGGCCGCAAGCGCTGCAGGCGGGGTTGGCGTTGCTGCGCGACTGCGACCTGCGCCTTCGGCTGGCGGCCGTCGATCGGCCACGGCTCTGGATCCTGGGCGGCCGCGATCGGTTGGTGCCGCCGGCGCTGGCCGACGCGCTGCCGGAGGGGGTGCGGGTCCATTTCGTGGAAGAGGCGGGTCACGCGCCTTTTCTTTCCCACCCCGAAGCCGTGGCCTCGACGTTGACGGCGTTCTCGACCCATGGCTGACACCGGTATCGACAAGGCCCGGGTGCGGCGCGCTTTCTCCCGCGCCGCCGAAACCTACGACGAGGTGGCGGTGCTTCAGCGGGAGGTGGGCATGCGCCTCGTCGAGCGCCTGGAGTTGGTGCGGCTCCATCCTCGGTGGGTGCTGGATCTGGGCTGTGGTACCGGTTTTCTGACCGAAGATCTGCTCGGCCGCTACCCCAAAGCCCGGGTGGTGGCGCTCGATCTGGCGTTGCCGATGGTGCGCTGCGCCCGTCGGCGGGGGCGCTGGCGCCGTCGGCCCTCGGCGGTGTGCGGCGACATGGAACGATTGCCTTTGGCGGCCGGCTCCATGGACCTGATTCTGTCCAATTTCGCGTTCCAATGGGCCGCCGATCCCGAGGCGTTGTTTCGTGAATGCTTACGGGTGTTGCGGCCGGGTGGATTGCTCATGTTCACCACTTTCGGCCCGGACACCCTCAAGGAGCTGCGCCAGGCCTGGTCGGAAGTGGATGCGCACCAACACGTGAGCCCCTTCATCGACATGCACGACCTGGGCGATCTGCTCGTTCGGACCGGTTTTGCCGCGCCGGTGATGGACGTGGATCGCATGGTGCTCACTTATGCTGAGGTGGACGACCTGATGCGCGATCTCAAGCGGCTCGGCGCCCACAACGCCACCGCCGGACGCCCTCGTGCGCTCACCGGCAAAGCGCGCATGGCCGCCATGCGACGGGCTTATGAACGTTTCCGCCGTGATGGTCTGTTGCCGGCCAGCCATGAGGTGGTTTACGGCCACGCCTGGGCGCCGGATCCGGTGGCGGTGAAGGCGGAGACGCTGATCTCTTAGGCTCGCTGCGGGTCGGCGCGGGCGAGGGCGCGTGGATGGTCATGCCGGGGCCGGAAGCCGATGGGGCAACGTCGGGCGGCCCGTGGGGTGGCTCACGCCCCCGCTTCGGGCAGCGCGATGCGGCTGGCGGTGAATCCGGGCTCCGGCCGTGCTTGCCAGGGGACGTGTCCAAGGAAAGGGGCGGGCACGAGGGCACGCAGGGTGTCGATGTTTTCTCGTTCCAAAGGCATGTCCGGCGCGAGGCTGGTGGCCACCCATCCGGCCAGCCGGCAGCCGGAGGCGAGGATGGATTCGGCGCTGAGGAGCGCGTGGTTGAGGCAGCCCAGTTTCAGCCCCACCACCAGCACCACCGGCAATTCGAGCATCCGGCACAGTCCGGCCATGTCGGCTTCCTGGGTGAGCGGCACCCGCCAGCCGCCTGCGCCCTCCACCACCAGGTGGTCCGCCTCCGCCCGCAGTCGGGCGGCCGCCGCGAGGATGGCTTCCAGGTCGATGGAGCGGCCTTCGGCCGCCGCCGCCAGATGGGGCGCGACGGCGGATTCGAGGCAGCAGGGGTTGATCCAGTCGTAGGGAAAGGGAAGATGGCACGCGGCCTGAATGGCCAGGGCGTCGTCGTTGCGCAAGCCAGCGGAGGTGCGCGTGGCGCCCGACGCCACCGGTTTCATGCCCGCGACCCGTCCGCCTTTTTCCTCCAGGCGGGCCATGAGACCCAGTGTGATCAGGGTCTTGCCGCAGTCGGTGTCGGTCCCGGTGACGAACAGTTCCATGGCATGGGGCGAGATCGATGTCCGGAAGCCCCCTTCGATGCCCCGGGGCGGTCATGGAAGGGCGTCCTTGGGGGCGTTCGGTTGCGTGGGCGGTTCATGCCGCCATGCGGGCGCGCAGTTTTTTCATGGCCGCCTTTTCGATCTGGCGGATCCGCTCGGCGGAGACGCCGTATTCCGCTGCCAGTTCGTGCAACGTGGACTTTTTCTCGCTCAGCCAGCGGCGGCGCAGGATCTCCTTGCTCCGCTCGTCCAGGTCGGCCAGGGCCTCGTAGAGGCGTTCGTGTTCGTCCCGTTCGGTGTCATCGGCTTCTACCAGCCGAGATGGTTCCATCCGGGTGTCCGGCAGGTACCCGATGGGCGCCAGATGTCCCTCGTCCTCCTCTTCACCCAAGGGTTCGAGTGCCAGGTCGTAGTTGTTGAGGCGGGCCTCCATGGCGCGCACCTCCTCCGGCTTCACGCCCAGATCTTCGGCCACCTCCTGGATCTCCTGCTCGGTGAACCAGCCGAGCCGCTTCTTGCTGGACCGTAGGTTGAAGAACAGCTTGCGCTGGGCCTTGGTGGTGGCGATCTTGACGATGCGCCAGTTGCGGAGGATGAACTCGTGGATCTCCGCCTTGATCCAATGGACGGCGAAGGAGGCCAATCGGACCCCCATGTCGGGATCGAAACGGCGCACCGCTTTCATGAGCCCGATGGTGCCTTCCTGGATGAGGTCGGGTTGGGGCAGGCCGTAGCCGGCGTATTGGCGGGCGATGCGCACCACGAACCGCAAGTGGCTGAGCACCAGTTGCCGCGCGGCCTCCAGATCCCGCTGGTCACGCCAGCGCACGGCCAGCTCGCGCTCTTCCTCCTGGCTGAGCATGGGCAGTTGGAAAGCGGCGCTCACATAGGCTTCCATGCTGCCGGTCGGCAGAACGGTGGTGGCAAGCTCTTTACTCATTTTGTAACCCCCCTTGAATTCCTGGTTTTCGGCCGGCATTTCTACTTCTTGTCGGCCAATTCAATTTTAGCACTCACCCCATAAGAGTGCTAACAGCCCGAAAAGTTCCCCGGGGACTCAATCGAAATCCAGATCTGTGGGCAAGGCGACCGGCCCGCCGATTCGCACCCGTTTGTCGCGGTGTTTTTCGCCACTCTCGATATGGATCCGCCGCTTGGGCACGCCGAACTGCCGGGCGAGAAACTTCACCAGCTCCGTGTTGGCCTTGCCGTCCACCGGCGGAGCCTGGAGCGCCAGCAGGCCCCGTCCGTCGCGACTGCCCGCCCAGGCGGTGCGCCGGGCGCGAGGCTTGACCCGCAGAAGCAGGACCAGGTCGTCGCCGTCGCGACGGCACCAGGTGCTCATCCGCCGAGGGCGGCGGCCAGGGTGCGCAACGGCGGCAACAGAAGCATCTTGAGCAGCACGAGGCCGATCATGACCGCCATGGGGGAGAGGTCGAGGCCGCCGATGGGGGGAATCAGTCGTTGGGCGGGACGCAGCAATGGCAGGGTCAGGCTGTAGAGCAGGGCCGCGGCCGGGTTGTAGGTGCCCGGACTGACCCAGCTCAGGATGGCCTGAATGAGGATGGCCCAGAAGAAGAGGTCGATGGTCGATTCCACCAGTTCGGGCACCGCCATGAGGAGGGCGCCCCAGAGGACGAGGCCCCCGCCGGCAAGGGCGGTGATCACCACCAACTCCACCGTTTTGAGCAGCCAGGCGAGGATCAGGGAAGCGGTGTCCAGGCCGGCCACTGGAGGCACCACCCGGCGAAGGGGCAGCAGCAGGGGCGAGGTGAGTTTGACCACGAACTGGGAGATGGG
>CAYOJM010000110.1:0-4432 GCA_964404295.1 uncultured Sedimenticola sp. | reverse complement strand
ACGGTGAGCACGTCGCCCTCGTCGGCCACGATGAGGGAGATGACCCGCTGGCCGGGATCCAGCCGGATGCCGCGCACGCCGGCGGCGGTGCGGCCCATGGGACGCACCTCCTTCTCGCTGAAGCGCACCGCCTTGCCCGCGGTGCTGAAGAGCATGATGTCGCGCTCGCCGTCGGTGAGGTCCACGCCGATGAGCTGGTCCCCCTCCTTCAGGTCGATGGCGATGATGCCGCTGGAGCGGGGCCGGGAGAAGTCGGCCAGGGGGGTCTTCTTCACCGTGCCCTGCTCGGTGGCCATGAAGACGTACCTGCCCTCCTCGTACTCGCGGATGGGCAGCACGGCACTGATGCGCTCGCCCTCCTCCAGCGGCAGCAGGTTGACCATGGGCTTGCCGCGGGCGTTGCGCCCCGCCTGGGGCAACTGGTAGACCTTGAGCCAGTAGACCTTGCCGGCGCTGGAGAAGCAGAGGATGGTGTCGTGGGTGCTGGCCACGAAGAGCTTGTCCACGAAGTCCTCGTCCTTGGTGGCGGTGGCGGTCTTGCCCTTGCCGCCGCGGCGCTGGGCCCGGTAGGCGTCCAGCGGCTGGGCCTTGGCGTAGCCGTGGTGGGAGAGGGTCACCACCACGTCCTCCTCGGTGATGAGATCCTCCAGGGTGAGATCGAGGCGGTCGGTGATGATCTCGGTGCGCCGCGCGTCGCCGAACTCCCCCTTCAAGGTGAGCAGCTCCTCGCGGATCACCTCCATGAGGCGGGCGTCACTGGAGAGGATGGCCAGCAGCTCGGCGATGCGCTCGAGCAGCTCCTGGAACTCGCCGATGATCTTGTCCTGCTCCAGGCCGGTGAGCTTCTGCAAGCGCAGGTCGAGGATCGCCTGGGCCTGGGTCTCGGTGAGGCGGTAGCCCTCCGGCGTGAGGCCGTAGCCCTCGGGCAGCTCTTCGGGGCGCGACGCCTCGGCGCCGGCGCGCGAGAGCATCTCCTGCAGGGCGCCCGACTTCCAGGTGCGGGCGCACAGCGCCTTCTTCGCTTCGGCGGGACTGGGCGCGGCCTTGATGAGGGCGATCACCTCGTCGATGTTGGCCAGGGCCACCGCCAATCCCTCCAGCACATGGGCGCGGGCCCGTGCCTTGCGTAGATCGAAAAGGGTGCGGCGGGTCACCACCTCGCGCCGGTGGCGGATGAAGTGCTCCAGCAACTGCTTGAGATTCAGGGTGCGCGGCTGACCGTCCACCAGCGCCACCACGTTGATGCCGAAGACACTCTGCATCTGGGTATGCTGGAAGAGGTTGTTGAGCACCACCTCGGCCACCTCTCCGCGGCGCAGCTCGATCACCATGCGCATCCCTTCCTTGTCCGATTCGTCGCGGATCTCGGAAATGCCTTCGATGCGCTTCTCGCGCACCAGTTCGGCGATCTTCTCCATGAGCCGCGCCTTGTTCACCTGGTAGGGCAGCTCGGTGACCACGATGCGCTGGCGGCCACCTTCCATCTCCTCGAAATGGGTGCGGGCACGCACATAGATCTTGCCGCGGCCGGTGCGGTAGGCGTCGCGGATGCCCTTGGCTCCGTTGATGATGCCGGCAGTGGGAAAGTCGGGGCCGGGCAGGTGGGCCATCAAGCCGTCGATGGAGATGGCGGGATCGTCGATGAGGGCCACACAGGCATCCACCACCTCGGAGAGGTTGTGCGGCGGGATGTTGGTGGCCATGCCCACGGCGATGCCGGCGGAACCGTTGATGAGCAGGTTGGGGATCTTGGCCGGCAGCACCACCGGCTCCTTCTCCGAACCGTCGTAGTTGGGGACGAAATCCACCGTCTCCTTGTCGATGTCCACCAGCAGCTCGTGGGCGATCCGGGAGAGGCGCACCTCGGTGTAGCGCATGGCCGCCGGCGAATCGCCGTCCACCGAACCGAAGTTGCCCTGGCCGTCGATGAGCATGTAGCGCGGGGAGAAGGGCTGGGCCATGCGCACGATGGTGTCGTACACTGCCGTGTCCCCGTGGGGGTGGTATTTACCGATGACGTCACCCACCACCCGGGCCGACTTCTTGTAGGGCTTGTTCCAGTCGTTGCCCAGCTCGTGCATGGCGTAGAGCACCCGCCGGTGCACCGGCTTGAGACCGTCGCGCACGTCCGGCAGCGCCCTTCCGACGATCACGCTCATGGCGTAATCGAGGTAGGAGTGCTGCATCTCGTCCTCGAGATTGACGGGGATGATCTCCTTGGCGAATTCGGTCATGCGACTCCCACAGCCGGGTGGATGGTGAATCGCGGGATTTTACCACATTGCAGAAGGGGGGATGCGGGTCGGGGTGAAACCCCTCTGAAAATGGCGCTGAGCCCGCCAGAGCGCAGCGTCACGCCGCCATGTGGGCCGCCAGCTTCACCGCATCGGGCGCTTCCACCACCCCTTTCTCGGTGACGATGGCGTCCACCAAGCGGGCGGGGGTCACGTCGAACACCGGATTCCAGGCGTCCGCCCCTGCGGCGGCCACCGGCCGGCCGTGGCAGCCGAGCACCTCTTGGGCGTCGCGGGTCTCGATGGGAATGGCGCCACCGTCGGGACAGTCCAGGTCGATGGTGGATGTGGGTGCCGCGACCATGAACTTGACCCCATGGGCGCGCGCCGCCAAGGCCAATCCATAGGTGCCGATCTTGTTGGCCACGTCGCCGTTGGCGGCGATGCGATCGGAACCCACGACGACCCAACCCACACCCCCCGCGGCCATGCGCGCGGCGGCGGCGCCGTCCACCAGCAGCGAAACCTCGATGCCGTCGCGCACCAGCTCCCAGGCGGTGAGGCGGGCGCCTTGCAACCAGGGCCGGGTCTCGTCGGCATAGACCCGCTCGACGAGCCCGCGGGCATGGGCGGCCCGGATCACCCCCAGGGCCGTGCCGAACCCCCCCGTGGCCAGGGCACCGGCATTGCAGTGGGTGATGATCGCCGTGCGCTCGCGAATGAGATCGGCCCCGAACTGGCCCATGGCTCGATTGGCGGCCGCGTCCTCGGCATGGATGCGGCGCGCCGCCTCCAGCAGGGCCGGCTCCGGATCCCGGTCGGGCGGCAGTCCCTGCATGGTCCGCTCCATGCGTCCCAGCGCCCACCCCAAATTGACCGCCGTGGGGCGGGCGCCGGCAAGCAGCGCCAAAGGCTCGCGCATCTGCTCCATCCAATCCTCGCCCCGACGGCGCCAAGCGTCGCGCGCCGCCAGCACCACCCCGTAGGCGGCGGCGATGCCGATGGCCGGCGCCCCGCGCACCACCATGGCGGTGATGGCCTCGGCGGCGGCGGCGGCGCTCCGGCAGCGGACGAACCTCACTTCATCCGGGAGCCGCCGCTGATCGAGCAGCAACAGCGCACCATCTTCCCAAAGAACGGCGTCGTCCGCGGTGACGGGACGGTGTGGCTCGACGATCTCCATGACATGAGGACAAGGGAACGAAATTGGGCTATTTTACTCGATTCACGGCCCGACTCCGGACGCCATGGAAGCCGACCTGCTCATCCACGCCCGCTGGATCCTGCCCGTGGAGCCCCGTGGGCGGACGCTGGAACACCACGCGCTCGCCGTCACCGACGGCCGCATCCTGGCCCTGCTCCCATCCCATGAGGCCCGCGCCCAGATCACCGCCGCCGAGGTGGTCGAACTGCCCGACCACGCGCTGATCCCCGGCCTGGTCAACGCCCACACCCACACGCCCATGACCCTCTTTCGCGGGCTGGCCGACGACCTGCCGCTGATGACCTGGCTGCAAGAGCACATCTGGCCGGCCGAACAGCGCTGGGTGGGGCCCGAATTCGTCGCCGCCGGCACCCGGCTGGCCCTGGTGGAGATGATCCGCAGCGGCACCACCTGCTTCAACGACATGTACTTCTTTCCCGAGGTCACCGCCGACGTGGCGCGGCGGGCCGGCCTGCGGGCGGCGGTGGGTCTCATCGTCATCGACTTTCCCTCGGCCTGGGCCGGAAGCGCCGACGAATACCTTGAACGGGGACTGGCTCTCCACGACCGGCTCAAAGGCGATGGCCTGGTGCGCGTCCTGTTCGCCCCCCACGCCCCCTATTCGGTTTCCGATGCCCCTTTGCGCCGCATCCGCACCTTGGCCGCCGAGCTGGACCT
Organism: uncultured Sedimenticola sp.; assembly: GCA_964404295.1. GTDB lineage: Bacteria > Pseudomonadota > Gammaproteobacteria > Chromatiales > Chromatiaceae > Thiolapillus. The sequence continues at coordinate 316 of CAYOJM010000110.1, read as the reverse complement.
TCCGGTGCACATGCACGTCCATGAAACCGAACAGGAGATCGAACAGAGCTTGTCCACCCACGGTCGCCGTCCCTTGGCCCGGCTCGACACCCTCGGCCTGGTGGCGCCCGACCTGGTGGCGGTGCACATGACCCAACTCACCGATGGGGAAATCGAACAGGCGGCCCGCGCCGGCGTGCAGGTGGTCCACTGCCCCCAGTCCAACCTCAAGCTCGCCTCCGGCTTCTGCCCGGTGGCGAAACTGCTGGAGGCCGGCGTCAACGTGGCCCTGGGCACCGACGGCGCCGCCAGCAACAACGACCTGGACATGCTGGCC
>CAYOJM010000109.1:0-25265 GCA_964404295.1 uncultured Sedimenticola sp. | reverse complement strand
CGTCGCGGCCATGCACCCCTACTACGCCATGCGCGCCATCGGCGGCGCCATCTTCTGGCTCGGTGGGGTCATCATGCTCTACAACGTGATCATGACCATTCGCCAGGCTTCCGCCCAGCGCAGCACCGCTGCCGCTGCCGCTGCCTGATGGACCAGAGGAGATAGAACACAATGGCTGACAAGATCTATTCGACCAAGCTGCAGGACGCGGCGGAACGCAACGTCTTCGTGATGTTCGTGCTGCTGTTGGTCCTGCTCTCCGTGGGTGGTCTGGTGGAGATCGTTCCGCTCTTCTACCTGGACAACACCATGGAGCACAACAAACACCCCGAGATCGTCTGGCAGCACAACGTGCCGCTGGAAGAGCGCAAGCCCATCTCGGAGTGGAAGCCCGGGGACGGCATCCGGCCCTACAGCGCTCTGGAACTGGCCGGTCGGGACGTCTATCAGCGCGAAGGCTGCTATCTGTGCCATTCGCAGATGATCCGTCCCTTCCGTGACGAGAAGGAGCGTTACGGCCACTACTCGCTCGCCTCCGAGTCCATGTACGACCATCCGTTCCAGTGGGGCTCCAAGCGGACCGGCCCCGACCTGGCCCGGGTGGGCGGCAAATACTCCAACGAGTGGCACTTCCAGCACCTGATGGCGCCCCGTTCCGTGGTTCCCGAGTCGGTGATGCCCAACTACCCGTGGCTGGCCGAACAGACCGTGGACGGCAAGGCACTCAAGCGCCACATGGAAGGTTTGCGCACCATCGGCGTGCCCTACACCGACGCCGACATCGCAGAAGCGGAGAAGGTGGACGGCGTGCGCGAAGTGGATGCGCTCATCGCCTACCTCCAGGTGTTGGGCACCATGGTCAACCTCAAAGACGACGTGGATTATCGTGAGTAGTCTCCGCGAGTACTTCCACACCGACTGGGCGGCGATGACGCTGCACGATTGGATCGGCCTCATCGTCACCGTCGCCGCCTTCTTGGCCATGGTGTGGATCTACAGCTATGTCTTCAATCCGAAGAACAAGGAGCGACTCGAATCACAACGTCATATTCCCTTTGAAGAAGAGAATACGGACTCGGAGAACGAAAAATGAGTGAAGAGAAGAGCAATCCTCACGGTCAGACCACGGGGCACGTCTGGGACGAAAACCTGGCGGAACTGACCAACCCGCCACCCAAGTGGTGGATGTGGGGCCTGCACGCCAGCTGGATCTTGGTGCTGGTGTACGGCATCTACTACCCCGCCTGGCCGCTGCTGGACGACTATACCCGCGGCATCGCCGGCTGGAGCTCCATCAAGGAGTACAAGAAGGACCTTCAGGAAGTAGAGGCCATCCGCGCCCCCTACGAAGAGAAGATCAAGAGCATGAGCGCAGCCGAAATCCTCAAGGACGACCAGCTCAAGGAGTACGTCACCCGCTCGGCCAAGGTGCTCTTCGGTGACAACTGCGCCGCCTGCCACGGCTCCGGCGGCCAAGGCACCATTGCCGAGAGCCCCGAACAGTCGGCTTTCCCCTCGTTGGCCGACGACGACTGGCTCTGGGGCGGCACCATCGAGGCCATCACCCAAACCATCACCGACGGCCGCAAGGGCATGATGCCCAAGATGGGTGGCATGCAGCTCACCGAGGAGGAGATCGACAAGCTGGCCAACGCCATCTACAACGGCAAGGTCACCGAAGAGCCTCTCTACATGGCCAAGGGGTGCGCGGGTTGCCACGGTCCCGACGGCAAGGGGATGCAGGCGCTCGGCTCGGCTAACCTGACCGACAAGATCTGGCGCTTCCGTGCCAAGGACCAGTTGGCGAGCATCAAGTACACCATCCGCCACGGTGTGAACGACCCCACGGATCCTAAGACCCGGGAGGCCGTGATGCCCGCTTGGAAAGGCCGACTGGACGAGAACCAGATCAAGAAGTTGGCCGTCTTCGTGCACCAGCTGGGCGGCGGACAATGAGGGCATGAAACACCACGGGAACCTTTCAGGGTTCCCGTGGACTCATCACAAGATACCTGAGGGAGGGATCGACATGACAGATTGGGTAGCCATCGCATCCATTCTTTCCGTCGCCGTGGCCGTGGTCATTCTCGGCTTCCTCGGCTACAAGCTGAAAAAACTCATGAACGAAACCCATTCCGACGACTGACCTTTGCATTTCGTATGCAGCCGAAAAAGGGGGCCAAGGCTCCCTTTTTCGATTGCATGGGAAAAGTTGGGCGGGGGACAACCCGGCGGAACCTGACAAAAGTCAGAATATTGGGAAATATCAAGGACGTGCCGGCGGCCGGCTGGCACACTGATGCGCTGTCGACGTTCCGCCGTCGAGCTTCCTCGAGCAGAGGTTTTTCAGCTCCGCCGAACCTTTTTCCGGCCCGAGTTGCAAGGAGACGAACACCGTGAATCAGCCCGCAGAGTCCCGTTCAGAGCAGTACGCCAACGACATCTATGAAGAAGCCGCCAACTGGCACGTCAACACCGGCGACGAGAAGATCCATGCCAAACGGGTGCGCGGCAAGTGGCGCCGCCTGAAATGGATCACCCACAGCGTGTGGCTCATCTTTTTCTTAGGCCCCTATCTGCGCTGGAACGGTCGCCAAGCCGTGTTGTTCGACATTCCCAACCGGCAGTTCCACATCTTCGATATCACGGTGCTCCCCCAGGACGTGTGGATGCTGGCTTTGGTGTTGCTTTTCTTCGCCATGTTGCTGGCCGCGGTCACCTCCATCGCCGGCCGCGTCTACTGCGGCTTCTTCTGCTTCCAGACCGCCTGGACCGACGTCTTCACCTGGCTGGAAGACAAGATCGAAGGGCCGCCCGCCAAGCGCCGCAAGCTCGAGGAGGGCCCCTGGACGGCGGAAAAGATCCGCAAATTGAGCCTCAAATGGTTCCTCTGGCTGCTCATCTCAGTGCTCACCGGCATCAGCTTCGTGGCCTGGTTCACCGACGCCTACCAGCTGTGGGCCGACCTGTTCACCGGACGGGCCAGCCCCGTGGCCTACGGCGTCATCGCCCTGTTCACGGCGGGCACCTTGGTGTTGGCCGGAAAGTTGCGTGAACAGGCCTGTTTCTGGCTCTGCCCCTATGCCCGCATCCAGGGCGTCATGTACGACAAGGAGACCATCCTTCCCACCTATGATTTCAACCGCGGCGAGCCGCGCGGTCGCTTGAAGAAGGGCAAGATTCCCGAAGGCCAAGGCGACTGCATCGACTGCAAGCAGTGTGTGGCCGTTTGCCCCACCGGCATCGACATTCGCATGGGGCAGCAAGAGGGCTGCATCACCTGTGCCTTGTGCATCGACGCCTGTGACGCAGTGATGGAAAAGATCGGCCGACCCAAAGGGCTCATCCGCTACGCCTCCCTGGACGAGATGGAAGGCAAGCATCAACTGCCCTTGTACAAACGGCCGCGCCCCCTGATCTATCTCACCATCTTGATCCTGTCGGTGCTGGGCATCCTTTACGGCATCACCCATCTGGGCACCATCGAGCTCAAGGTGCTTCACGAACGCGCGCCTTTGTACGTGGAGTTGAGCGACGGCTCCATCCAGAACAAATACCGGCTCAAGATCCTGAACAAGACGGACAAGGATTTTCATGTCAAGATTACCGCCTCCGGAATCGAGGGCATGGTGCTCAAAGGGGCAGAAAAACCCCTGTATGCTCGAAAAGGCGGCGACACCTCTTACACGATCTACATCAAGGCGCCCCAGGAGGCCATCGAGGAAGAGCGCACGCCCATCCTGTTCAAGGCCACAGGGGTGGAGGACCCCACCCAGTCGGCCGAGTATGAAAGCATGTTCTTCGCGCCCCCGCGTTGAGGTGTGATTCATGACCGAAACGGCACAGAAAAGACGACCGAGAATCTCTCAGCACAACAAAGAAGCCCTACGCAACCCCTGGGTTCTGGGCTGGCTGGCAGCCATCGTGTTCGTGCTGCTGGTGAACGTGGGCTTCATCATCACGGCCATCGTCACCAACCCCGGTCTCGTGGACAAGAACTATTACGAACGGGGCCGTGACCTGGAGCAAGAGTTCATTACCATCCGCAAGACGCGCGAACGACTGGGATGGCAAATGACCCTCAATGCAGTGCACAAGCCGGTGGTCAACGAACCGGCCCGCTATACGTTCAAGGTGGTGGATCGGGAAGGCCTGCCGGTGGTGGGGGAACGGGCTGTGTTGCGCGCCTACCGCCCCAGTGACGCCGCTTCCGATTTCCAGGCCGAAATGGAGCAAGTGGCGCCGGGCGTCTATAGCGCCGAACTGGTGTTTCCCCTCAAAGGCATCTGGGATCTGACGGCGGAGCTGCAAAAAGACGGCGACGCTTTGGAGATCACTCGCCGCATCAGCGTCCGCACGCCCTGACATGCCCGACCACGGCCCCGACGCGGGCTGCTTCCATTGCGGCCTGCCCCTGCCCGAAGGGGAGCGTTTCGAAGCCGAGATCGAAGGCCACACCCGTCGCTTCTGCTGTTTCGGCTGCCAATCGGTTTGCCAAGCCATCTATGCCGCCGGCATGCAAGGTTTCTACCAGCGCACGCCGGAAGGCACCCTTCTTGCGCCTCCACCCGAGCCGCCCAAGGACCTTGCCCTCTACGACCTGGAAGAGGTGCAGGAGGAGTTCGTCCACGAGGTGGGCGAGGGCCGCGAGATCCACCTGCTGGTGGAGGGCATCCATTGCGCCGCCTGTGTCTGGCTCATCGAGCAAACCCTGGCGCGCATGCCGGGCGTGTTGTCGGCGCGGGTGAACCTCTCGGCCAAACGGCTGCTTTTGCGCTGGGACAACGAACGCGTGCGGCTGTCGCAGATCCTGGAACAGCTGGCCCGCATCGGGTACGCGGCCGTGCCTTTCGATCCCGAGACGGCGGAAGGGCGGTTGAAAAAACAGAACCGGGAGCTGCTGTTCCGTATCGTCTTCGCCGGGTTCGCCATGATGAACCTGATGTGGATCTCCATCGCCCTCTATGCCGGGGCCAGCGAAGGCGAATTCCGGGACCTCTTTCACTGGGTGGGGCTGGTGTTGGCCACCCCTACCCTCTTCTACTCGGGCTGGCCTTTCTTGCGCGGCGCGTGGACTTCGCTGCGCACCGGCCATCTGGGCATGGACCTGCCCATCGCCATCGGCGCGACCGCCACCTGGGCCTATTCCGCATGGATCACCATCACCGGCAACCCCCACCACGAGGTCTATTTCGACACCGTAGTGAACTTCATCTTCGTCATCCTGGTGGGCCGCCACTTGGAAGCCGTCTCCAAGCGACACGCCGTGGCCGCCACCCAACGCCTGCTGGACCTTCAACCCCGAGTGGCCACCCGGCTCACGGACGAGGGCGAAGCGGTGGTGTCCATCCGTCGCATCCGCCCCGGTGACCGGGTGCTGGTGCGTCCCGGGGACAAGATTCCAGTGGACGGCGTGGTGCTGGAAGGTCGAAGTACCGTGGACGAAGCCATGCTCAGCGGAGAATCACGCCCGGTGGAAAAAACGCCGGGGGACCGGATCTCAGCGGGAACGGTCAACGGCAACGGCGCCCTCACCGTCGAAGTGACCGGCACCCTGCGTGACACCGCACTGGGGCGCATCATCCACCTCGTGGAAGAGGCCCAAGCCTCCAAAGCCCCCATCCAGTGCACTGCCGACCGCATCGTTCCCTGGTTCGTGGCCGCCACCTTGAGCCTGGCCGCGATCACCTTCCTCTACTGGTACGGCGTGGATTTCGAAAAGGCGCTCATGGCCGCCGTTTCCGTGCTCATCATCACCTGCCCCTGTGCCTTCGGACTGGCCACCCCCATGGCCATCGCCGTGGCCTCGGGCCAGGGTGCGCGCCACGGCATTCTCGTCAAAAACGGCGCCGTGCTGGAGACCCTGGCCGGGATCGACCATTTCGTGTTCGACAAGACCGGCACCCTCACCCGTGGAGAGATGCGGGTGGTGCGGTTCGAGAACCGCAGCGACGTGGACGACGATACCCTGCTCGCCCTGGCCGCGTCCGCCGAACACCGTTCGGAACACGCCGTCGCCCAGGCGGTGGTGCGTGCGGCCAAGGCACGGGGGCTGACACCCCATCCCGTGGACCGGTTCGAGGCCGTGCCCGGCCGCGGCGTTCGCGCCCGGGTGGGACGGCACGACCTGCTGCTCGGCACCCTCGCCTGGCTCGAACAAAACGGCGTGGCACCGGACGGCGAACTGCTGGCCGAAGCAGAGCGGCTGGAACGGGAAGCCGTCTCCGCCGTCCACCTGGCGCTCGACGGACGCCACGCCGCCCTGCTGGGCATCGAAGACGAACTGCGCCCCGACGCGCCCGCGTTGGTGGAGAAGCTGCGCGCCGCCGGCATCCGCCTCACCCTGCTCTCGGGCGACCGGCGCGCCACCGCGGAGGCCGTGGCCCGACGCCTCGGCGGCATGGAGGTGATCGCCGAAGTGCTGCCGGAAGAGAAAGACCAGGTGATCCGCCGCCTTCAGCAAGGTGGCCACCAGGTGGCCATGGTGGGCGACGGCATCAACGACGCCCCTGCCCTCATCCGTGCCGACGTGGGAATCGCCATCGGTTCCGGCACAGACGTCTCGGTGGAGAGCGCCGATATCGTCCTCATGGGGGACGAACTGGAGAAGATCCATCTGGCGGCGGAACTGTCGAGGCGCACCATTCGCACCATCCGCCAGAACATCGGCATCTCCATCCTCTATAATGTGATCATGGTGCCGCTGGCCATGTCGGCCCGCATCACGCCGTTGGTGGCGGCCATCTCCATGCCCCTCAGTTCCCTGGCGGTCATCGGCAACGCCGCCCGGATCCGCACCCTGTTCCGGAAATCCTGACCCATGGAAGTGATCTATACCCTCATCCCCGGCATGATCTTCTTCGGCCTGGTGTTCGTGGGAGTGCTCATCTGGGCCATCAAGAAAGGACAGTACGACGATCTGGAAGGCGACGCCCACCGCATCCTGTTGGACGACGATGCGCCGGAAGAGAAGCCGCTGGAGCCGGGCGAGCGGCGCAAGCGGGTGGGGTACAACTTTCCCGACGAGGACTGACGCCGGTCCTATTCTTGAAAGGCCGCCGCGGCGCGCTCGAGCGGTGCGACCACCAGCCGATCGAAGTCACGCGGCGGCACGTATTGCAACACCTCTTTCGCTTCCGGACTCACCGCCAGATCCAGCCCTTTCTCCGGGTAGAGCCAATGCACCACCCCGCCCTCGGGCTCTCGGATGCGGCGGGCGGGCGCTCCGAAGCGCTGGAGCAGGATCTCCTCATCCAGATCGATACGGGGCAGATAAGTGACGGCCACCACCGGCGTTCGCCCCGCCAGGCGGCGGTCCTCGGCCGACAGGGTCACTTTGCGCTCACCTTCGGCCAACCCGGCGATGCGCGCACCGCGATCGAACAACGCCTCGAGCCGGGCCCCACCGAACCCCAGGACCGCCACCATGCGCGCCTTCAGGCCATCGAGGGTGACGTCGTTGAAGTAGGCCTCCACCACTTTGCGGCCGTCGCCGTCGACGAACAGGCTCACTTCCCCTTCCGCCTTCAGGATCCGCTCCATTTCGTCCAGGGTGGTATGCCCCAGGGTGATACCGAAAACCCGGCTGGTGCCATTGGGCAGCACCTCGATCTGCCACGGCAGGTGGCGGGGCGGTTCGGGCGCCCGCCCGCCGGGAAGCAGAACGGCCAACACCACCGCTGCCGTCGCCAGCAGCAGCACCGGCCAGAAAACGCTGCGCTTCACCGAATCAATCCCCCGGAATGGGCTCGGGCGGCGGTGCCGCCCGGTACCGTTCCGGCGGGGGATACCGCTTCACCAGACCGTCCGGCACCTCACCGATATTCGCTTTGTGCACCGCGTCCGACTCCATGATGATGAGCACCAGAACGGTGAACAAAGTCGGCAACATGACCAGGCCGCCGATGGCATAGTGCCCAGGCTTGAGGTCGTTGACGTTGCCGCCCACGCTGGCCAGGATGGCCGCGATCCCCACTCCCATGAGCAGAATCATGCCGATGAAGAAGCGGCTGCGGCGGGCGCACAGCTGCCAATGGGCGAAGACATACCAGCTGTCTCTCTCTCGAGACAGCCGTGCCCGCCAAATCAGATAGGTGAGGATGAGGATGGAGACAGTAGGCACGATGAGGATCAGGTAGGGTTCCTGTTTGGCCATGCCCAGCAGCCCAACGAACACCAGGATGTGGTTGGTGATGAGGTTGATGAGAAAGTATTCGTGAGGGTGGCGGGCTTGCTTGCGCTCCGACTCGGGAATGTCGAGAAATCTCATGCGGGGCGTCCTATTTACGATATTCGTGGAGATAATGCCACTCGAAGAAACGCTTGGCCCAGTGGAACCCGGCGAAAGCCGGCGTGACCAGGTTTCGCTTCTCGGTGCGGTAGACCATCATTCCGGTGTCATAGCTGTCGATGATGCAGATGAGCTCCGGCTTGAAGGTGGCCGACGGCTCACGTCCCGCCAGCTCGTCCAACAGATTGGCCGCGGCCGCCTCCGCCTGCAAATCGGCCATGTGGGCCTGCTTGGGCAGCCATCCCGGGCCGGGGAAACTGCCCGAATCACCCACCACGTAGGTGTGTTTCCACCCCTCGACCCGGCAGTGGCGGTCGGCGCGAATGAGGCCGCCCTCGGAGCGCGGCAGATCGGTGGCGTCGAACCAGAGGTTGCCGGTCATCCCAGGCATGAAAAGGATGAGATCGGCATGGAACTCTCCCCCTTCGGTGACCACCTTGTCCGCCTCGAATCGCTTGAGCTTGTGCCCCAAGTGGGTCTTCACGCCCCGTTTGGCCATGGTGGAGAGAATGCCTTTGACCGCCTTCTCGCCCAACCGTTGTCCCGGCTTTTCCGCCGGCGTGAAGAAAACCAGCTCGAACCGGTCGCGCAGCCCTTTTTTACGCAGCCAGCGGTCGATCCCGAACAAGAATTCGAACATGGGGCCTCCACGCATGGCCGAAGGCTCCTTGGGGTTGCCGCTGAAGCCGAACGCGATGGTGCCGCCGTCCATGGCGTGGAGCCGCTCGCGGATCTTTTCGGCGGCGGCGACGCCCTCGCAAGGCGTGATGGCGTGCTCGATGCCCGGCAGTTTCTTGATGAAACGACCGCCTGAAGCGATGATCAGGCCGTCGTTCTCCACCCTCCCGGCATCGGTGATCACCACTCGACCGCCGTCCTCCAAGCCGGTGGCGGAAGCGGCGTGGAAGTTCACCTCCATTCGCCGCAAGAAGCCGTCCAGAGGAATGATCAGATCCTCCGCCCGGCGCAGATCGGTGGGAATCCAAATCAACCCGGGAAGATAGACGAACTCCGCCTTTGGAGCGATGAGGTCGATCTGCAGGCCGGAATCGCGGGCCCGCAGTTTGCGCACTGCCGTGAGCGCACCGAACCCGGCGCCGATGACGGTGATTCGTTTCATGCTTTTCCTGTCCTCTGTTTTCCCGTCCACGGGATAAATGCCGCCTCAATCACAGAGTGGACATTCGACGGCACGATCGAGTCATTCTATCGATTACACTCGAAAAATATACCCATCAACCGGCAGGGATCGGAACAACCATGCAGAGTACGGCCAACACCCTCGTCGGTAAGGTCACCGACGTCACCGGAGGACGCATCGTGGTCACACTGCTGACCGAAGCAGAAGGCTTCCAGCCGATCCGGAACCTGGGACGCGAACGCATTGCCGTGGGCCAATTGGGCAGCCAACTGGTGATCCGTCACGACGACGTTGAAGTTCTGGGTCAGGTGATCCGCATGTGGGAAGATCCGGTGGAGGTGCTCCAGACGCCTCGCAACCAAGAAGAACCCGAAAAAGGTATTCCACTCACCGGCCAAGCCACACGCAAGGCGCGGCGCCGCTATCTGGAGCTGCTGCCCCTCGGACACATCGACCAAAAGGGAGCTTTCGATCGGGGCGTGAAGGCCTTCCCCGTCACCGGCGCTGAAGTGCACCTGGTGACCTCACGCCAACTCGAAGTGCTGTTCGACCGCTTTCGCAACGAGAATCTGGCCCTGGGCTGGCTGAGCAGCCGGAAAGAGATCGACGTCTATCTGGACCCCAACCCTCTGTTCACACGCCACTTGGCCATTCTCGGCCAGTCCGGCGCCGGCAAATCCTGGACCGTAACCAGTCTGCTGCAACGTACTCTCAAGGTGTTGCCGCGCGCCCACATCATCCTCCTCGATCTGCATGGCGAATACGGCTGGCGTGACGAGAACGGACGACTGCACAGCCCCTTTCCCGATTCGGTGGTCCGGCACCTGGACGCCCGCGAGCTGGAGATTCCCTATTGGCTCCTCACCTATGCCGAATTGGTGGACTTTCTCATCGACAAGACCGACCCCACCGCGACCCTGCAGATCGCCTATTTGCGTGACGTGCTCTATGCCCTTCGCAAGAAAGCCAATGCTCACTTGGGCTTGCAGCAGATTTCAGTAGACTCGCCGGTCTACTTCTCTCTCAAAGAGCTTTACCTGCACTTCAAACAGGCCAACGAGCAACAACTCGACTTCGGAAAGACCAAAGGCACCCTCTACGGCGCGTTCGACAACTTCCTGGTGCGCTTTCAGTCCATGTACAACGACGCCCGCTACGACTTTTTGCTGCGGCCGAAAAAGCGCACTCGATCCGAGCATCTCGAAGATCTGTTACGGGACTTCGTCGGCCTGGGCGAACCACGCCGCCAGATCACGGTCATCGACCTGAGCCCCATTCCGTCGGACGTCCGGCCCATGGTATCGTCCCAAATCGCCCGCCTGGCCTACGAATTCAACTACTGGAATCCCCGCCGGCGTGAATTCCCCATCCTGCTGGTGTGCGAGGAGGCACACCAGTATCTGCCACGGGAAGGGGACCCCGCGCTGGCCGCCACCCGTCGCGCCATGGAGCGGATCGCCAAGGAGGGACGTAAATACGGCGTTGCACTCTGCGTGGTGAGCCAGCGCCCCACTGAGCTGTCGGAAACGGTGCTGGCCCAGTGTTCCAACTATCTTTGCCTGCGCATCAGTAATCCCGACGATCAGGCCTATGTACGCGGCCTGTTGCCCGAGGGCGAGGCCGACCTGGCCGATATCCTCGCCTCCTTGAGCCGCGGCGAGGTGCTTGCCGTGGGCGACGCCACCCCCTTGCCCACCCGCTTTCAGGTCTATCCCCCCGATCCGCCGCCGGCCAGCGCCGATGTCCCCCTCTCCAAATCCTGGCGCTCAGGACCGGAAGACCTGGACGTAATGAACATCGTCCAACATTGGTGGCAGCAAAAACGCTGAAAGGCCGCTCGGCCCAAGCCGTCCGGAAGACCCGCGCCGGCCTGGATCACGAAAAAACGGGCCGAAAAGCCCGTTCTTTCCACTCGAAAAGCGCGATGGCCGCGCCGGTCAAGGCATGTCGTCCAATCGAGCGCCCTCTTTTTCCACCGGCATGAGATCGGCCTTGCTCACCCCCAGGGCCAATGCCGTGGTGCTGGCCACGTAGATGGACGAGTAGGTGCCCACCACCACACCGAGGATGAGCGCCAGCGAAAAGTTGTGAATGATCTCTCCGCCGAGGAAGAAGAGCGCCAACAACACCAGCAGGGTGGTGAGCGAGGTCACCAGGGTGCGTGACAAGGTCTGGTTGAGCGAAACGTTGATGATGGTCTCCGAATCGCCCTTGCGGATCTTGCGGAAATTTTCACGGATGCGGTCGAAAACCACGATGGTGTCGTTGAGCGAATATCCGATGACCGCCAGGACGGCCGCCAGGACCGTCAGATCGAACTCCAGCTGGGTGATGGAGAAAAAACCCAAGGTCAGCACCACGTCATGCACCAGGGCCGCCACCGATCCCACGGCGAAACGCCATTCGAAGCGCACCGCCACATACATGAGAATGGCCATGAGCGCCACCAGCACCGCCAGCGCGCCGTCTTCGGTGAGCTCATCCCCCACCTGAGGCCCCACGAACTCCACCCGGCGCAGTTCCACCCGGCCGTCGGCGGCCTTGCTGAGAGCGGCGAACACCCGATCCGACAACTCGGAAGCCTTGACGCCCTCACGAGGCGCCAATCGAATGAGCAGATCCTTGGGCGTACCGAACTGCTGCACTTGGGCCTCTTCGAAGCCGTTCTCCGCCAACACCTTCCGGACCGTTTCCAACGGCACCGGCTCGGGATAGCCCACTTCCACCAAGGTGCCACCGGTGAAATCGATACCGAACGCCAATCCCCGGAACACCAAAGAGAGGAGAGAGACGACGATGAGGATGCCCGACAGGATCATGGCCGGCCGGCGCCGCCCCATGAAATCGAACTCGCGTCTTGTGGACAATAGCTGTCGCATGGTTGCTCCCGATCAGATGGCCAGCCGCTTCACCCGCTTGCCGCCGTACACCAGATTCACCAGAGCGCGGGTGCCGACGATGGCGGTGAACATGGAAGTGACGATGCCGATGGCCAGGGTGACGGCAAAGCCTTTCACCGGCCCGCTGCCGATGGAGAAAAGCACCACCGCGGCGATGAGCGTGGTCACATTGGCGTCCATGATGGTGCTGAACGCTTTTTCGTATCCGGCGTGAATGGCCGCCTGAGGCGTACTCCCCACCCGCAGCTCCTCTCGGATGCGTTCGTAGATGAGCACGTTGGCGTCCACCGCCATGCCCACGGTGAGCACGATGCCGGCGATGCCAGGCAGGGTCAGAGTCGCCTGCAGCAGGGACAATACGGCCACCACCAGCACCAGGTTGGCGATCAAGGCGGCGTCGGCGAACAGGCCGAAAACCCGGTAATAGGCCACCATGAAAATCATCACCAATAGCAGCCCGATGACCACGGAGATGAAACCCTGGCGAATGTTGTCCGCCCCGAGGCTCGGGCCGATGGTGCGCTCCTCGACGATGTCGATGGGCGCCGCCAACGCGCCGGCGCGAAGCAGCAAGGCCAGTTCGTGCGCCTCTTGCGGGCTGTCCAACCCCGTAGTCTGGAAACGGCGGCCGAAAGGCTCGAGGATGTTGGCGACGCTGATCACCTCCTCCACCTGACGTTTGATGGGGTTGCCTTCGGCATCGCGTCCCACCACCCGCGTCTCCTTGAACACCACCGCCATGGGCTTGCCCACGTTCTCGGTGGTCACCGCGCGCATGCGGCGCGCCCCCTTGCTGTCGAGGGAGACGGTGACCATGGGGCTTCCGGTGCGCTGGTCGAATCCCGACGCGGCGTCGGTGATCTGGTTGCCGGTCACGATGACCCTTTTCTTGAGCAGAATGGGCCGACCGTCCTCACGCACCGTGTAGAGCCGAGAACCCGGCGGCACCTTGCCGGTGCGTTTGGCCTCGAAGGCGTCGTGCTCGGTATCCACCAAGCGATATTCCAAGGTGGCCGTGGCGCCGAGTATGTTCTTCACCTGGTTGGGGTCCTGCACACCCGGCAACTCCACCACGATGCGCCGCTCCCCCTGTTGCTGGACCAGCGGCTCGGCCACCCCCAGGGCATTGACCCGGTTTCGGATGGTGGTGATGTTCTGCTGCAAGGCGAACCGCTTGGTGGCCCGCACCTCGGCCGGCGGCATGGTCAACCGCACATAGGGCACGCCGTCCCGCTCCTCGGCCTCCACACCCAGATTGCGGAACTCCTCGGCCAGCACCGCCTCCGCCCGATCGCGGGCGGCCGCGTCCTTGAACTTGACGAGGATCTGCTGGCCGTCCGCCTTCACCGTGAGGTAGCGGATCTTGTTCTTGCGCAACGTGGCCCGAATGTCCCCGGTGTAGGCTTCCAGCTTGTCCTCAAGGGCGGTCTCCATGTCCACGTCGATGAGCACATGGATGCCGCCACGCAGATCCAGACCCAGGTTCATGGGCCGTCCCCCCAGGGCCTTGAGCCAGGCCGGCACGTTGTCCGCCATGGTGAGGGCATGGGTGTATTGCTCGCCCAGAAGATTGTCCATCAGCCCCTGGGCCTTCTGTTGATCCGTGGTGGAAGCAAAGCGGAGGATGAGCCGTCCGTCTTCACGGGTCACCGCTTTGACCTGGACCCCGGCCGCTTCCAGCGCCCGGGTCAATTTCTCTTCCAGACCCGCCTCCACCTCGGCGCCGCGCAGACCGGAAACGGCGATGGCCGGATCCCGGCCAAAAAGGTTGGGCAGCGCGTAGAACAGGCCGAACAACAACACGCCGGCCACCAAGAGGTTCTTCCACAAGGGATATTTGTTGAGCATCACGGCCTCGACCCCGACGAAAAGGCAGGAGCGGAAATCAAAGCTCGTCGAGGGTGCCCTTGGGCAGCACCGTCTCGACCGCGTTGCGGCGCAGGGTCAGCTCCACACCGTCGGCCACCTTCACCTTGATGAAGTTCTCGCCCACCTCGGTGATGCGTCCCACCAGGCCGCCCATGGTCTGCACCTCGTCACCCTTCTTCAGGCTCTCCACCAGGGCCTTGTGCTCTTTCTGCCGTTTCACCTGGGGTCGGATCATGAAGAAATAGAGGATGAGGATGAGGCCGATGGGAAAGATCAGGCCCGCCAGCCCACCGCCGGGCGGCTGCTGCGCCGCCGCTCCCGTGGCTTCGGCCAATGCGTCGTTGATGAAGAAGTTCATGTCCGTTCTCCTGGTATCAAGCCTGCGGCCCGGACCACAGGCCGCTTCAAAAAGGCCGTTATTATGCCACAGCCCCGGCTTCAGCCGCGCCGCTTGACGTGTTTCATCAACCGCTTGCGCTTGCGTCGCTGACGTGGCGTGAGTCGATTGCGCCGCCCTTCGAAGGGATTTTCTCCGCTTCGGAACTCGATGCGCACCGGCGTCCCCCAGAGCCCGAACACCTCGCGAAACCGGTTCACCAGATAACGCCGATAGGCCGCAGGCACCGCATCGGTCTGATTGCCATGAATCACGATGAGCGGCGGATTGCGCCCGCCCTGATGGGCATAGCGCAACTTGATCCGCCGCCCCCGCACCAGCGGCGGCTGATGCTCCTGCACCGCCTCTTCCAGCACCCGGGTCAGCTCCGGCGTCTTGAGGTCCGCGGTGGCCGCGCGGTAGGCGGCATCCACCGCCTCCATGAGGTGACCCACGCCGGTGCCATGGAGGGCGGAGACGAACTTCACCTCGGCAAAGGAAAGAAAGGGCAGCTTGCGCTCGAGCTCGGCGCGCACCCGCGCCCTGTGATCGGCACCCAAGCCGTCCCATTTGTTGACCACGACCACCAAGGCGCGACCGCTTTCGAGCACATGGCCAGCCAGGCTGGCATCCTGTTCGGTCACGCCCTCGCGGGCGTCGAGCACCAACAGCACCACATTGGCCTGCTCCATGGACTGGAGCGCCTTGATGACGCTGAACTTCTCGATGGCCTCGGAAACCCGCGCCCGGCGCCGAACGCCGGCGGTGTCGATGAGGGTGTAACGGCGCCCCCCATGTTCAAAAGGCACCGCCACGCTGTCGCGGGTGGTGCCCGGCTGGTCGTAAGCCACCAGGCGCTCTTCGCCCAGAAGCCGGTTGATGAGGGTGGACTTACCTACGTTGGGTCGGCCCACCACGGCGATCTGGACACCTTTCTCCTCCTCCGGCGGCGCTTCGGCGGGCGGCAAAGTGGCGAGCACGCCGTTGATGAGCGGCTTGACGCCACGGCCGTGGGCGGCGGAGACGGGCACCGGTTCGCCCAATCCCAGGGCATGGAACTCGGCGGCGGCCAGATGGCGCTCGAGCCCTTCGCTCTTGTTCACCACCAGGGTCACCGGCTTGCCGGTGCGGCGCAGTTCGGCGGCGATCTGCTCGTCGCCGCCGGTGAGCCCTTCACGAGCGTCCACCAGGTAGAGGATGTGATCCGCCTCCTCGATGGCCCGCTGCACCTGGCGGTCCATGAGTGCGGTGATGCCGTCGGCATCGCCGCTGATCCCTCCGGTGTCCACCACCACGTAAGGACGGTCGCCCACCCGCCCCACACCGTATTTGCGATCACGGGTCAGGCCCGGCTGGTCGGCCACCAGCGCGTCGCGACTGCGGGTGAGTCGATTGAAGAGGGTGGACTTGCCCACGTTGGGGCGACCCACCAGCGCGATGACGGGCAACATGGCGATCTATTCCGGCTCCGGGAGCCCCAAGGCCGTGAGAGTTCCATCCACGGCCAGGACATAGAGCACGTCGTCCACCACCAGCGGCTGGGCCACGATGGCCTTGCCGGCGGGCTTGAGGCGGGCCACCGGCGCCCCGTCCTCGGAAGAGAACCAGTGCAGGTAGCCTTCGAAATCGCCCACCACCACATAGTCGCCGAAGATCGCCGGCGGTGAGAGATCACGATGGGCCAGAGATTGGACCCTCCAGCGACCGGCGCCGCTGTCCGGATCCAGGGACCAGAGCCAGCCGTTGGCGTCGCTCACCACCAGCTGTTGCCAATCCACGTCCATGTTGTTGTAGACCGACATGGGCCGTTTCCAATACACCTTGCCGCTGCCCTCGCCCACGGCCACCACGTCGCCTTGATAGGCCGCCGCGTAGACCGTACCGCTGTAGACCAGAGGGTCGGCGTCCACGTCCACCATCCGTTCGAGCTCGGAGCCGCCGGCGGGAATGGTGACATGTCCTTCCCAAAGCAACCCGCCGTTCTCCAACTCGAGGGCCACCAGCTTGCCGCCGGCCAAGCCGCAATAGACGACCCCGCCGCTGATGACGGGCGAGCTGGTGCCGTGCAGCGTGAGCACCGGCGTGCCCTGGTTGTAGAGCCAAAGCGGCTCCCCGCCGGCGGCGTCCAAGCCATGGATGCGCCCGTCCTCGGTATGCACCACCACCACGCCGGCGCCCACCGCCGGAACCGCCAACACTTGCCCCGAGAGCTGGCGACGCCACAAGGGCGTGCCGTTCTCGGCGTCGAAAGCGGCCACCTCGCCTTCCGCGGTGCCCACCAGGAGCAGCCCCTCCCCCACGCCGGGGCCGGCGGAAAGGGGCAGACCGGTCTCCACCGACCACAACAACGCACCGCCGGCCCGATCGCGCGCCTGCACGACACCGTCCACGTTGGCCGTGTAGATGCGCTCACCGTCCACCGCGGGCACCAAACGGTTGTAACGAACGGCGCCGTCTCCCACGTCCACCGACCACAACCGCTTGGGCTCGATCCTGGCCTCGATGGGTTCCAGCTCGGCCGGCTCGGGACCGGTGTCGCCGCCGAACCACTCGCGGGGGTCGGCCATGGTGCCGCAACCGGCGAGCAGCGCGGGAACGATCAGCAAGAAGAGGCGCAACATGAGCGTGTCAGCCTCCCAGCTCGGCCAGCTTCATGCGCACGAAGGCGGGCAGGCTCACCCCTTTTTCCAACGCGGCGGCATAGTCCGCCTTGGCCCCCTCCCGGTCTCCGCGGGCCAAACGGACATCGGCGCGCACCGCAAGGCGTTCGCCGGTCCAGGCATCGTCCCCCGGTTCCCCCACCAAGCGCTCTGCACCGTCCAGATCGCCGACGTCCAGCAGGAGGCGCGCCAACCGCACCTGGGCCAGATGTTCGATGGCCGGATGGCGGGCGTTGTCCAACACCCACTCGAGCCGCGCCTTGGCGCGCGCCTTCTCACCCGCCTCGTACTGGAGACGGGCCAGTTCCAGCGCCGTGAACAGGGCGTAGGTGGAACCGCCATAGTTCTCGATGAGGGCCTCGCCCCGTTCGAGGGCTTTTTCCAAGTCCCCTTCCACCGCCGCCTTGGAAAACCCCTCGTAGTAAGCCGAGGCGTTTTCCGCCTGCACCCGGTTGTATTCGATCCAGGCCTTGCCGCCGCCCACGATGAGCAGACCGATGACCACGCCGGCAATGACCGAGCGGCCGTTTTCCTGCCACCATTTTTTCAGGGCTTCGACCTGTTCTTCGTCCGTTTGATAAGTACTCAACGCGCTTCTCCCAAGATTTCACCCAGGCGGTCGGCCAACCGAGCCTGATCCACCTGCTCTTGTTCACGACTCTCCCGCAGCCATTTGATGCCCACGGTGCCGTTCGCCAACTCGTCTTCGCCCAACACCAGGGCCAGCACGGCACCGCTGCGATCGGCCTTGCGGAACTGGGCCTTGAAGCTGCCGCCTCCGCAGTTTACCTGCAATTTCAAAGCGGGCAATCGTTCCCGCAACCGCTCCGCCAGCACCAATCCCCGCTGCGCCGCCGCCTCGCCCATGAGCACCATGTAAGCCTGGGGACGGGTCCGGTCCTCCACCGAGGGTCCCGCCTCCTCGATGAGCGCCACCAGCCGCTCCACGCCCAGCGCGAATCCCACCGCCGGCGTGGGACGGCCGCCGAGCTGTTCCACCAGCCCATCGTAGCGCCCTCCCGCACAGACGGTGCCCTGAGCGCCCAGCCGGTCGGTGACCCATTCGAAAACGGTCCGCGAATAGTAGTCCAGGCCGCGAACCAGACGGGGGTTGACCACGAAGGGCACACCCGCTTCCGCCAACCCTTCGGTGAGGGCTTCGAAATGGGCGCGGGACGCTTCGCCCAGGTGGGCCATCAAGGTGGGGGCGTCGGCGATCACTTCGGCCATGTCGGGATTCTTGGAATCGAGCACCCGCAACGGATTGGTCTCCATCCGTCGGCGGCTGTCCTCGTCCAGCCGTGCCGCATTGCGCCGGAGATAGGCCACCAGCTCTTCACGATAGCTGCGGCGTTCTTCCGGCGTGCCCAGGGTATTGAGCTGAAGTTCCAGCCCCTCCAGCTCCAGAGCGCGCCACAACCGGGCGGTGACCAGAATCATTTCGAGATCGATGTCCGGCCCCGCCATGCCGAAGGCCTCCACTCCGATCTGGTGGAACTGGCGGTAACGTCCCTTCTGCGGTCGCTCGTGCCGGAACATGGGACCTCGATACCACAGCCGTTGCGCCTGATTGTGGATGAGACCGTGTTCCAGACAGGCGCGCACGCAGCCGGCGGTGCCTTCGGGCCGCAGAGTGAGGCTGTCTCCGTTGCGATCCTCGAAGGTGTACATCTCCTTCTCGACGATGTCGGTGACCTCGCCGATGGAACGTTTGAACAGCTCGGTCATCTCCAGGATGGGGGTCCGGATCTCTCGATAACCGTAGCGCTCGAGCACGCTCCGGACGGTTTCCTCGAGATGCTGCCATGTGGGGGTCTGGTCCGGCAGGATGTCGTGCATCCCGCGGATGGCCTGGATTCGTTTCGCCATGGGTCAAGGATTCAATGTGAAGCGGGCCACGTTGCGCCGGGTCCGCGATGAAAAGTCGTAGGGTTCCCCGTTCACCCGCACCTCCACGCCATGGGCATTGCCCAGGATGAAGCGGTACGGGGGGCGGCCTTCGAGGCGGATCGCCTCACCGGCCCTGCGCGTGCCCACCAACTTGAAGCTGCCTTCGGCGCCGCGCACGTCCACCCAACTGTCCTGGGTGAAACGAAGCTCCACCACCGGCGGCGACGGCGCTTCGGGTTCGGTGGCCGCCGGCTCGACTTCGGTCGCCGCCGTCGCCGAGGGCGCGGGCTCCCGCGTCGGCTCGACCGGCTCGACCAGCGGCGGGGCGGCGACTTGCGCGGCGGCCGCCGGTTCCGACGGCGGCGACGCCCCGTCCTGCTCCGCGGCCCGGCCGGATTCCACCGTTCCGGACGCTTCGGCAACCGGCTCCGCGACCGGCGCCTGAGTCCGCTTCGCCTGGTCCCGCCACCACAGGCCGACGGCGGCAACCACGCTGATCGCCACGAGCCAGGTGACGAGCCGGACCAATCCGTGATTGCTGCGGATCTCCCTGCGCACACCTTGGGCCACCACCGGCGGCGCGCCCGCGCACTCCTCTCCTTCCGGGCAGCGATCGTCGAACGCCTGCAACAGGGGCTCTTCGGGCAGCCCCAGAAGGCGCGCATAGTTGCGATAGTATCCGCGCACGAAGACCCGCGCCGGCAACCGATCGAAATTCTCCTCTTCCAAATCGATCACCGTGGCCCGCTTCAAATGCAGCCGCTCCGCCACTTCGGCCAGATCCAGCCCCTGGGACTCCCGGGCCTGACGCAACCGCTCGCCGATGGTCGGTCGCGGGACCTCCACCGTCTCGGCGGCGGCACGCATCTGTCGCCTCTTTTTGCGCACCTTGGCCATGCGGCTACCGGGCGAGCTTACGCGCCTCTTCGGAATCCGGATATTCGGCCTGAAGCAGCAGCTCATCACTGCGCACCTGATCCCAGTCCCCGAGCTTACGCTCGGTGAGGATGCTCAGGTAAAGCAGGCCTGCGGTGGGACGGGCCACTTCCCGATAACGCTGGATGTACGCCCGCGCGGAGAGGTACTTACCCTGGTCGTAACTGATGCGCGCCATGAGCGCCAACGCCGGCGCAAACTCGGGATTGGCCTGCAGGGCCCGTAAGAGGTACCGTTCCGCCCGCTGCTGGTCCTCCAGCTTCAAGGCACACCGGCCGGCGTTGGTGAGCGCCACCCAGGGGGTGTCGTAAAGTGGGTTTTCCAACGCCTGATCGAAGGCGCGCAACGATTTTTCGTATTCGCCCAACTTGCACAACAGGCTGCCGTAGGCATTGAGCAGATAAGGATTGCGCGGATCCGCCGCGCGTCCTTGACGGTAGGCCGTCTGCGCCTTGTCCAGCTCGCCGAGCGCCTCATACACCAACCCCAGCACCAGATAGGCGTTGGCGTTTTCGGGATCGACCTGCACCGCCCGCTTGGCCTTGGCCAAGGCGGTGGCATGGTCGCCGATACGCAGATACTCCGCCGCCAGCTCCACATAGGTGTCTGCGGGGCTGGCAGATCGTTCCACCGAGCCCAGTTCGCCCGTCTCGTCGTCCCGGGTGAGTTCGTTCGCACAACCGGCGAGTAACACCGCCGTCAGCGCCCAAGCCCAATGCCTCACGCCGCCCCTCCCGCAACGGACACCGCCGACCGCCCCGCCTTGCGGACGCGCCGATCGCGCACCCGACCTACCAGTTGCCCACAGGCGGCATCGATGTCGTCGCCTCGCGTCTTGCGCACGATGCTCATGATCCCGGCCCGCAGCAGACGTTGGCGGAACGCTTCGATCCTTTCCGGCGGCGAGCTGCGGTAAGGGCTTCCGGGAAAGGGGTTGAACGGAATCAGGTTCATTTTCGAAGGAGTGCCCTGAAGCAGGCGAATGAGTGCACGCGCATGACCGTCGGAATCGTTCACGCCGTCCAGCATGACATACTCCCAAGTGATCTTGCGCCGCTTGTCGCCTCGAATGAAATCGCGACAGGCGGGAATCAGCTCCTCCAGCGGATACTTGCGGTTGATGGGGACCAGCTCGTCGCGCAGCGCGTTGTCCGGCGCATGGAGGGAAACGGCCAGGCTCACGTCCGAGATCGCCTTCAGCCTGCGGATGGCCGGCACGATGCCGGCGGTGCTCAGGGTGACCCGATATTTTGAGAGCATGTAGGCCAGATCGTCCTGCATGATGTCCATGGCGGACACCACCGCATCGAAATTGGCCAGCGGCTCGCCCATGCCCATGAGCACCACGTTGGTGGGCGGGCGCCCCATGATCCGGGTGGCGTGCCAAAGCTGGCCGACGATCTCGCCCACCGTGAGGTTGCGGTTGAACCCCTGGCGCGCCGTGGAACAGAAGGCGCAATCCAACGCGCATCCCACTTGCGAAGAGACACACACCGTGCTGCGCCGCCCATCAGGGATCCAAACCGTCTCCACCCGCTGCCCATCGTCCAGCTCCATCACCCACTTCACGGTGCCGTCGGCGGAAGGCTTTTCGAGCACCACTTCGGGCAGGCGCACCTCGGCCCCCTCCTCGAGCTGTGTGCGCAACTTCTTGGAGAGATCGGTCATGCGCTGAAAATCGGTGACGCCGTGCTTGTGAATCCACTTGAAGACGTTGCGCCCATGGAAAGGCTTGGCCCCCAGGGCAGCAAAGTGGGCCTCCATGGCACGACGGTCGAAATCCAGCAGGTTGGGCAGAGAATCGGGCAAGGAACGCGGTTCCATCACATGTGCTTTTTGAAGCATGTCATTTTAGCTTCAACGGCCGGTGGTCGCCACTTCACGAGGCCGGCGCCCGGTCCTCATGGGAGCGAAGCAAGCTCCAACCCCCGGGGGCCGGACAGGCGGCGAATCGAAAAGGCGGCCTGAGGCCCGGCAGCACGAACCGCTGGTCGGTAAACCAGACGCATCCGGTCGCTGGATCCGCGCCCAACCACGAAGGCAAGCGGGCGAAGCGGCGCAAGGGCGCCAGCTCCGGACTGAACCAGGCCGAACGGGCCGTCCACCGTTGTGCATCCGGTCCGAACCGATCCACTCGATGCCATTCGGCCCGACGGAGCGGCCGGTATTCTCTCAGCGTGTCCGCCAACGGCCAGTGGGAGGGATAGTGCTGCGTGAGCCACCCTTGATGCTCGCCCAAGTGGATGTAGGCGATGTGGTAGGCCGTTTCGGTGGCCACCACCAGCTTCCAGTTCCACGCCGAAAACGGCTGCGGCAACGCCGTGACCGAGACCCCTTCCAACCCTTGTTGGACCGCCCATCGCGTCGCGGCGGCCTCGGCCCGCCCTTTCTGGGTCCACTGGAACCCCACCAACAGGACCACGCCCCCCAGTGCCGCCACGCCGACGGCTCGGCGACCGCTGCGCATCGTGAGCCACACCCCCACGGCGAGAATCGTGGTGAGCCAGGGATCGACGACGAAGGTGGTGCCCAAAGTATGGGCGGTGTCGTCCAACGGGGCCAATATGCGGGTGCCGAACGGGGTGATCAGATCCAGAAGAACATGGAGCATGATGCCCGCCAAGGCGATGGCCCATGCACGCCGAAATCGCAAGCCGGTGAGCCGGGCGAGCACCCAACCCAGCAGAAAGGCCCACAATGGAGCCAACAGCTCCGAATGGGTGAGGCCCCGATGGAGGTTGAGGGCGGTGAGCGGATCGAAGATCAGCCGCGCAAGGTAGTCGACGTCGGGAAACCACCCGGCCGACGCACCGACCGCCATGGCCCGATGCCGCATGGCTGCATCCGGCGCCAGCATCCGCCCGACGAGCAATCCACCCGCCAGATGGGTGACCGGGTCCATGCGTCAGGCGACCCGTTCGGGAGGCGCGGCTTGTCGCTGCCCCTCGGCCTCGGGGGCATCGAGCGCCGCCGGCGCCTCTATCGAGGGACAACAGCCCAACCCTTCACCCAACTCCAAAAGCCGGCGCAACCGACGGCGGGTACGCCCATGATCGGGCGAATCGTCCTCCAGCCAGGTGAGGAAAACGGCCAGATAGACGGCGGTGAGCGCCGTCTCCTCCAACGCCCGCCGCAGCCAGGCGTGACGGATGCCCGCCGCCTCCCGCCACCATTGGACCGTGCGGCTGATGCGCCAGATGCCCAGGATCTGCACATGCAGATGACCGGGTTCGAGCTTGTTCAACAACATCTGCCGGGTCACCCGGCGGTGGGAGGCCAAGGCGTCGAGCCAAGCCCAGAGCAGCCGTTCCAGCCGCTCACGCAACGGCAGCGCATAGAATCCCGGCGCGTCGGCCGCCTTCAGCATGGCCCGATCGGCGCGGTCGAACCAGGCATCGACCAGCGCCTCTTTTTCCGGGAAATGGCGGTGGATCCGTTCCAGCCCCACCCCCGCCGCTCGCGCCACTTCATGCAGACGCACCCGCTCCCACCCTTTTTCTTCGGCCAGCTCCAAAGCGGCGTCCAGGATCCGTTCCCGCTCGTCGTAATCGTGTTCGGCAGTCATTTCGGCAACCTTCCTTTCGGGGACGATGCCATCCGCCCTTTCATCCAACATATGGCGCATCGACGAAACCCCTCACTAACTATAGACCTGTCGCCGTCCGAATGGATCCTCTGCCATCCCCTATAATCCTCTCAATCCCCTTCGACCCGAGGCTTCCGATGGCGGAAAACGGCATCGCCCCACAACGGCCCATGGGCTGGTCTTGGAAGATCGGCCGGCTCGCCGGCATCGACGTCCATGTGCACGCCACCTTCTTCCTCTTGCTGCTCTGGCTCGGATTGGTGTACGGCCAGAAGGGCGGCCTGCCCGCCGCCGTCCACGGCATCGTCTTCATTCTTCTGCTCTTCGGCTGCGTGGTGCTGCACGAGCTGGGCCACGCCCTGACCGCGCGCCGCTTCGGCATCCGCACCCGCCACATCGTGCTCCTGCCCATCGGCGGGGTGGCTTCGCTGGAAAAGATGCCGGAAGACCCCAAACAAGAGATTCTGGTCGCCCTCGCGGGGCCGGCGGTGAACGTGGCCATCGCCGCTTTTCTGTGGTTGTTGCTCTCGGTCCAGCCGGTGACGCCGCTCGCCGCCGGCGGTGCCGTCGAAGGAGGACTGCTCCAGAATTTGCTGGTGCTCAACCTCTTTCTGGCCGTGTTCAATCTCCTACCGGCCTTTCCCATGGATGGAGGCCGGGTGCTGCGCGCCGTGCTCGCCCTGCGGATGGACCGCATCCGCGCCACCCGAACGGCGGCCTTCGTCGGCCAGATCATGGCGCTCTGGTTGGGATTCATGGGACTCATGCACAATCCCATCCTCCTCTTCATCGCCCTGTTCGTCTGGATCGGCGCGGCGGCGGAGGCGGGCAGCGAAGAGGTCAAATCCCTGCTCCACGGCACCCCTTTGCGAGCCGCCGTCATCACCCATTTCGAAACCCTCTCTCCCCTCGACCGCCTGGCGCGGGCCATCGAGCTCACTCTGGAAGGCACCCAGAAAGACTTTCCCGTGGTGGAAGAGGGCGAGGTGGTGGGCGTCCTCACCCAGGAAGACCTGCTGCGCGGGCTCAAGGAAGCCGGCCCCGAGGCCAACGTGGGCGCCTACATGCAAAAAGAGGTGCAGACCGCCGAGATCGATCAGCCGCTGGATCAGGTGCTCGAGGCGCTCCAACATTGCGGCTGCCGTCTGCTGGTGGCGACCGAGCGCGGGCGCATGGTGGGCATCGTCAACCTGGACAATCTGATGGAGCTGATCCGGATCGAACAGGCACTGAGAACATCGGGCTGAAAACGGCACCATGCCGCCTCTGCCATGAAGTGAACCGAAAAGCCGGAAAGAACGACACCGACGGTGGTGATCTCATCCAAGGAGGAAAGGAAGATGAAATCCGCATCCACCCGATTTCTCATGATGCTCCTGGCATCGGGTTTGGCGCTCTCCATCGCTCATGCCGCTTCGATCAAGCCCCCGAAACGAAACCTGCCTGGAAGCGCCGACCATCCCGAACTGGGGCGCATTCCCGGCTCGCTCATCGCCGAATACGAGCATCGGCGTTTCGGAACCCTCCGCTTTCCGGTGAAATTGGAGCGCAAGGGCGTCTGGAAGATCGGCCGGGCCGAGGGCGAGACGTGGAAGATCACCTATTACCTGCCGTCGG
>CAYOJM010000108.1:0-5227 GCA_964404295.1 uncultured Sedimenticola sp. | reverse complement strand
CATCGAGCCGGTGGCCGATCCGGTGACGCTCTCCGTGGTCTCTCCGGTGAAGATGGACGAGGACACGGCGCACAGGTTGGAGATCCGGCCCACCTCGGCGGACAAGGACGGCTCCGAAACCTTCACCGTCACCATCACCGGGATTCCCACGGGCGCCCAGCTGGTCTATGACGGAACCCTTCTGACGCCCAGCGGCGGGCAGGTCACCATTCCTCTTTTCGACAGCACCAAGCCGCTGACCATTCAACCGCCGGCCCAAAGCAACGACGACTTCACCTTGCAGGTCTCGGCCGTGGCGGTGGATGGCACCGATACCGGCCCCGTTTCGCAGACCCTCTCCATCGAAGTGCAAGTGGCCGGCGTGGCCGACGCGCCGGTGGTCACCACCGCCACCGCCACCCACACGGAGGCGGACCTCGACACCGGCGCCGACCAGATCACCCTGGACGGGATCATCACCGGCCTCGCCAATCCGGACACCGACGGTTCCCAAAGCCAAGTGGTGCTGGTCACCGGCCTGGACGGTGCCTTCGATCTCTCCGGCGCCGGCGTCTCCCTGCTCGGCGGAAGCGGTACCTCGCGGGTCTGGTCGGTGGATGGCACTGCTCTGTCCACCGCGGTGATCCGCACGCCCGCCAACTACAGCGGCACCTTCACTTTCGACGCCCGGGTGGTGGTCACCGAGAACGACGGCCACTCCACGGAGCAGGATCTCCCCGGATTGACGGTACAGGTGCATCCCTCGGCAGAGGCGGGCATGAACCTTGCCACCACTGCGGACGAGGACCAGTTGCAGCAGGTGGACTTCTCCATCGTCCACAATAACGGGGACACTGACGAGACCCTGACCTCGGTCTGGATTTCGGAGGCCGACCTCAACGCGGCCGATTTCACCCTCTATCTCGGCAATGGCACTGGCCTTCCCCTGCTCTCGGCCAATGGCCAGCCCGGCGTGACCATCGATGCCGGATGGGTCAAGCTCACCGGCGGCGCCATCGATGACATCTACGTGTTGGGAGACGCGGACCATTCCGGGAATGGAAGCTTCACCGTACGGTACACCATCCAGGACAGTCCGCAGGACGGCACTTTGGCCGCCGATACGGCGCAGTCGGGTGACGTCACCTACGGCCTCGTCTTCAATCCGGTCACGGACCCGGTGGACGCCGCTTTGGGCACCCTCACCCTCAACAACGGCAACGGCACGGTGTCCGGTGCCACCGTACAGGTGACCGGCAACACCGAGGTGACGGTGCCCATCACTTTCACCCAGCAGGACGACGCCACCGAAGGGCCCAACGGCGCCGACCTGGACGGCAGTGAAAAACTGTTGCGCCTTGAAATCGCGGGCGTGCCCGAGGGGGTCACGGTCCAGGGTGGCACCTACATCGGAGATGCGCCGGACGGCAGCAACTCGGGGCGCTGGCTGGTCGATCTGGCCGATCCCGCGTTCGATTCGGCTTCCGGCATCATCCAGAGCTTGGTGTTCCTCGTGGATGGAAGCGCCGCCCAGTTGGCCGGGCTGACCGCCAGCATCACCGTCACCGGTGTCTCCCGCGACGGTGCCACCGGCAGCGAGCGGCGCACACCGGCCACCTGGACGTTACAGGTGGACAACAACTTCGACGACAGCGGACAAAACCTGACGCCGCCCCCCGGAATCGATCAGGCGCAACAGAAGCCGTCCGTGGCGGCGGACGAGGACCAGCCGCTGACCCTGTCCGATCTTCTGGACCTTCAGATCTCCGGAAGCGGAAACTTCTCTATCCGGCTGGAGAACTTGCCGCCCGGCACCCGGATCACCGGCATGGAAGAGGTGAGCCCGGGGATCTGGAGCGCGAGCGGCAATGGGGACAACAACGCACTTCAGACCCTTCTCGCCGGCATTCAGGTGACGCCGCCGGACGATTTCAACGATAACCATGGTGGTCCGCTCACCTTCGACGCCACCCTCACCACCTATTCCAGCAGCGGCAACCGCAACGACGCCAACGTGACGGTGGTCCAGCCCATCACGCCGGTAAGCGACGCCATCGAGCTCTCCCTCGCCACGCCTGACGGCACCGAGGACACGCCGGTCACTCTCACCGTGAACCTGTCCAACGGGGCCGATGGCAGCCAGGGCACCGTGGTGGGCGGCAGCCTCTATCTGCAACTGGACGAGTCGGGCGTCACCGGCGCCGCCGGCACGCTGGAACACAACGGCGCCACCCTGACCCTTCAATCGGTGAGCGGCGTTCCCGGCGTGCCCGATGGGAACTACTACGTGGTGACCGGCGTGACGCTGTCGGCGCCGGTGAGCCTGGTCTACCATCCCGGCGCCCATGCCAGCGGGGACGTAGTGCTCAAGAGCTGGGTGGTGGGTCAGGAGAACGGCGCCGCCAACACGGTGACCTCTCAGGCCGATTCCGGCTTCACCATCCAGCCGGTGCTGGACGGCGTCAGCCTGAGTGTGCCCACGGCCAGCGGCGACGAGGACAGCCCCATCCAGGTACACCCCGCCCTGGCGCCCCTGGCCGATGGCGACGGTTCCGAGAGGCTGATCTCGGCCGTGTTGGAGAACCTGCCCGTGGGCCATGTGGTGTATGTTGGGGCCGATGCCGCCTCGGCCGTCCTGGCCACCAACCTGGGGGACAACGGCAGCGGCGCCAACGACTGGTCGTTGCCGCTCAATTCGGGGCAGCTTCCGGCCTATATCGCCATCCTTCCGCCGCCCGACTGGAGTGGCACCGTGGCCGGCATCCGTCTCGCCCTCCATCTGGCCGAGACGAACGGGGCGTCACAGAAGTACGACGCCGCCTTCGACTTGGTGGTGACTCCGGTGGCGGACGCCGCCACCCTCAACCCGACACTCAGCTTCGGAACCGAAGGCGACCGGGTGCCGCTCAACCTCAACGCCTCCCTGCAAGACGTGGACGGCTCGGAGACGGCGGTGGTCACCTTGCAGGGTCTCGGCGCCCACGCCGCCTTCTTCGGCGACGGCGGATCCCTGCTCAGCGCCACCTACGACGCGGCAAACGACACCTACACCCTCTCCGGACTCTCCCATCTGGATGTGAACAACCTGAGCGTGATCCAGTCGGCCCGCACCGGCACGGTGAACGTCACCCTCTACACCGAGGACGGGGCCAGCCGGTCGGCGACGGCCAGCGGCAGCTTCCAGCTGGAGATCGATCCTGCCTTGGCCACCACCGGCGACGACACCCTGCTCTACAGCGGTTCCCCCCTGGACGGATTGGCGGGTGTGGATACCGTGGTGCTCCGCTTGGGTGAAGACTTGGATTTCTCCACGCCTCAGCCGGCCGCCGACCTGGACAATATCGAGGTGCTGGATCTCGGCGTGGGCGATCACAGCCTTTCCGGCCTGTCGCTCCAGGACGTCATCGACATCACAGACTCGGGGAACGACCTCAAGATCCTTGGCGAGAGTGGCGATTCGGTCACCTTCCTCAACGACGTGGCCGGGGAGAGCTGGACCAAAGGGGGCACGGTGGTGGAAGATGGAAGAACCTTCGATCTCTACACCCACAGCGCCGATCCCTCGGTGCTGGTGAAGGTGGAGACAGGCATTTCCGACACCATCGTCTGAGGCGGTCTCTGTCTGCGGGGCGGAGTACCGCAGGAGGGGACCGGTGAGAGCACGAAGACGGGCCGATAACAGTCAGCTCCGCTTCTATCTGCCCTTGGTGTTGCTGGTGCTGGGCGGCTTCCTGGTGGCGCTTCGGTTCGTGGAGCCGGCCCCGCCCAAGACGGTCCGCATCGCCGCAGGAGAGCCGGGCGGGGCCTATGATGCCTTCGCCCGGCGGTACGCCGAACTCATGTCCCGGGAGGGCATCGCGCTAGAGGTGGTCCCCACCCACGGTTCCGTGGAAAACCTGGCGCGGTTGCAGCGCGGCGAGGTGGAGATCGCCTTCGTCCAGGGTGGGGTGGCGCCGCAATCTTCCGACGGTCCCGCCCTGCAAGGGTTGGGCAGCCTGTTCTACGAGCCGTTGTGGCTCTTTCTTCGGTCCGAACTGGAACGGCCCGGCCGCCTGCCGGCGTTGGAGTCGTTACGGATCAATTTGGGACCGGAGGGTTCGGGCACCCGCGCACTGGTGATCCGGTTGCTGCGCGACAACGGCCTCGATCCGGCCTCGCCGGGTTTCCTGGCCCTGGATTCATCCGAAGCGGAACGGGCCTTGGCGGACGGCCGCATCGACGGTGCCTTTTTCGTCGCCTCGGCCCAGAGCGAACGGATCGGACGGCTGTTGCACCATCCCGAAATCCGGCCGGTGAGCTTCGAACGGGCGGCGGCCTATGCCCGGCGCTACGCCTGGTTGAGGGAGCTGGTGGTGCCCGAAGGTTCGGAAGATCTGGCCGCCAATCTGCCGCGCCAGGATCTGCGTCTGCTGGCCACCACCGCCGCCCTGGTGGTGCGTGAGGATCTCCATCCAGCCATTGTCAACCTGCTCATGCAAGTGTTGGAGAAGGTCCACGGGCAGGGCGACCGGTTCGAACCGGCTCGCCGCTTTCCCACACCCGATTTCCTCGCCTTCCCGCTCAACGAGGAGGCGGAACGCTACTACCGTCACGGCCCTCCTTTCCTTCAACGGTATCTGCCCTTTTGGGCCGCCTCCTTCATCGACCGCATGAAGATCATGCTGCTGCCGCTTCTTGGCCTGTTGCTGCCGCTGTTCAAGGTGGCGCCGCCGTTGTACCGCTGGCGCATGCGCGCCCGTATCTACCGCTGGTACGACGAGCTGGAGGCGGTGGATCTCGAGGCGCCCGAAGCGCGGGACCCGGAGCGGCTGCTCCAAGTGCTGGACGACCTGGAGAAAGAGGTGCGGGAGGTGAAGGTGCCCCTGGCCTTTTCCGATCAGCTCTACCACCTGCGGCAACACATCGACTTCGTGCGCCAGGAGGTGCGCCGCCGGGCCGGCGGGCGCGAGGAGGCTCACTCCTCGAAGCCGGGGAGCACCCAGTCCGGTCGGGGCCAGTGACAGGTGTAACCGTTGGGGTTGCGCTGCAGATAGTCCTGGTGTTCCGGCTCCGCCTCCCAGAACGGGCCGGCCGGGGAGAGGCGGGTGGCCAGCGGTCCCGGCCAGCGGCCGGAGGCCTCCACCGCGGCCATCACCTCCTCCGCCACGGCTCTTTGCGCTTCGTCGGTGTAGAAGATCTCGCTGCGGTAGGAACTGCCGCGGTCGTTCCCCTGACGGTTCGGGGTGGTGGGGTCGTGGATCTGGAAGAA
>CAYOJM010000107.1:0-5657 GCA_964404295.1 uncultured Sedimenticola sp. | reverse complement strand
CACCAGCTCGCACACCTTCTCGGCGATGCGCACCTCCAGCTCGGTGGGTGCGCCGAAGGAGAGCCCCTTGCGGCAGGCGGCGGTCACCGCCTCGATCACCTGCGGGTGGGCGTGGCCCAGGATCATGGGGCCCCAGGAGCCTACGTAGTCGATATAACGGCGCCCGTCCACGTCGAAGACGTAGGCGCCTTCCGCCCGGTCGATGAAGAGGGGTTCGCCGCCCACCCCTTTGAAGGCGCGCACGGGGGAGTTGACGCCGCCGGGGATGTGGCGCTGGGCTCGGTCGAAGAGTTCGTGGGATCTGCTCATGACGGTCCTCGGGATGGTTCGAACAGCTGGGAGATCCGGCGCGCCGTGGCGCGGACATCGGGTTGGGCGAAAAGCCCCTGGACGACGGCCACCATGTCGGCGCCGGCCTCGATCAACGGCAGGGCATTTTCGGCCGTAATGCCGCCGATGGCAACAACGGGCACCCCGAGCTCGCGACGGGCGCGGCGCAGAAGTTCGGGGTGGGCGCGGACGGCGGTCGGCTTGGTGGAAGACGGATGGAAGGCGCCGAAGGCCACGTAGTCGGCGCCGGCGCGGACCGCCGCCGTCGCCCTTGACCACTGATCGTAACAGGAGACGCCGATGATGGCTTCCGGGCCGAGCCGGGCGCGTGCCCGGCTCGGCGAAGGGTCGTCCCGACCCAGGTGGACGCCGTGCGCGTCGCAGACGGCGGCCAGCTCGGGGTCGTCGTTGATCAAGAAACAGGCGCCGTGGCGGGCGCAGAGGCGAGCCAGCGCCTCGGCATCGGCCCGTTTTCGGTCGGGTGCGGCCTTTTTGTCGCGGTACTGGACGATGCGCGCCCCCCCTTCCAAAGCCGCTTCCACCGCCGCCAGCAAGGCCTCGCCTCGAAGGTTGGAAGGGGTGATGGCGTACAGGCCGCGCAGGGCGTCACTTTTGGCGTGCATGGCGTCGGGGCAGCAGTTGGCAACGGCCCAAAGGCGCAGCCTGGGCCAAGGCTTGAAACGTGTAGCGTTGGGCTTGCGCCACCGCTTCGACCGTCGATTCGCCCAGGGCGAGGCGACCGGCGATGGCGGCGGCCAGCGTGCAACCCGAACCGTGATAGCTTCCCGGCAGCTTCGGCCAGCGCCAGCACCGCTCGCCGTCGGCTCGGTAGAGGCGGTTCACCACTGTTTCGGCGGCCTCGTCGGCTCCGGTGACCAGCACCGCGTCGCATCCCAGGGACAACAGGCGGCGGGCCGCCGTGTCGATCTCCCGTGCCTCGGCCAGCGTTCGCGCTTCAGCTCGGTTGGGGGTGATCAGACGACAACGGGGCAGGAGTGCGCGCAGCGGCTCGACGGCGGCCAGCGCCATCCCGGCACCGGCGCGCAACACCGGATCGAGCACCACCGGCACCGAGGGTGCGGCCTCCAGCAACCGGACCACCGCTTCGGCGATGGCGGCGTCGGGCACCAGGCCGATCTTGATGACAGCCGGCTGCAGCTCGTCGAGGACGGCGCGCGCCTGGTCCAGGAAGAGCGACGGTGCCACCGGATGGACGGCGCGCACGCCGCAACTGTTCTGCACCGTGAGGCAGGTGACGGCCGTGGCGGCATGGCAGCCTTGGTCGCGGATGGCTTCGATGTCGGCCTGGATTCCCGCGCCGCCGCCGGGATCGTGGCCGGACAACGCCAGCACCACGGGAGGAATCGGGTTCATGGACGCAGTATAGCGCGCCCCTTCTTCATGGCGGCCCTGGACGGTTGGACTAGAATAGGGCGTGAGCGCAGATCTTTTGGTGGGCGGCGGATGGTGGCCTCCGGTGTCGGGGGTTGTCTCCGGCCCCTCTTCGAGGTGAACAGGCTATGGACGAATCCTTCGAGCGGCTCCGGCAATTGGCCGAAGAGTACTGCCGGATCATCGAAAGCGTGGAGGAGGGTGACGACCGCTGGCTTCGCCGCATCTTCCGCTTGTTGCCGCAACTGCACGCCGCCATTGCCCATTTCCTCGAGGATGATGCCCGCGAGGGCGGTTATTCCGAGGCCAATCTCGAGGTGCGTTTCGAGTTGTTCAGCAAGTTGCATCGGCTGCTTGGCGAAAAGGACGCCTACTGGATGGAGTACGACCTGGGCCATGAGGAGTGCCGCTCGGGTAGCCTGGCCGATGATCTGACCGACATCTACTGTGAGCTCAAGCAGGGGTTGCGCCTGCTCGAAGAGAACACCGAGGAGCTGGTGGGGATCCTCCAGCGTTGGCGGCACGGTTTCCGGCTGCACTGGGGCAAGCATCTGGTGGACGCGGAACGCCACCTGTACGACCTTTCGACCCGGGGGGCGTTGTGAGACGGGTTTTCGGGTGGCTGGCCGGGCTGCTGTTGAGCGGGACGGGCCTCCTCGCGTTTGCGGACGGGCTAGAGCGGGATGAAGGGCTGACATTGCTGCTGCCCCCCGAGTCCCTGGGGCAGTGGTATCGGCCCGTGGCCAAGCGGGACCAATGGCTCCATCTCATGTTCGCCTTGCGCCGTGACATGCAGGCGGTGGCCGAGTATTCGGCCGTGGGCGACGAAGAGCGGCTGGGGAAGTGGCTCGACCGCCTGGAACGGGATTACCGCCGCATCGGCGAGATGGTGCCTGAATGGGCCGACGAGTTGGAGCTCGAGCTGGTGGCCGCCATGCGCCAGGCGGAATCGCCGCGGGCATTGGCTGGCTTGCAACGCAAGCTCGCGCAAAGCTGTGAAGGGTGCCATCGTGAATATCGCCTCGTGACGGCTTTGCGCTACCGCACGCCCGATTTCGATGAGATCCGGGTCGAGAACCCGTCATCGGGAGAGCGGATGGGTTATGCGCCGGCGATGGCGCGCCTGTCTTCCCTGGTGAACCGAGTCCGAATCGCCGCGGGGGATGGACGCTGGTCGGCGGCTTTGGACGCCCTACAAGTCCTGGAGGCGCAATTGCCGCCTTTGAGAAAAAGCTGCAGTGGCTGCCATGAAGATCCGGCGCCGGTGGCGCGCATCCTGGGTGATGCCGCTTCGGCAGCCCTGGCGGGGGTGCGGGAAGGGCTGGCGGCGCGGGATCCGCGCGCCGCCGGCCGCCATCTGGGCGAGTTCGCGGTCAACGCTTGTGCCCGCTGCCACGCCGTCCATCGGCCTTTGGCGGAACTGCGCCGGTTGCTGAAGAAGGTGGAGAAGAAGTCCTGAAGGGCTTTACAGGCGCGCCCGTCTCTGGTTGGTCTGTACAAAGCGCCGCGAGTGGAGCACCGGCGTGAACCTCGGGGCCAAACTGGAGCTGGTTTTTTTGTTTTGCGGGACTTTGGCCTTTTTAGCGGATGCCCGCCCAGGCACGAAACACCGTAGCGTGGGACCGCCACAATCCAAGTTTCTGATGCTCGGCCCGTTCCCATGCCTTTTTCAGCTGTTCCATCAGGTCGGGCGGCACGGACGGACTTTCCAGAACCCGGGCGAAACCCGCCGACACCATGGCGATGTTGACCGAACGGCCGTCACGGGTGATCAGCTCACCGGGAAGGCGGCCGTATTTGTCCCGGATTTCGGGGTCACCGGAAAAGATCACTTCCCGGCCTTTCGGAAGCAAGGATTTCAAGTGGGCCGTTGCCGCTCGTCCAAGGGGCAACAGCGCCTCGGCCGCCAGGCCGGTACGGCCAACGTCCACTTTAAATTTGGGGTTGACCTCGGCCTCGGGTGCATCTACGCCCGACAATTGGACTCGGACTTCACCGGCCGGCATCGCCACCAATACGGTATCACCGTCTTCGACCGCAACGACCCGCCCAAGGATCAGGATCCCCTCTGCCTGAAAGCTGAGCAGAGTGAGCAAAAACAACAAGAGAAAACGTGAACGGTCCATCTCACATTCGCTGCGAATGAATCGGGCGACGTCGTATCCGGGAAACGACCAGCAGCCCCAAGGCAAGCAACGCCAGCGGTGTGGGTTCCGGAATGGTGGGATAACGGGTACCGGAGCCCGTGTTCACCGTCACCCCCGGGGGTACCCAGAGGCTGAACCGGGCGGTCCCCAAGGCGTCCAGGGTTGCGTTTCCGTATGCATGGCCACCGAGTAACGCGAGTATGTAGAAAGTGGTGCCGCTGGTATAGGTGTAATCGGCTTCTCCCCGCCACTGGACGTGCTGTGGGCCGGGTATGTCATTGGAGTCCGTTTCCCTCTCGAACAGGTCGATGGTTCCCGACGGCGTTTCGGGTGCGATTTCGTCGTAGAGAAAATCATAGAGGGCCTCGTCGTCCACGGTGATAGGTGACGGAGAGAGAACGGCGTGAAAGTTCAGTTCGCTGTACTCCTCTCCCACCAGCGAACCCTCCACATCGAAGCGGAAACGAACGATTCCGGTCGCTTCGGAACCGGTGATGGTGAAGCTGTCGGTCCACAATGACAGTGCGGTGGTGTAGGGATCACCCGGATCCTCCGGATCGGTCGGCAGCGCACCGCCTGCTACTGTATTGAACACCCGGTTCAGGCCGAAATCCGTTTGGCTGGAAGCGGCATAGAAAGCAGCATCCACACTGCCCGACAACCAGGCCATCTCGTCGTTGGTTTGTCGCACTTCGAGCTCTGGCGTAGGTGTGTCGTCGCGATCCATCAGCACCAACGAAAAGCGCCCTGGGGTGGAGAACACGCTGTCCGCCGCCACCGGCCCAGTGAACGCCCAGAGTAGGGCCGCCAAACCGATGGACGTCCGTATTTCGGTGAAATTTGCCATGACGCGCACTCCTCGAGACGAAACATTCCATTGAACATTTATAGGACCGGCGCAGCGGCCCTGCAAGGGCGACTCGAGAAGGGTTGACCTGAATCAACGGGTCTCAATGGCTGGTTCCCTCTGAGCGGGTGAGCTTGTTGTGGGCGTTGTATTTGCCCGACGGTTTCTTCATGGGGATGCGTTTCACCTCTTCCAGGGTGTGGGCGTCATAGACCACGATGGCACCGTCCATGTCCCAGATACTCACCAGGGCGTAGCGGCCGTCCTTGGTGAACTCCACGTGGGCCGAGGTCTTGCCGGGCGCGGGCCGCAAAGTCTTGACGATCTCCAAGGACTGCTTGTCGATGACGTGCATCAGGTCGCGATGGGGGCCGAAGAAGACGTCGGTCCAGGCGTAGGGGCTCTTCTCGTGGCTGCGCATGAAGAAGCCGGGGCCCTGGGTGGGGATGCGCTTGATCACTTTCCAGGTGGCGGTGTCCACGATGGCCACTTCGGGCTTGCGGATGTTGGGGGTGGCCAGCACCCGGGTGCCGTTCCGCTCCCAGGTGATGGCGGAGCTCAAATGGGGCATGCCGGGCAGGTCGATCTCGGCCACCTTGCGCTTCAGATCCAGGTCGTAGACGGCGGTGCCGCCGGCGCGCGAGCTGCCCACCACCTTTTCGTAGTCCTGGGTGATGAAGAAGTCGTCCAGGATGCGGTCCAGGCGGATGCGCTGCACGGGAAAGCGTTCGCCTGCCTCCAGCTCGCCCGAGTCGGGGCGGTAGTCGTGCACCCACTCGCCGAAGCCGGGGGGCGGGGTCGGGTCGTAGTTGATCTCCCACAGCTCGGGCGCGTCCTTGAGGGCGGCCACGAAGCTGTGGCGGGGGTCGGCGGTGTAGACGGCGCTCACCCGCGAGGTGGTGCCGTCCTCGGCCACCGCGGGGATGATCTTCAGCGGGTGC
>CAYOJM010000106.1:0-14153 GCA_964404295.1 uncultured Sedimenticola sp. | reverse complement strand
TCCCCGGCCACGTCTTCCAGATGAGGCTTCAGGGGATAATTGCGCCGGGCGATGGCCGGGTCGCCTTCCTCGGCATCCTCGCCACGCAGAACCCGGACTTCCAGCCAGCGCGCGGGCTCGCCATCGCTATTGCGCTCGAGCACCACTTCCAGCGCCGGCTTCCAGTCCGGCGACAAGGTCGGTTCAGCGCTATCGGTGGTGCGCACCAGCACGCGAAAGCCGATTTCCTGGAGCCACTCCTCATCCCAGCCGGCATCGAGCGTTTCGGGCGGCGCCTTGGCGTCCTTGCTCAGCAGGCCGTTGTGCTCCAGCCCGCCGATTTCGCGCGCGGCCACCAGCAGCCGCCCGCTGATGTTCGGCATCAGCGATGACTTTTTCTCTTCAGCAAGTTCGGCAAGTGACCATGCGCGCTGAAAATCGCCTGCCGGCGAAAGGGCGATCAGCGCCGGCGCCTGTTCAGGAACAAGGTGTTCATCTTCCTTGCCGGCCTGCTTGAGCCGATTTTTCGCGCCCTTGATCAGCACATCGGCCAGCACGCCGGCGTGGGCCTCCACCATCTCCAGCAAATGGGGGCGGGCGGCGCGGAAGAAGGCTTCCACATCTCTTTTCAGCGGCTTTTCCTTGCCGCTGCGCCAGGGCAGATGCGCGCGCCAGATGATGGTGGCCTGTGGTTCCTCTTCCACCCAGCCGCGCAGCCAGGGTTGAATGTCGGGCCGGCCCGTGTGCTCGGGCAGGGAAGTCATGGCCCAGGCTTCCACATGCGGCAGTTCCAGCGGCGGATACAGCGGCAGGGGCGTGCTGGCCTGCCGCACCAGCTCAGGGCTTTCCTCTTGCAGGCGGCGCAGGGCGGCGGGCGAGGCATCGCCGCGGAGGGCCTCCAATGCGCGCACCGCCGCCTGAAGCCGCGCCTGCTGCTCCTTGTCCTTCTCCTTGCCGATGGCGTCTTCGTCCACCAGCACCACGAGCCGGCTTTCTTGCGCCGCGCCCAGCCGGTTGACGCGGCCCATGCGCTGGATCATGCGTTCCAGCGCTACCCAGTGGACATAAATTTTTCGATTTTGTGAAAACCAATATGCCAGATCACCCACCATGTGGTCGGCATCCAGGTCCACGCCCACTTCCGCCGCCGCCGTGGCCACCAGAAAGGCGGGCCTTTCCGGATCGGTCCCAGACGCGCCGGCAAGGAAGCCCAGCTTCTCCAGCGCCTTCCTGGCCTCCTCGCGCTCCTTCACGCGCCGCGCGCCGGTGAACAGCTCTATATCCGCCTTCAGAGGCCAGCCGCGCTTTTCGGCCTTCACCCACTCATGCTTGCGCAGCTCCTTTGCCACCGCCAGCACCACTTCGCGGCTGTGCGCATAGATGATGACGCGCGGTGCGCGCTCATGCGTTTCGCCGTTCATCTCGCGCCGCGTTGTGCGCGCGGTGCCTTCTTCATCAAAGGCCAGCGCCAGGGCCTGTTGCGCCAGCGCCCCGGCCAGCGCATCTTTCTTGCCGCCTGTCCGCACGCGCTTGAGCTCAAGCTGCTTGGTAGCATGCAGGCGCCGGCGGACGATGGCGTCCTGCTCGTCCTCGGGCGTGAGCGTGAAGGCGCGCGCCTTGCGCTCGCCGGTGGCGGAAAGGGGCAGGACGTGCAAGGGGCAGATGATTTCCTGCTCCGGCCACAGGCGGTCATCGCCGCCGGCGATTTGCTCCAGCAGTTTCTGAAAGGCGGGCGCCAGGTGGGATTCATCCAGCACGAACAGGCTGTCCACCGCCAGCATCGCGGCGTGAACCGAACGCATGCGCGGCGACACCCCGTATCCTGAAAAAAGCAACCGCGAACCGGTCATGTCCACGGTGCCGATGATGATGGCGGGCTTTGCCGGATCGGCCAGCCAGGCGCGGTTGTCCGCCAGCTTGCCGCGCAGGGTGGAAACAGGCAGCTCCTCTCCCTCCGCCAGCCCGAGTGCTGTGCGCACCCCGCTCAGCTCCGGCCTGCGCAGCGCCGCGCGCAGCTTTTCCGCCTCTTCCGTGGCCTGATCCACCACCGCGCGGCGGTCCACCACATACACCAGCCGCCGCGGCAGCTTTGGCGCGCCGCCATCCTTCATCTGTTCCGCCAGGGCCAGCAGCCACAGCGCCATGACAGAGGTCTTGCCCAGGCCCGTGGGCAGGTCCAGCGCGGAGGGCACGTCCCCCTCCAACAATCGGTCGTACAACCGTTCCTGCCACAAGAGCGGCTTCGAATGGCCCGTCAGCGCCGCAAACCCTTCCCTGAACCGTTCCATCATTTCGGTGATTTTCCGATCGTCCATCCGTTGCCAGCATACCCAAAACCCCTTCATGCGTCAGCTTTTTCATCGTCGCCACGCGCCCGATGCCGGCCGGCTTTGCTACATTTTCAATTCAAGGCGCAAGGACAAACGCAGCCCCATGGACGACCGACAACCCGAGCTTCCCCTCCCGTTCCCAGAGCTGGCCGACGACCAGCCCCTGCTGCCGGCGCGCATGATCAACGAATACCAATACTGCCCGCGCCTGGCCTATCTCGAATGGGTCCAAGGCGAATGGGCCGACTCCGGCGACACCATCGAAGGCCGCCACATCCACCGCCGGGTGGACAAGCCCGGCGGCGGTGAACTGCCCACCGCCAACGACCTGACCGACGACGAACGGCTCGAACTGCGCGCCATCACCCTCTCCTCCAACCGCCTCGGTCTCATCGCCCGCATGGACTTGCTGGAAGTGGACGAAGGCCGCGTCACCCCCGTGGACTACAAACACGGCAAGCGCCCCCACGTCGCCCGAGGCGCCTACGACCCCGAACGGGTGCAATTGTGCGTCCAAGGGCTTCTATTGAGAGAACACGGTTATCAATGCGAAGAAGGCATCATCTATTACGCCGGATCACGTGAACGGGTCCATGTACCTTTTGACGACGACCTGCTGGCGCTCACGCGCAAAGCCATGGAAGGGTTGCGCGCCATGGCCGCCGGGGGCCGCATTCCTCCACCGCTCGAAGACAGCCCCAAATGTCCACGCTGCGCCCTGGCCGCCATCTGTCTGCCCGACGAAACCCGTCTCCTCGAAGGCGGAGAAATCGCGCCGCGGCCCCTGTTCGTGGCACGCGAACAAGCCCTGCCCCTCTATGTCCAGGACAACCGCGCCCGCATCCGCAAAAAAGGCGATGTGCTCGAAATCCACGTGGAAGACGAAAAGGTGGCCTCCGCACGTATCCGCGAAATCTCCCAACTGGTCATCCAGGGCAACGCCCACATCACCACGCCCGCCTTGCGCCACCTCATGGACGAAGGCATTCCCATCACCTGGATGAGCTACGGCGGCTGGTTCAACGGCCACAGCCTGGGCACGGGCCACAAAAACGTCGAAATCCGAACCGCCCAATACCGCGCCAGCTTCGACCCCGCCGCCTGCCGCCGCATCGCCCGCGCCCTGGTCCGCGCAAAGATCCTCAACAGCCGTACCCTACTCAGGCGCGGATGGCGTGGAGAACACAAACCCCAACGCCTGCTGGACGACCTGAAACGCCACGCCGACAAAGCCGAAAGGGCCGAATCCATCGAACGACTACTCGGCATCGAAGGGGCCGCCGCCTCCCTCTATTTTGGCCACTTCAGGCACCTGATACGTCAACCCAAGGATCGCGACACCTTCGCGTTCGACTTCACCCGGCGCAACCGGCGGCCGCCCACAGACCCCATCAACGCCTTGCTCTCCTATGCCTACGCGCTGCTGGTGAAAAGCTGGACCGTGGCCCTATCCGCCGTGGGCCTCGACCCCTACCGTGGGTTCTACCACCAACCCCGTTACGGCCGTCCCGCCCTGGCCTTGGACCTGATGGAACCCTTCCGGCCACTCATTGCCGACTCCACCGTACTCCAAGCCATCAACAACGGCGAAATCAAACCCACCGATTTCATCGCCGCCGGTGGCGCCGTAGCCCTCACCAACGAAGGGCGCAAGCGCTTCATCGGCGTGTTCGAACGACGCATGGGCCACGAAATCACCCACCCCCTGTTCGGATACCGCATCAACTACCGTCGGCTGCTGGAACTCCAATCCCGACTGCTTGCCCGCCACCTGCTGGGAGAAATACCCGAATACCCCCAAATCATCACCCGGTGATCGAAAATGCAAGACCATCTCTACATCGTGAGCTACGATATCAGTGACCCCAAGCGCTGGCGGCGCCTGTTCCGTCTCATGCACGGCTATGGCGAATGGCTGCAACTGTCGGTGTTCCAATGCCGCCTGGGCGAACGCCGCCGGGCCGAAATGATCGCCCTGATCGACGGCATCATCGCCCACGGGCAAGACCATGTACTCATCGTAGACCTCGGGCCGGCCGACAACGTCAAGCCACGCATCACCAGCTTGGGAAAAACCTATGAACCCGTGGCCAGGGAGCCCATCATTGTTTGACCGCCCCAGCCACGCGAGCGCTCCGGTGATGCACTTGCCCCCGGGCACCGCTCGCAAGAAAAAGCTCCTTAACAATTCGGGTGTTACAAAAACGTGCTATTATTATCTTGCACTTTGGCAGGCCCTCGATCGGCGCCTGATTCGAACCTCTCGCAAACCGGCGCCAACCCGTCATGAAAAACAAACACTTGCCAAGGGGCGATTTACCGCAGCAAAACGCTGCGGCCTCATTGAAGCCATTGGGCATTGCCTCCGTTCAATTGAAACGAACGGAAATTTACCGCAGCAAAACGCTGCGGCCTCATTGAAGCGTCACTCGCCGACAAGCACCGCACAACAATAAATGGTATTTACCGCAGCAAAACGCTGCGGCCTCATTGAAGCTGAATCTGTGATTGCCATTAAGCACGCGAATATCCACATTTACCGCAGCAAAACGCTGAGGCCTCATTGAAGCAAGCTCGTCAAATTCATCCGGCGATGCTGCGCGCCCGATTTACCGCAGCAAAACGCTGCGGCCTCATTGAAGCTGTTTCAGCCGCTTGATAATCTCCCTGCTGTCCATAAATTTACCGCAGCAAAACGCTGCGGCCTCATTGAAGCCAGCGTTCGCATTGCTTCCGCCTAACCATTCTTGTCCAACATTTACCGCAGCAAAACGCTGCGGCCTCATTGAAGCGCATAGCCGCCTTTCTCTACAGTGCCAAATGGCCTACATTTACCGCAGCAAAACGCTGCGGCCTCATTGAAGCGTTGATGCCGCCAATGGCGATTTCCATTTGTCGTCTGATTTACCGCAGCAAAACGCTGCGGCCTCATTGAAGCTTTGCCCGGCTGGTGGATTAACTGTCAACTTTGATCATTTACCGCAGCAAAACGCTGCGGCCTCATTGAAGCATCAACGATGACAAATTGAGCGCCGTGGCCATCTTCAAATTTACCGCAGCAAAACGCTGCGGCCTCATTGAAGCTTCTTGATCGGCTTGGCGTACAGGTCGCCATACCACATTTACCGCAGCAAAACGCTGCGGCCTCATTGAAGCCGGGCGTAGTTGGTGAAATCGGCCTCGGTGTTGCCATTTACCGCAGCAAAACGCTGCGGCCTCATTGAAGCTCGGGTTCGCGGAGGACGAGGAGGCCTGGGCCATCGACATTTACCGCAGCAAAACGCTGCGGCCTCATTGAAGCGGGGGGAACAGGCTCAGGCGCCCGCGGGTGCCGACGTGCAATTTACCGCAGCAAAACGCTGCGGCCTCATTGAAGCAGCAGGCGCCCGAAATCCTCCACATCCTCGCCCACCGACATTTACCGCAGCAAAACGCTGCGGCCTCATTGAAGCGGATTTCGTCCGGGGCGTGCTCTCCGGTATGCCGCGCATTTACCGCAGCAAAACGCTGCGGCCTCATTGAAGCTGGCTGTGCGAGAGCGCGGGGGTGCCCGCCATCCTATTTACCGCAGCAAAACGCTGCGGCCTCATTGAAGCTATGGATTAAGTTCAGTGACTATTCCGGTTCTTGTCCTATTTACCGCAGCAAAACGCTGCGGCCTCATTGAAGCGGATTTCGTCCGGGGCGTGCTCTCCGGTATGCCGCGCATTTACCGCAGCAAAACGCTGCGGCCTCATTGAAGCTTTGGCTTATCTCCACCAATGCGTTGAACTCGAACTATTGTGATAATTGAACACCGGAACATGAACGCATGCGGCCTTACCAAATCTTGGTTACGTTTCCGCCAATGGTCGCAGCTTGGAGGTGGGCAGGCTCGCCGGGTTCCTCCTCGTTTTTCTTGCCTGAAGTTTCGTCGATCCGTTCTTTCGCTCGGGCGAATCAGCGGGCCGGCGGCCTGTCCGCCACGCACCGTTGCGTTTCCATAAGGCAGGGAGAGGCGGAAAAAAACAGGCCGTCGCTTTCTTCGACTGATTTCCTCTCCGCGGGGCGGTTCGGGCGGCGAGGTGGGATGGCCGATCTCATCATTTGAAAACAACTGGCATTCGTCCATGACCGTATCGGCAACCGGTGTCGCTACGCCGTGGGTTGGCCTTGGATATGGCGTGCGCATGGGTGTCCCATTCGGTTTCGGCACCGACGG
The DNA here is from genome assembly GCA_964404295.1 of uncultured Sedimenticola sp. Taxonomy (GTDB): domain Bacteria; phylum Pseudomonadota; class Gammaproteobacteria; order Chromatiales; family Chromatiaceae; genus Thiolapillus. The sequence goes on along the minus strand of CAYOJM010000106.1, from coordinate 7,643 downwards.
GGCTGCGGAAAGGGCTGGCGCACTGGAACGCCGAGGTCGGCTCAGGCCTGTACATATTGGGTGCGGGTCCCCAGCCAGCGGTGCATGAGTCGAGGCACCGTTTCCGAGGCGTGGGCAAGAATCCAGTCGGCGGCTTCACGGGCGGCTCGTTGGAGATGGGCGTCACGCAGCAGGTCGGCGACGCGGAACTGCATTTCGCCGGATTGGCGCACACCGAGGATTTCACCGGGTCCTCGCAGTTCGAGATCTTTCTGGGCGATGCGAAAGCCGTCGGTGGTTTCACGCATGATGGCCAGGCGCTGGCGGGCGGCATCGGACAGGGGCGGGTGGTAGAGAAGGACACAGTGACTCTCCACCGAGCCACGCCCCACGCGACCACGTAGTTGGTGGAGTTGGGAAAGACCCAGCCGCTCCGGGTTTTCGATGATCATGAGGCTGGCGTTGGGCACGTCCACGCCCACTTCGATGACGGTGGTGGCCACCAGCAGATCGAGTTCCCCCGCCTGGAATGCGGCCATGACACGCTCTTTGTCCTGGGACTTGAGGCGCCCGTGGACGAGGCCGATGCGCAGGTCTTGGAGTTCTTCTTCCAAGCGACGGGCGGTTTCCTCGGCGGCCTGGCATTGGAGCGCTTCGGAGGTTTCTATGAGGGTGCAGACCCAATAGGCTTGACGGCCGGCGGCGCAAGCGGCGCGCACGCGGCGAATCACTTCGTTGCGCCGACGGTCGGAGACCAGGACGGTTTTGATGGGGGTACGGCCCGGAGGCAGCCGGTCGATGACCGATAGATCGAGATCGGCATAGGCGGCCATGGCCAGACTCCGAGGAATGGGCGTGGCGGTCATGATGAGTTGATGAGGCAGGTGACCGCCGGTCGCGCCCTTGTCCCGAAGAGCCAGCCGCTGGTGCACGCCGAAGCGGTGTTGTTCATCCACGATCACCAACCCCAATCGGGCGAAAACGACCTGTTCCTGAAACAAGGCTTGGGTGCCGATGGCCACGGCCGCATGCCCGCCGGCGAGGGCTTCGAGAGCACGGCGCCGTTCGCGGGCCGGCGTCTTGCCGCCGAGCCAGGCCACTTCAAGCCCCAACGGCTCGAGCCATCTGCGAAAGGTGCGCAAGTGTTGTTCGGCAAGCAGTTCGGTGGGCGCCATGAGAGCGGCTTGATGGTTCGATTCCACCGCTTGCAAGGCGGCCAGCGCAGCCACCACCGTCTTGCCGGAGCCGACGTCCCCTTGCACGAGACGCAGCATGGGACGGGGTGCGGCCAGGTCTTCCAGGATCTCTTGCACCACCCGCGCCTGGGCGGAGGTAAGCTCGAACGGCAGCGACTCGATCAGCCGTCGGCGCAAATCACCGGGCGCGTTCAGCACCGGCGCCCTTTGTCGGCGCAGCCGACGCCGGGCTTCGCGCAGGCTGAGTTGGTGAGCCAGGAGCTCTTCGAACGCGAGACGTTCGACGGCGGGATGGCGGCCGTCGATGAGTGTTCGCGCCGGGGTGCCGGGAGGCGGCCGGTGCAGCCAACGCAAGGCCTGTGAAAGCGGCATGAGGCGCCATTGTCGCCTCAAAGCGTGCGGAAGCAGCTCTTCCACTTCGGCGTGGGCATCGAGCAGCAGCAGGGCGCGATCGGTGAGTTGGCGCCAAGTGATCTGGTGCATGCCCTCGGTGGTAGGATAGACGGGCGTGAGCGTCGCCTCGGGTGGGGGCAGGCGGTCCCCTTCGGCAAGCTGGAATTCGGGATGGACGATTTCCAGGCCGGTGGGACCGCGGCGGACTTCACCGAACCCCGCCAACCGGCGCCCGGGCGCCAAGGCGGCCTTCTGCGCCGCGCTGAAATGGAAGAAGCGCAACACCACCCCGCCGGTGCCGTCGGAAAGGTGGACCAGCAGCGCCCGGCGCCGACCCATACGCACTTCGGCGCGGTCGATGCGCCCTTCGAAGGCCGCTTCCATGCCGGGCCGTAATGCCGCCAGGGGAAGCCGTCGGGTGCGGTCCTGATAGCGGATGGGCAGGTGAAACAACAAGTCCTGAACACTTTCGATGCCCAGCCGCGCAAGACGCTCGGCCCGTTTGGGCCCCACTCCCTCGAGCGCGGTCACCGGCATTTGCGCAAGGGAGGGAATCTGTTTCAATGCCGTTGTCCGTTTCGGCAAAAGCGTTTCAAAGGAATGTCGCCATGATCCACCAGGAAACCCTCAGCTTCCAGACCCAGGGGCGCGGCACATGGAACATCACTCGTGACGTCGCTCAAGTGGTGCAACGATCCGGCATCACTACTGGGTTGTGCCACGTGTTCGTTCAACACACCAGCGCCTCACTCATGTTGTGCGAAAACGCCGATCCTCAGGTGCGTACCGATCTGGAGCGCTTTCTCCAGGATATCGTGCCCGACGGCTCACCCTTGTTCCGGCACGTGGCCGAGGGCCCCGACGACATGCCGGCCCATGTTCGCGCCATTCTCACCAAGATGGACCTGACGCTGCCGGTCAGTGGCGGAGGGCTGGCGGCGGGGATATGGCAAGGCATCTATCTGTACGAACACCGTACCCACCCCCACAGGCGCCGCGTGGTGGTCACCGTCAACGGCAACTGAACCGGTATCGGTTCACTCCCGGCTCAGGATCATGACCGCGTCCATCTCCACGTCGGCCCCCTTGGGCAAGGCGGCCACGCCGACCGCAGCGCGGGCGGGATAGGGCGGATCGAAATAGTCCGCCATCACCTGGTTCACCAGAGGAAAGTGGGCCAGATCGGTGAGATAGACGTTGAGCTTGACCACATCGGCCAAGGTGCCGCCTGCCGCCTCCGCCACCGCCTTGAGGTTGTCGAAGACGCAGCGGATGCGGGCTTCCATGTCGCCTTCCACCAGTTCCATGGTTTCCGGCACCAAGGGGATCTGGCCGGACAGCCACACCGTGTCGCCCATCTTCACCGCCTGGGAATAGGTGCCGATGGCTTGGGGAGCGCGGTCGGTTTGGATGATTTCTCTGCCCATGGCATCTCCTATACTGGATCATGGATCATGAAAAAGGCGATTTTCCCACAGATCTTGGCATTGCTGGCGGCCTGCGACGCGCCCCCGCCCGCTCCGCCGCATCGGGATCCGCCGGCCTGGTCGAACGAAGCGGAACTTCTGTTCCAGCAAGCGGAGGTGCTCCGCTACGAGCTGGAACGGCGGCGTTTGGAACGTGAGCGTCTGCGCGAAAGGGGCATCCAAGGCGCGCCACCCCACGAACGGGCGGCGATCAGCAGCAGCGCCGCCACCGTCACCACCGGCCCGTCCCGCCCATAGGCATAGGGGGTAGCACCGCCACGAGGCTGGATGGTGGAACGCACCACGCCGGCTTCGAACTGCGGCAAGCGGGCCGCCACCCGTCCGCGCGGATCGATGAAGGCGGAGATGCCGGTGTTGGTGGCGCGCAGCATCCAACGGCCGGTTTCCAATGCCCGCATCCGTGCCATTTCCAGGTGCTGATGGGGCGCCAGAGAATCACCGAACCAGGCGTCGTTGCTCACGTTCACCAGAAAAGCCGCTTCGGGCAAGGCCTGAACCACCTCGGCCCCGAAGGCGTCCTCGTAACAGATGGACATGCCGGCGGGCCGACCGGCCAGCGTCAACAAGGGACGGCCGCGGCCCGGTGAAAAATCGGACATGGGAACGGCCCACCAGCGGGCCAGAGGGGCCAACAGGGCACGCAACGGCATGTATTCGCCGAAAGGCACCAGATGGCGTTTGCGATATTGGCCACGGCCGTCGGCTCCCAGGCGCAGGAGGGCGTTGTAGTAGCCCTCGTTCCCGCGCACGGGGATGCCAAGCAACAGGGTGCGGCCTTCGGCGCGATAGGCGGCATCCAGCGGCGCGAGCAACGCCTGCTCCACCTGGTCGGCGAATGCCGGCACAGCCGTCTCCGGCCAGATCACCAAACGGGCTTCGGGTGCCCGGCGGCTGAGACGCCGGAGCTTCTCCACGGTGGGCTGAAACTGATCCGGCCGCCACTTTAGGGACTGTTCTACATTGGGCTGAATCAGCGCCACCGGCAAGGGGTCGCCCACGGGTCGGCTCCATTCGATCCGTTGCAATCCCCACCCCACCGCCACCAAGAACACCGCCAACCAGAGGGCGCGGCCGCCGGCAGCCAGGGCGGCGGCGACGAACGCCACCACCAGGCTCACGCCCAACACGCCCATCACGGGGGCATAACCGGCCAAGGGCGTGTCGATCTGGGCGTATCCCACTTGCAACCAGGGAAAACCGGTGAACAGCCACCCACGCAGCCATTCGCCCATCACCCAGAGCGCCGGGTAGGCGAGCAGCGTCCGACGCGGACCCGGCGGCACCAAGCGATGGGCCAGCGCGCCGACGCCCGCCGGAAACAGCGCCAGGAAAGCCGCGAAGAGAAGCGTGACCGCGACGGCGGACACCGGCCCGAATCCCCCGAATCGGGCGAGGCTGTGGTGCAGCCAAAAGACGCCGAAGCCCATGAGCCCGGCCCCCCAGCACCAGCCCAGGACGAAGGCCTGCCGAGGCGTGCGCCCGCGCCACAGCCGAAACAACACCGCCAAGGCAAGAGGCACCACCACACCCCACCCGAACGGAGCGAAGCCGAGCACGGCGGCGGCACCGGCGCCGAAGGCGGCGAAGCAGTAGCGTCGAACCCCTGCGGCCACCACCCCGGCGCCGGTTCAGCCGGCGGCTTCCGCCGCCACCGGGAGCCGCTCCACGTTGAGCAGCCGCACCTTGCGGCTGTCGGCGCGCAACACCTCGAACCGGAAACCGTCGATCTCTACCGACTCGCCCCGCTTGGGCAAGTGCCCCAACCGCTTGACCACCAGGCCGCCCACGGTGTCGCACCCTTCTTCGGGAAGGCGGGCTTCGAAAAATTCGTTGAAGTCCTCTATGGTGGTGTGGGCCTTGAGGGTGTAGAGGTTCTCCCCCCGCTTGAGGATATAGGCCCCTTCGTCGAAATCGTACTCGTCCTCAATCTCCCCCACGATCTGTTCGAGGACGTCCTCGATGGTGATCAGCCCGGCGGCGGCGCCGTATTCGTCCACCACGATGGCCATGTGGTTGCGACTGCGACGGAACTCCTTGAGAAGCACGTTCAGACGCTTGCTTTCGGGCACGAAGACGGCGGAACGCAACACGTCACGCATGTTGAAACGGCGGGCGTTGCTGCCGCAGAACTGGAGCAAATCCTTGGCCAGCAAGATGCCGACCACTTCGCTGCGGTCGTCTCCGATAACGGGAAAGCGGGAGTGGGCCGATTCGATGATGATCGGCAGGATGTCGTCCAGCGGCTTGTCCCGCTCCACCACCACCATGCGCGCCCGAGGGATCATGATGTCGCGCACCCGCAAATCGGACACCTGGAGCACCCCCTCCATCATGGAGAGGGCCTCGCCGTCCATCAGGTGGCGGCGGCGCGCTTGTTGGAGAATGTGGATCAGCTCGTCGCGGCTCTCGGGTTCCATCGGCGCCAGGCTGGCCAACAGGCGTCCGAGCCGTTTTCGTATGGAAGGGCCATCGGAAGAAGGGTCGTTGGTGTTCATGCAACCTCTTGATAAGGATCGGGAATGTCGAACGCGGCGAGAATCCGGCGCTCCTCGGCTTCCATCTTCTCGGCCGCGGCGGGGTCCTGATGGTCGAATCCACGCAGGTGGAGCACGCCATGCACCACCATGTGCGCCCAGTGGTGTTCGACCGGCTTGGCTTGTTCGGCTGCTTCGCGTAACACCACTGGAGCGCACACCACCAGGTCACCCAGGTGGTCGTCGGGCACCCCGGCAGGCGCCTCGAACGGGAAAGAGAGGACGTTGGTCGGGCGGTCCTTGCCGCGATAGTCCCGGTTGAGGGCCCGGCTCTCCGCCTCGTCCACCAGGCGGATCACCAGCCCGCGGCGCGGCGCGTCCTGCAAGGCCGCCTCGGCCCAACGCTCGAACGCTTCGCGCGCCGGCAACCGTCGCTCGGAGGTGGCGACTTGCAAATCCAGATTCAAGCCGCCACGGCGGCTGCCTGCGTCACCTTTCGTCATGATGGCGATCGTAAGCCTCCACCACCCGCTGCACCAAGGGATGGCGCACCACGTCCCGGGCATCGAAGAAGGTGAAGCTGATTCCCTCCACCTCGGCCAGGACCTCGACGGCCTGCCGCAACCCCGACGGCTGGTTGCGCGGCAGATCCACTTGGGTGACATCACCGGTGATGACGGCGGTGGAGCCGAATCCGATACGGGTGAGGAACATCTTCATCTGCTCGGGCGTGGTGTTCTGGGCTTCGTCGAGGATGATGAAGGCGTCGTTGAGGGTACGGCCCCGCATGTAGGCCAGAGGTGCCACCTCGATGACATTGCGCTCCACCAGCTTGTGCACCTTGTCGAAGCCGAGCATCTCATACAACGCATCGTACAGGGGGCGCAGATAAGGGTCGATCTTCTGCGCCAGATCGCCGGGCAGGAAACCGAGCCGCTCACCCGCCTCCACCGCCGGCCGCACCAAGATCAGCCGCCGCACCCGGTCGCGCTCGAGCGCCTCCACGGCGCACGCCACGGCGAGATAGGTCTTTCCGGTGCCCGCCGGCCCCACGCCGAAATTGATGTCGTGGTTCATCACCCGGTGCAGATATTCGCGCTGATGGGGGCCACGGGGCCGGATGAGGCCGCGCCGGGTCTTGATGACCACCTCGGGCAAGACCGCATCCGCCGCGGAGAGCAGCTCCTCCACGCCGGACTCCTGCAAAAACAGGTGGACATCGGCGGGCGTGAGCACCTCTTCGGCGCTGGCGGCATACATCCGCTCCAACACCCGAGCGCCGGCGTCCACCGCTTCGCGGCTGCCCAGCAGGTGGAATGCAGCGCCTCGGTTGTTGATCTCGATGCCCAGGCGCCGCTCCAGCTGGCGCAGATGTTCATCCATTTGGCCACAGACGTTGCGCAGCCGCTCGGTGTTTTCCGGTTCCAGGATCAGATCGAGGGAATGGGGATGGTCAGCCAACGAAGATGCGGTCATACGGCGTTCATGAGTTGACAGCGGAAGGCAAAGGCTCGACGGGCTCACCGCGCAGGGAGTTGGGCAGTGCCTCGGTGATGCGCACGTCCACGAATCGCCCGATGAGCTCCCTGGGGCCAGCGAAGTTGACCACACGGTTGTTCTCGGTGCGGCCGGCGAGCATGGCGGGATCCTTGCGCGAGGGCCGCTCGACGAGGACACGCTGCACGGTGCCCACCATTCGTGATCCGATGCGGCGGGCGTTGGCCTCGATGGCCGCTTGCACTTCGGCCAGCCGCCGCCGCTTTACCTCCAGCGGCACGTCGTCGGGGTAGTCCGCCGCCGGGGTGCCGGGGCGGCGGCTGTAGATGAAGCTGAAGGAATGGTCGAATCCCACCTCCTCTATGAGTTGAAGCGTGAGCCGGTGGTCGGCCTCGGTCTCGCCGGGAAAGCCCACGATGAAATCCGAGGAGATGCTGATGTCGGGCCGCACCTCGCGCAGCCTGCGGATCTTCTGCTTGTACTCGAAGGCGCTGTGGCCGCGCTTCATGGCCATGAGGATGCGGTCCGAGCCCGACTGCACCGGCAGGTGGAGGAAGCTGACCAGCTCGGGCACCTCGCCGTAGACCTCGATGAGGCTGTCCGAGAACTCCACCGGG
>CAYOJM010000105.1:0-17420 GCA_964404295.1 uncultured Sedimenticola sp. | reverse complement strand
GATCCTGCTCATGGACGTGCGCCACCCGCTGAAGGAATTCGACCTGCAGATGCTGGAATGGGCGGCCCACATGGGCCTGCCGGTGCACGTACTGCTCACCAAGGCCGACAAGCTCAAGCGTGGCGCCGCCTCCTCCACCCTGCTCGAGGTGCGCAAGGCGTTGGAGGAGATGGAAGGGGAATTCAGCGTGCAGCTCTTCTCCGCCCTCAAGCGCACCGGCATCGACGAGGTGCAGGGGGTGCTGGACCGCTGGCTGGTGCGCGAAACCGCTTCAGGCGTCACGCCGCGCGGCGATGAGATAGACGGCGGGTAACAGCACCAGGGTCACCAGCAGGGAGAAGCCCAGGCCCCAACCGATGGTCACCGCCAACGGCTGGAGCAGCTCCGCGCCTTCTCCCCAACCCATGGCCAGCGGCAGCATGCCCGCCACGGTGGTGATGGTGGTCATGAGGATGGGGCGCAGCCTCAGCCGGCCCGCTTCGATCACCGCCGTCCGAATGGACCGCCCTTCGCGTCGCTGCAACTCGATGTATTCGACGAATAGGATGGCGTTGTTCACCACGATGCCGGCGAGCATGATCATGCCCAGCCAGACCGGCATGGAGAGGGGGAGGCCGGTCCACTCCAGACCGAGGGCGACGCCCACCACGCTGAAAGCCAGGCTGAACAGGATGATGAGGGGGTTACGCAGGGATTCATACTGCACCGCCATGGCCACCAGCACCAGGAAGAGGGCCAGCGCCAGCAGGCGCGCCCCCATGGCGCGGCTCTCTTGAAGGGCGCGGTAACTCCCTCCTTCGTAGAGCACGTAGCCTTCGGGCAGCCGGAGCCCGCTCAAGGCGCGCTGCGCCGCTTCCACCGTTCGGGAGAGGTTGGCGCCGGCCTCGAGAGTTGCGGTCACTTCGACGATGCGCTGCTGCTGTTCGCGCACGATGGTGGCGGGGGCCGGCGTGAGGCGGACGCGGGCCACCTCGCCCAGCCGGATCGGCGTGCGGCCGTCGGCGCCGGCCAGGATCACCAGAGATTCGAGATCGGGAGGCGTCTCGTCCGGCTGTAGGCGCAGCAGGATGGAGAGGCTCCGATCCCCGTCGATGAAGCGTCCCACCTGGCGTCCTTCGAGGAGGTAATGGACGGCGTGGCCGATCCGTTGCAGGTCCAGTTCCAGCTCCCGCAGGCGCTCGCGGTCGGGTTCGATGACCAACTGGATGGCCAGCTCTTCGTTGGACCGCTTGAGATTCCGCAACCCCGGCACCTTCCTCAGCAGGGTTTCCATCTCCCGCCCGATGGCCTCCAACCGCTCCAGGTCGGGGCCCGCCACATGGAAGCTGACATCGTCGTTGCCGCGGCCCAGCCGCAGGCCGTGGATGCCCCGGGGGCGCACCCTGATGCGCACGCCGGCCAGGGCCTCCTTCGCCAGTTTCCGCCTCAGGGTGCGGATCCATTCGGCCGCCGGCGGGCGTTCTCCAACCGGCTTGAGCTGCACCTGCACGTTGGCGCGGTTGGCCGTTTCATAGGCGGAACGGCCGAACACGAAGCCCCCGACGGTGGTGAAGACCGTCTCCACCGCGGGGTCCGCCATCACCAGGGCCTCCACCCGTCGGGTGAGGCGGTCCATTTCATCCACCGAAGTGCCCCGGTCGGCGGTGAGGTAGATGCCGATGCGGCCGTCGTCCACCTGCGGGAGAAAGCGGGCCAAGGGCTGGAGGAGGGGAGGGGCGCTCCAGGCGAGAGCGGCGCCGAAACCGAGCAGCAGGAGCCAACGCAGGCGCAGCGCCCACACCAGGACATGGCCGTAGCCCTGTTGGAGGGCGGCCATGATGTGGTCCATCACCGAACGGAGGCGACCGCCGGCGGCCGGGATCCGACCGCCCAGCGCGGGCACCAGAGTGAGGGCCACGACCAGGGCGGCGACGATGGCGGCCGAAAGGGTGAAGATGAGTTCTCGAAAAAGCAAACCCGCCAGCCCGCCGACGAACAAAAAGGGCAAGACGGCCGCCAGGTTGGTGCTGGTGGCCGCCACGATGGGCGAGGTCACCTCGGCGGCCGCCCGCCGCGCCGCCTCCAGGGGCATTTCGCCCTGGCGCTGGTGCCGATAGAGGTTTTCCAGCATGACGATGGTGCTGTCCACCAGCATGCCCACCCCCAGAGCCAGCCCGCCTAAGGTCATGATGTTGAGCGTGAGGCCGCCGGCCGCCATGAGGGTGACGGTGACCAGCACGGCGATGGGGATGGCGCTGCCGATGATGAGGGTTCGACGCAGATTGCCCAGGAAGAGCCACACCACCATCATGGCGAGCGCGGCGCCGCCGGCGGCCGCCTGGAGGGCGTTGTTCAGGGCGCGGCGGATGTGGCGCGCTTGATCGGAGACCGGGGTGACCGTCACCCCCGCGGGGACGAGACCCTGTGCTTGCAGTTCGGCCAGCTTGGCGTTCACCCGGTCCACCACCGCCACCGTGTTCGCTTGGGGCTGTTTCTGGATCGAAAGCTTCACCGCCGGATCGCCGTCCAAGCGCACGCGCAGCCGCGGTTCCCGGTGGCCGTCGTAGACTCGGGCCACGGTGTCCAGCGGCACGGCGGCGGTGGTTCCGTCGGCGTTCTCCACGGGCAGCGGCAGTTCGGCCAGCGCCTCCAGCTTGCGAAAGCGACCGCGGGTCTGCACCGCCGTTTCCGATCGTCCCAGCCTCAGCCGGCCACCGGCCAGGTCGCGGTTCTCCTCTTCCAGCAGGCGCTCAAGGTCGAACACGTCGAGGCCGCGGGCGGTCAGGGCTTCAGGATGGGCCAGGACCTGGATCTCCCGCGCGAGTCCTCCGGCCACCTCGGCCGCCGCCACCCCGGGCAGGTTGATGAGCCATTTGCTCAGGGTGTAATCCACCCAGCCGCGCAGGGCCACCGCGTCCATTTCCCGGGCGCGGACGGCGTATTCCGCGGCGGGCAGCTGGGAAGGGTCGCGTTTGTAGATGACAGGGGGATCCACGGTGTCGGGGAGGAAACGGCGCGCCCGGTCCAGACGGGTGGCGGCGTCGCGCAAGGCCGCGTCCATATCCCGGCCGTAGGCGAAATCCAGGTCCACCGCCGAGCGCCCTTCGCGGGTGGCGGAACGGATGTGGACCGCCCCTTCGGTGATGGCCAGTTGTTCCTCCAACTGGCGCGTCACCTCGTCCTCCATGATCCGGGCCGGGACGCCCGGATCGTTCACCCGAACGGCGATGCTCGGGTAGATGATGCGGGGCAACAGATCGATCTGAAGCCGCTCGAGGGCGAACAGCCCCAGCACCACCGCCGCCAAGGTGAGCATGACCACTGCCACGGGGTGGCGTAGGGACCAGACGGCGAGGCCGCCGCCGAGCGGCGGATCGTTGTTGCGGCGGGCGTTCACGCCGTCGATTGTATCGGGGATGGGCGCCTTTGGCAGAGGGGGCGGCGGGGCGTGGCGCCGCCGCCCCGCTTCACTTGAGGATGGCGGCGTACAAAGCGGTGATGTAGTTCATCTGCTTGAGGATGTTCTCCATGGAGCGCATCACCAGGGACGGGATGTAGTTGCCCCGTTTGACCCTGTTGCTCAGCTCGAAGGTGGACCAGTCCTTTTCCACCTCCGCCAGGGCGGCCTGGATCTCGGAGGTGTTCTCCGGTGCCTCCTTGAGGAAGTCCAAGGCGCTCCTGAATTCGTTCATGGCCTTACGCATCTCCTGGTCGTAGGCGGGGTCTTCGAACCCCCAGGCCTTGTAGGCATAGAACTTGGCGATACGCTGGGAGAGCATGCGCTGACGGCCGGAGACGTTGACCAGCTTGCCGGCGGCGGTTCCCGACCGCTTTTGGAGCAGAAGCACGAACTGGTGGGCCTTGGCCAGCACTTCGTCCGACAGGCGCAGCACCTCCTCGGCACGGTCGCGTTGCGGCGGTTGGCTCACCAGCTTGCGGTAGCGTTTCCACAAGGCGGCCACTTCCTTTATGGTCTGCTTCTCTTCGGGCGTGGCGGCGAAGGCGGTCAGCTCCTTGAGCTGGCGTTCGAACAGGGTCATGGCCTCCTTGAGCTGGATGCGGGCGGAGAGGACATTGCGATTGCCCACCATGGCATAGGCTTTGGCGATGCGCTGAGAGAGCATGCGCTGGCGTCCTGCCTTGTTGATGGCTTCCCCCATGGTCAATTCGGCGGCGACCGGTTCCGCGGCCAGCACCAGGGCCAAGAGGGGAAGAGCGAGGAGTTTCAGTAACTTGCCCGGCATGTCGGATCTCGTCGGCAGGGGACGGGAAACCCAAGATAGCCGTCTTGTCCCTGTCGAGACAAGGGCGAGGCCGGTCAATCGGCCCCCTTTGTGGGTGAAATTGTGATTGAGGCGTCATTTCGCAGCCCGAGAAAGCCGCGGGTGATCACCTGTTGACCCGGTTCGAGCCCTTCGAGGATCTCCACATCGAGTCCCAGCCGGCGGCCGCTGCGCACCGGCTGTCGCCGTGCCTTGCCACCCTCGGCCACGAAGACGTATTCGCCTTTGCGGTCCACCCGCAGGGCGCGGAAAGGGATGAGTCGGCGTGGCCGGGGACGGGTCGTCAGCGCCACGCGCACGTAATCGCCGGCACGGAGTTCCGCCGGCGGAGTATCGAAGGCCGCTTCTACGGTGCCCAGGCGGCTTTTCGGATCCACCTTCGGGTGGATACGGTGCACCCGGGCTTCGAAGCGCAGGGGGCCGTGGTGGACATCCACTTTTCCGCCCGCCTGGATCTCGCCGAGGAGGGCGCCGTCCACCTGGAAACGGACCACCAGGGAGTCAGGATCGGCCAGAGTGAGCACCCGGCTGAAGCGGGCGAGGGCGTCGCCCGGTTCGGCCAGCCGTTCCAGCACCAGGCCGTCGAAGGGCGCGGTGATGCGGGTGAAACCCAACCGGGTGCGCAGGATCTCCAGCTCGGCCCGGGCCACTTCCAGCTCGGTGCGCGCTTCGGCCACCTCGTCGATGGAGGCGGCGTTCTGGGTCTTGAGTTTCTCGAGTCGTGTCAGGCGCCGTTGCTTGAGGCGCAGATCCGCTTCGGCCTTGCGGATTTCGGAACGGAGCAGACGGGCGTCCAGCTCCAGCAACAGGTCGCCGCGGCGCACCCGGTCCCCTTCGTAGTAAGGCAGCCGCTCCACCTGCCCCGCCTCCTGGACGTGGACCCGCAGCAGGCGGCGGTAGGCAAGGGTGCCCGGCCGCTCCAGCGGCAGGCCCAAGGTCCGTTCCACCACCGGCGCCGTCTCCACCACCGGGGGTGGGGCGGCCGAAACGGACGCGGCCGACAGCAGCCACCACAGGAGCAGGAGCGCGCACCGCGCCATCAATCGTACCTGTAATGCTTGATCTTGCGTTGGATGTTGCGCTGGTAGCAGATGGCTTCCACATGCCAGTCCAGCCCTTCCAATGGAATCTCGGGATAGTCGGGATTGAGGGCCACCAGCCGTTCGCCCCGCTCATCGTTGCGGTACTGTCGGAACCACCGGGTGCCCTCCACCATGGCCACGATGTACATGCCGTCCTTGCACACGTCCGACCGCTCCAGCACGATGATGCAGCGGTCCGGAAATTCGGGCGCCATGCTGTCGCCCAGCACCATCAGGGCGAAGGGCTCGTTGTAGCTGCAGTCGCCCATGGACTGTTCCAGGGCCTTTCTCACCTCGTCTTCGGTCTCCATCTGCTATCATCCTGCCCTCGGCTCGGGCGGTTACGGAAATAACTGATTTTCAAGGGCTAATTTGGGGGAATTATAGCATGCCCCATCATGGCGGCGTGCCGCCGGTGGTGCACAAGAACCGGCGGGACTGGCACAACCTGCGCAGCATGTTGCCCTACCTTTGGGAGTTCCGCGGCCGGGCGCTGTTCGCCTTGGCCTGCCTGGTGTTGGCCAAGGTGGCCAATGTGGGCGTGCCCCTGGCCCTCAAGGGGATCGTGGATGCGTTGGAGGGCCAACCCGGGCGGATGCTGGTGTTGCCGGTGGCGTTGCTGTCCGGATACGGCCTGCTCAAACTCTCCGCCAGCCTGTTCAACGAGCTGCGTGACGTGGTGTTCGCCAAGGTGCGCTACCGTGCCATGCGTCGGCTTTCCACCCGGGTGCTGGCCCATCTCCACGCGCTGTCGTTGCGATACCACTTGGAGCGGCGCACGGGGGCCATCAGCCGGGATCTGGAACGGGGCACCCGTTCGGTTTCTCAGATCCTCAACTATATGGCCTTCAGCATTCTGCCCATCCTGGTGGAGTTTTCCCTGGTGGCGGGGGTGCTGCTCACCCAGTACGACCCGGTCTTCACCCTCATCACTTTCGGCACCGTTGGGGTTTATGTGGTGGTCACCTTCGCCATCACCGAATGGCGCATGGATTTCCGCCACCACATGAACCGGTTGGAATCGGAGGCCAACAGCCGGGCTCTGGACAGCCTCATCAATTATGAAACGGTGAAGTACTTCGGCAACGAGAAGCTGGAGGTGGCGCGTTTCGATCGCATGCTGGGCGACTGGGAGCATTGGGCGGTGAAGAGCCAGACCTCCATGTCGCTGCTCAACTTCGCCCAAGGGGCGGTGATCGCTGCGGGGGTCACCGTGATCATGTTCTTCGCCGCCCATCAGGTGACCGCTGGAGTGCTCTCCATCGGTGATCTGGTGCTGGTCAACGCCTTTTTGTTGCAACTGTTCATCCCGCTGAATTTTCTCGGCATCGTCTATCGCCAGATCAAATACGCGTTGGCGGACATGGATCTGGTGTTCAAGCTCCTCGAACGGCGTCCGGAGATCACCGATGCGCCGGACGCCCGACCGTTGAAGGTCTCCGGCGGCCACGTCCGCTTCGAACGGGTGCACTTCGCCTACCAGCCGGAGCGGCCCATCCTGCGGGGGGTGGATTTCGAGGTGCCGCCCGGGCGCACGGTGGCGGTGGTGGGACCCAGCGGCGCCGGAAAGTCCACTCTGGCGCGGCTGCTGTTCCGGTTCTATGACGTGAGCGGCGGGGCCATCCTCATCGACGGCCAGGACATCCGCCGGGTGACCCAGCAGAGTCTGCGTGCCGCCATCGGCATCGTGCCCCAGGACACGGTGCTGTTCAACGACACCATCTACTACAACATCCTCTACGGGCGACCCGACGCCCGTCGGGAGGAGGTGGAGCGGGCGGCGGAGCTGGCCCACATTCGAGCGTTCATCGAATCCCTGCCCGATGGGTGGGACACGGTGGTGGGGGAGCGGGGCCTCAAGCTTTCCGGCGGCGAGAAGCAGCGGGTGGCCATTGCCCGGGTGCTTTTGAAAGATCCCTGCATCATGGTGTTCGACGAAGCCACCTCCTCGCTGGACAGCCACACCGAAAAAGCGATCCAGGAGACCTTGGCCCAGGTGGCCGAAAACCGCACCACCCTGGTCATCGCCCACCGGCTCTCCACCGTGGTGGATGCGGATGAGATCCTGGTGATGGACGGCGGTAGGATCCTGGAACGGGGCACCCACGAAACGCTGCTGGCGCGTGGGGGGCGGTACGCCGAGATGTGGGCGCTGCAACAAAAAGAGCAGGCCGCGAAGGACCTGCTCCGAGAGAAAGCCGGTTGAACGGGCAGCACCGCCCTTCCGGCTCGGTCACGGCATTCCGGCGACGGCCGCGCGCTTTTTCAGTGGCGGCAACTGCTGCAAGTCCAGTCGGCGAGGGTGCGGCTGTGCAGCCGTTTGCTGATTTCGCAGGCCAGACAGCGCCAGATGGCGTTGATCACGCCCACCGCCACGCCGGTGGCGATGAGGGCCCAGAAGACGGTGTCGATCCACTGCTGGGTCATCACCCCCTCCAGGCCGTATATCATGTAGGTGGCGAAGGAGAAGATCATGGCCGCCACCAGTCCGATGAGTGTGGCTAACATGGTGGTGTTCCTCTTTTGGTTGGGTGTCGATCAAGAATATTATAGAAAGCTGATATATGAACATTGACATCCATCAATGGGGAGGGTTCCCTTCGCCATGTTGAGGCCTCTGTCACATGGCGGCTCCGAGGGGGGCGAGGAGACGGCGTCTCCCTCCGTGTACGGGCTGTTGCGCTCGGCGGGGCTCGTCTTTCCGTTGGCGTTGCTGCTCATTGCGGTGGTGGTCGGCTGCGGGGTCACGCTCTATGGCCTGGCCACCGGTGATCTGGGCATGCCTTTCATCGTCACTCTGGCGCTGGCTTGCCTGCTGGCCTTGGTTGGGCTGGTGGTGGCGGGGGTCCAGCTCAAGCGCCAGCTCCTCAAGCCGTTGGTGACCCTGGAGGCGTCGGTGGCCCAGGTCTCCCAAGGCGAGCCCGGCGCCACCTTGCCGGAGACCGACACCGGGGTGCTCAGCGGCATGGTGCGGGACATCGACTCCATCTCCGAGGAGCTGATGGAGCTGTACGAAGACATGGACAGCCGCATCGCGCGCCACACGACCCGCCTGGCGCAGAAGACGGCTTCGCTCAAAATCCTCTACGACGTGGCCGCCGCCATCAATCGGGAGGAGGACCTGGACGCATTGCTGGTGCGCTTTCTGCGCGTGCTCAAAGAGATGGTCAATGGGGTCGCCATCAGCGCCCGGCTGGTGCAGGAAGACGGGCGGACTCGGCTGGTGGGGGTGATCGGGCTGGACGACGTGGTGCGCACCGAACAGGAGTTGCTGCCGTTGGAGATCTGTCCCTGCGGCGCCCCTCTCTCGCCCGGTGACGTGCTCTGCACCCACCCCGCCGGCCATTGCCGTCGCGAACTGGGGCGGCGCATGTTCGGTCCCGACGAGGTGGAGTCCGTGGAGGTGCCTTTGGTGCACCACGGCGACACCCTGGGGCATTACCGCATCTATGTGAAAAAGCCCGGACTTTCCGAGCGCGAGGACATTCTCGAGCTGCTCCAGACCATCGGCGCCCATCTGGGCATGGCCATCGCCAAGCACCGCTCCGACGCCGAGGCGCGCCGCCTTTCCATCCTGGAAGAGCGCAACGCCCTGGCCCACGAGTTGCACGACTCCTTGGCCCAGACCTTGGCCAGCCTGCGTTTCCAGGTGCGGATGCTCGAGGACGCCTTGGATCAGGAGGGCGCCTGTGAGGTGGCTTTGCGCGACCTGCAGCGCATTCGCAACGGCATGGACGAGGCCCACACCGAGTTGCGCGATCTGCTGACCAGCTTTCGCACGCCGGTGGACGGCCGCGGCCTGGCGCCCGCCCTGGAACAGCTGGTGGAGCGCTTCTCCGCCGAAACGGGCATCGCCGCCTATTTTCAACAGGAGTGCCGGCAGGTGAAGCTCTCTTCGGCGGAGGAGATGCAAATGCTTCGTATCGTCCAGGAGGCGCTGACCAACATTCGCAAGCACGCGGACGCGCACACGGTGCGGGTATTGCTCGGCTGCCGGGGAGGGCTCTACACCCTGTTGGTGGAAGACGACGGCGTGGGCTTTTCCGGGGAGGCGCGTGACGGCCATCCCGGCGAGCACATCGGGCTATCCATCATGGAAGAGCGGGCACGCCGCTTAGGGGGCGAGTTGCGCATCGAAAGCGAGCCGGGCGAAGGCACCCGCGTGGAGCTGGTTTACGCGCCGCGTGGCGCCCGGCCGCGCAACCACGACGACGGCTGGAGGGGGAATTGATGCGCATCTTGGTCATCGATGATCACGCCCTGTTTCGCATCGGCCTGCAGGAGCTGCTCGAGCGCCGCGGCCTCGAGGTGGTGGCGGCCGTGGGCGATTGCGAAGACGGCATTCGCCAGGTGCAGCAACTGGCGCCCGACGTGGTGCTGCTGGATATGCGGATGCCTCAGATGAGTGGGCTGGAGGTGCTCAAGCGGCTGCAGTCGGCGGGTGCGCAGATGCCCATCGTGATCCTCACCACCAGCCGTGAGGAAAGCGATCTCATTGCGTCTTTGCAATGCGGCGCTCGAGGCTATCTGCTAAAAGACATGGAGCCCGACGATCTGATCCAGGCCTTGCGGCGCATTCTGGCCGGAGAGACGGTGGTGGCGCCCGAACTCACGGTGGCCCTGGCCCGCGCCGTTCGCGGGGGGGATCCGGCCCCCGCCGTCGGCGGAATGGAGCAGCTCACCCCCCGCGAGCGGGAGATCCTCTGCCTGCTGGCGGAGGGGCAGAGCAACAAGGTCATCGCCCGCAATCTCGGGATCTCCGACGGCACCGTCAAGCTGCATGTGAAAGCCATTCTGCGCAAGCTCGGCGTCCACTCCCGCGTGGAAGCGGCGGTGCTGGCGGTGGAGCGCAAATTCTGTGACAAACACAACGATTGACAACCGGAAGAGGCGGCGGCCCGCCGCGAGAGAGTGAGCCGATGAAACGATTCATGGAGCTGGTCAAAGATTGTCTCACCACGGTCAAGGAGTACATGCCGTGGGATCTGGAGGAGCGGATGAAGGAGAATCCCGACATCCTCCTGGTGGACGTGCGCGAACCCTACGAGTACGACGCCATGCACATCGAAGGCTCCCTTTTGGTGCCTCGCGGCATTCTCGAGTCGGCTTGTGAGTGGGACTACGAGGAGACGATCCCCGAACTGGTGCGCGCCCGGAATCGCGAGGTGGTGGTGGTCTGCCGCTCCGGCCAGCGCAGCGTCCTTGCCGCTCACTCCCTGCAGATCCTCGGTTACAAGAACGTGGCTTCGCTGGCCACCGGCTTGCGCGGCTGGAAGGACTACGAACTGCCCCTGGTGGACAAGGACGGCAACGAGGTGGATCTGGACTACGCCGACGAGTACTTCACCCCCAAGGTGCGCGAAGATCAACTGCGGCCCAAGGACTGGGTGGATCCGGTCTGAACGGCGAATTCCCTCAGAAGCTCCAGGTGAGGCGCACGCCCGCGACCCAGACGTTTCCCGCCTCCTTCCGCAGGTCGCTGTGGCGCACCCACTGGATGTCCGGCGTGATCTCCAGCCCGCTTTGCGTTTCGAACCGGGCATAGCCTTCCAGCTGCAGGCGATCCGCGCCCCCCTCCAGTTCCGGGGAGGCGCCGGTGTAGGCGAAGCCGGCCCCCAGGGTCACCCCGGGCAGGGGGTGTTCGACGGCCAGGGCGGCGAAGGTGGTTGCGGCCGAGACCCGGGCGTCGGCCCAACCGCCGCGCAGGTTCCAGCGCAACCTTTCCAGTTCTCCGTCCAGGGTGGCGTAGAACCCGTGCGCGTGGCCCGGGCGCCCGCCCCCGTCCAGCGGGGGGTGATCGGCCCCGTTGACCCAGAATCCCAGCCGCCAGAGCATCCGCCGGAGATGGCCGTATCCCTCCGCGGCGAAAAAGGCCCCCTTGCCGTCGGCGCCCAGGCGAACCAGCTCCGCGTAACGGCCCCCGTTGTCCGCCAGGCCATGAGTGCTGCCCAGTTCCAGGGTGATGCCGGGCCGGTTTGCCGTGGCATGATGGTGCCAGGCGACGGCCAGGTGGTAGTCGGGCAGGCCGATGGTCGGGTTGTTGACGAAGGGAGCGGCCAGGAACTGGCGGGTCTCGTCGTTGGCCACTTCGCTGCGGTCGAGAAAACCGGCGGGATCCAGCAGACCCAGCATGAGTTCGCCAACCGCGAGCGGCAGGCTGTAGTGGAGCTCGGAAAGCTGTAGCCGTCCCTTCCCTTTCGCGTTCAGCGCGGTGCCGACATCGGCGTTCACTTCCGGCAGCCGGGAGGTCACGCCCTCCTTTCCGGGGGTGGTGCTGCCTTCGAGGTAGAGGGTCCAGGTGCCGCTGCCCATGGGCAGGGTGGCCACCAGGTCGATGGAGGCCCCCGCCTCGTCGTGGATTCCCGACCTGCCGGCGTGCTGCCAGGTGGTGGTGAAGCCGCCTTCGAGGGGAATGGGCGCTCCGCTCTCTTCCACGGTGCCGTGGCGGGTATCGGTGGGATCGGAAAATGCGGGCGGAACCACTCCCAGTGCGAGGAGGAACAGGCCGGGGCGGCAGAGGCGGCTCGTGACCATGGGCTTTCGGATACGAATGCAACAGGTATACAAATGATACTGA
Organism: uncultured Sedimenticola sp.; assembly: GCA_964404295.1. Taxonomy (GTDB): domain Bacteria; phylum Pseudomonadota; class Gammaproteobacteria; order Chromatiales; family Chromatiaceae; genus Thiolapillus. The sequence continues at coordinate 5,499 of CAYOJM010000105.1, read as the reverse complement.
TTCGTATTTCCATATCTAATAAATATCCGTTATCGGGTCATTGGCGAGGGCGCCGCTCCTGGTCTTACAGCTCGGTGCCCGGCTGCACCGGGGAAGTGGCCCCCTGGCGGCCGGCCCGCTCCCCCTTGTACCAGGAGAGTTTCTCGTGGAGTTTCACCACCTCGCCCACGATGATGAGCGTGGGGGGCTTGGGCTTCTCCCGCTCCACGATATCGAGGATGTTCTCCAGGGTGCCCGTGAAAACCCGCTGCAGGTGGGTGGTGCCCTGCTGCACCAGGGCGATGGGCATGTCGGCCGGCACGCCGTGCTCCTGCAGCTTCTCCACGATCACCGGCAGTCCGTGCAGCCCCATGTAGAAGACCACCGTCTGGTGGGGCTGGGCCAGCTGGTGCCAGTTGAGGTTCATGGTGCCGTCCTTGAGGTGGCCGGTGACGAAGGTGACCGACTGGGCGTAGTCGCGGTGGGTCAGCGGAATGCCCGAATAGGTGGCGCAGCCCGAGGCGGCGGTGATGCCGGGGATCACCTGGAAGGGCACCCCCTCCTCGGCCAGGGTGTCGATCTCCTCGCCGCCGCGGCCGAAGATGAAGGGGTCGCCGCCCTTGAGGCGCACCACCCTTTTCCCTTCCTTCGCCAGCTTCGCCAGCAGGGCGTTGATCTCCTCCTGGCGCATGGCGTGGCGGTCGCGCTCCTTGCCCACGTAGATGCGCTGGGCGTCGCGCCGCACCATCTCCAGCACCGGCTTGGCCACCAGGCGGTCGTAGACCACCACGTCGGCCTGCTGCATCAGGCGCAGGGCGCGGAAGGTGAGCAGGTCGGGGTCGCCGGGGCCGCCACCCACCAGGTAGACCTCACCCATTCCGTGGGAGGGCGAGAACGCCTCCAGCTCCTTTTCCAGCACCGCCTCGGCCTCCTCCATGTGCCCGGAGAAGACCCGCTCGGCCACGCTTCCCTGGAGGATGCGGTCCCAGAAGCGGCGGCGGTCGTCGGTGGAGGGCAGAGCCGCCTTCACCCGGTCGCGGAAGCGGGCGGTGAGCTCCGCCAGCCGGCCGTAGCCGGCGGGGATGAGGGATTCCAGGCGTGCCCGGATGAGACGGGCCAGCACCGGCGAGGCGCCACCGGTGGAGACGGCGGCCACCACGGGAGAGCGGTCGATGATGGAGGGCATGATGAAGGTTCCGTCTTCCGGGTCGTCCACCACGTTCACGGGGATGTTGGCCTCCCGCGCCCGGGCGGCCACCTCGCGATTGGCCGTCTCGTCATCGGTGGCGGCGATGACCAGAACGTTGCCGCCGACCTCGGCCGCCCGGTGATCTCCCCGCCGGTGCTCGATCTCGCCCTCCTCGCAGAGCCTTTCCAGGGTTTCGCACAGCTCGGGCGCCACCACCGTGACCCGGCCGCCGGCCTCGAGCAGGAGCCCGACCTTGCGTGCCGCCACTTCGCCGCCGCCCACCACCAGGCAGGGCCGGTTCTCGATCTTCAGGAAGATGGGGAGGTAGTCCATGGGTCGCCGTCAAGCCTCTGCAAGTTGCCACGGAGCATAGCATAAGCTCTTGTTTTCGATTGTAAAAACCATGCTTTCAGCGGAGTTTATGCGCGCTGCCGAGATTGAATATATGAGACTATCATAATATACTTTACAAATTCTGACCCTCACCTTCGTGAACCCGAATGCAAGTCAAAGAGATTGACGTGTCCGAGCTGAAGAATCGCCTGGAGGCCGGGGACGACCTGGTGCTCCTCGATATCCGCAGCGAGGCGGAGGTGCGCCAGGGCGTGCTGCCCGGGTCCGAGCATCTTCCCATGCATCTCATTCCCCTGAAGATGCAGGACCTGCCCCGCGACAAGGACGTGATCCTCTACTGCCGCAGCGGCGCGCGCTCCTACCATGCCTGCGCTTTCCTGGAGCAGCAGGGGGTGCACAACGTTTACAACCTGAGGGGCGGCATCATTGACTGGGCGCGGCACGGCTACGAGATCGCGCCGCCCCTGGCCGTCTGATTTTCCACCCGGTGCTTGCCTTTCCAAGAAGTTTCGAATATAAGGTAGCACTTTATAACAACCCTACCGACACTGGAGATTAGCCATGGCTGACTTTGACGAAGAACTCGACGCAAGCGGTCTGAACTGCCCCCTTCCCATCCTGCGTGCCAAGAAGGCGCTGGCCGGCATGGAGTCCGGCAAGGTGCTGCACATCATCGCCACCGACCCCGGTTCGGTGAAGGACTTCGAGGCCTTTTCCAAGCAGACTGGCAACGAGCTGATCGAATCCAAGGAAGAGGGTGGCAAGTTCCACTTCCTGATCAAGAAGGCTTGAGGCGGAGCTGACCCTTTCCTGAAACCTCTCGACCGAAGAGGAGCAAGACGATGGAACAGAAAAAGCTGGCGATCATCGCCACCAAGGGCACCCTCGATTGGGGGTATCCCCCCTTCATCCTGGGTTCCACCGCGGCGGCGCTGGGTTACGAGGTGGAGATCTTCTTCACCTTCTATGGCCTGCAGCTGCTGAAGAAGAACATCGATGTGAAGGTCTCTCCCCTGGGCAACCCCGGCATGCCCATGCCCATGGGCATGGACAAGTGGTTCCCCGTGCTCGGCCTCGCCCTGCCGGGCATGGAGGCCATGATGACCTCCATGATGAAGAAGAAGATGGCTTCCAAGGGGGTCGCCAGCCTGGAGGAGCTGCGCGAGCTCTGCCAGGAGGCGGAGGTCCGCTTCATCGCCTGCAACATGACGGTGGAGCTGTTCGACATGGATCCTTCCGACTTCATCGACGGCATCGAGCTGGCGGGCGCCGCCCGTTTCTTCGAGTTTGCCGGCGACGCGGACATCTGCATGTACATGTGACCTGCAGCCACGTTCCATGAAAAAGCCGTCCCTGGTGGCGGCTTTTTCTTTTCCCGCATGGGCGCCGGAGTCGGCCGCCATGCGGCTTCGTCCGGCCTACGGGGTGGGTCAGAAATCCACCGTCAGCTGGGCGCTGATGATGTCGACGGTCGAGTTGTATTCACCCACCAAGTTGTGAACGTTGCCCAAGCCGTCAGTGCTTGTGTCATTGATCCTGGTGTCATCCACGAATAGGTGGGCATAGCCCACGTCCACCGCCATGGTGTCGGAGATCCGGTATCCCACACCCAGTGCGATCCAGGTGCGGTCGTTGCCGGGAATGCGCGGCGTGCGGTCTGTGGCGCTGGGAATGGGGGTTTCGTCATAAGCCAGGCCGCTGCGGAAGGTCCAGGTCTGATTGGGCCGGTAGACGACGCCGATGGAGTAACGCCAGCTGTCTTCCCAGTTTTCGGGCTGGACCGATTCACCCATGCCGGGATTCTCGAATTTGATGACCAGCTCGTCAAACCGGCTCCAGTTGGTCCAGGTCACGTCAGCCAGTAAAGTCCATTGCCCGTTGACATCGTGAGAGAGGCTGAGTGAAGCGGTTTCTGGTAGATCGACCGATGCTGTTGCCCTGCTGTCCGAGACAACGAAACTGACAGGAGGCGGAATGTTCTCGAAATTTGCGCGTCCCTCCAGATCCTGTTTGATCCGAGAACGATAGGCAAGACCGATGCGGGTGGTATCAGTGAATTGATAAATTGCACCAAGGTTGAAGCCCCAGCTCCAGTCCGACCCTTCTACCTCGATGTTCCCATCAGGAGCGGACAGCGGGCTGTAGTCCAGTGCGTTGGTGAGTGTGGCCTTTATGTATTGAGCACTGATTCCGCCGCCAATGGAGAGTTGATCATTGAGCTTGTAAGCCAAGCTGGGGTTGATGTTCAAGGTGGTTATTTCTGATTTGACAGCCTGGTACCGGCCAACCCAATTGTCATCATACTCGGTAGCCAAGCCAAAGGGCGCGTTGATGCCGACGCCGGCAAAGAGCTTTTCGTTCAGTTGGTAGGAAAAGTAGAAATTGGGTACGAATTTACTAACTCCTCCGTCATCAGAAAGCTTTGTGCTGGCGATGTTTGATCCACGATCGCTGAAGTCGGCTTTGGGAAATATTCCATGCCCCGCCACCACCATCTGGGACCCCGGCAGGTAGGTCATGCCGGCGGGATTGAAATAGATGGTGGAGGCGTCCTCGGCTACTGCGGCGGCACCGGCAAAAGCGTTGCCCATGCCGCTGGCACTGTGTTCGATGATGGCGAAGCCGGCGGTGTGGCCCTGAACTCCGGCACCGGCCATGAGGCCGCCCAGAGCGATGGCGAGAATTCGGGGGCGTGTATGAACAGGCATGTCGATTGAGTCTCCCAGGGTGATCTCTGTTTGCAGGTTTATTGTTCGTGTCCGCCGGTGACTCCCTCCTCTTGGCCGGACCGACTGTTGCAACTTTGCACGCCGTTGCAATTGTCGCAAGAGTAGGCCAATTTTCCGGGGAATTCCACTTCCGGACAATATTTTGTCGGCTGTTGCGGTCAGTGATACGGGCCGGTCTCACAACCACTCTCTGGGCACCAGGAACCGTTCGTACCGTTCCGTTTCTGGCGTGCCCGGTTTGGGTGAGTTGCTCACGGGCGCAGGACCTCTCCGGTGGTTGCGTCGCGGATGGGGGTGGGGTTCTCCAGGCCGCCGGTGGGGCCGTGGAGGACGAGATCGGCGCCGGGGCAGCGCAGGCGCACCTGTAGCGGGTTGCGCGCGGGCGGCAGGCCGCTGCGGTTGGCGCTGGTGGAGACCAGCGGCCCGCCGAAGCGGCGGCAGAGTTCCGCCGCCACCGGGTGGGCGGTGACGCGTACCGCCACCCGGTCGCGCCCGCCGGTGATCCAGGCGGGAAGGTGGGGCGCGGCAGGCAGCAGCCAGGTACGGGGACCGGGCCAGCCGGTGCGTACTTTCTCGGGCAGCTCCTTCTCGCGCCAGGCGACGAAGGGGGCGAGCTGGCCGTAGTCGGCGGCGATGAGGATGAGACCCTTCTCCACCGGGCGCAGTTTCAGCTCCAGCAGCCGGTAGACCGCCCGGGGATCCAGGGGGTCACAGGCGAGGCCGTAGACCGCCTCGGTGGGGTGGGCGACGATGGCGCCGCGGCGCAGCAGGTGGGTGGCGTGGCGGTAGTGGAAGGGGGAAGGCATTTCCGGTGATCGCCCGGTGACCCTAGGCCCCATGAGGGGGGAGCGGGGTGGCGCAGGGCCGTTTCGCGGGACGCCGTGAATCCCTCCCTGGAGGCTTCACGGCGGCATCCCTGCCGCCGAGACCCGCGAAACGGCCCTGCGCCACCCCTCCAGGGAGGTGGGTTCGGAGTTCCGTCACTGCTCCGCCCCCGCCGCCTCGGGCGTTTCCACAGGCTCGGCAAAGGAGCACTCGGGTTGGGGGCAGACCTTCTCGGTGCCGCGTTTCTTGGTGGTCTTGATGGTTAGGACGGGCCAGCCGCATTTCGGGCAGGGCTCGTTCACCGGTTCGTTCCACACCGCGTACTCGCACTTGGGGTAGGTGGAGCAGGAGTAGAAGATCTTGCCCCGGCGCGACTTGCGCTGCATGAGGGTGCCCTTTCCGCACTTGGGGCAGGGCACGCCG
>CAYOJM010000104.1:0-9467 GCA_964404295.1 uncultured Sedimenticola sp. | reverse complement strand
GAACAGCATCGACAGGGCGATCAGATACAACGGCATACCTTGGCACCAGCGCATACGCACCTCCCACGATCATCTTCCTCACTTACCCCGATTGGTCGACCCAAGAAACCATAGGGTTCAAAAACATCCCTTGGGCCACTTGCAAAGACGGCAAGCGCTCTCGGCAACCGAAAGGCTCTACTCCGGCACGAATTGAAACCGGATTTCCAGGTAGCCTTGCGGGCCGTCCGCTTCGGCTTCGGTGGAGCCCACTTTGCGGAAGTAGACATTTTGAATGAATGCCTTGCGCAGGTAGTATGCGTCCGCCTCTTCCGGCCGGAGCACGGGATTCAGCCATACACTGTCCGGTTCATACGGGGGCCTGACAACGGCATACCCTTCCCCGATGTCATCTTCTTGGAACATGCCGGGATCCCTGTCCACGATACGCACCCTGGCATCCAGGCTCCGCTCACGCAGGTTCGTAACGGAAAAGCTCAGCCGCCTGCCTTGGGCTTCCGGAACTGTCACACGGTCATTGGCATAGCCTTGAAAACAGTCACTATGTCCGGACACTTCCCAACAGACATTCCAGCGGGTGGGACCTTCGTCGTCGCCGTCATATTGGCTCCACAACTTATGGATTTCAGCCACCACCCGCCATCTCGTGGGATCGCCTTGGCATACATTCCGGTGCCCCACTGGAATATTCACAAATGCACTAATCCTGTGTACCAGCCGGACCTGAGCACAGGTTGTAAAGGTATAACCACCGTCGACGATGCGTATCGTTTTACGCTCTCCGGGGGAAAGAAACACTTGTTTGAAGGCACGAATGCCGCGCAGCAGCCGGTTCCGATCATAGGCAAAGTCTCTGATGTTCGAGCCCGCATACTGGTTGTATCCCAGGTTCACCACGGCGGGTTTTGCGGGATTGGTGTTCTCCAGTTCGACCACCAGGTCCCATTCCGGCCACCCATCGGCGGCGCGATGCCGGTTGTCGAAACGCACGTCCCGGATGACCACGCTATTCTGGGCGGTGTGTTCCTCCGCAGGGGTAGCGCCCGCAGGCAAATCGCCGGAAGCCGGTGCCGGCAAGGGCGCCCGCCCCTTTCCTCCAACGGCTGGATTCACCGGCAACCCGCCGCCCCCCGGGAAGCCCGATGGCGGTTGGATGGCAAATCCCTTTCCGGCTGGTGTCTCTCCCGCATCTTTTGCCTGGCTCTGCTTCCCACTGCCGGAGGGAAGCCGCAAATCAGGCACCCTGGGAAGCTTGGACGCCTGTGCGCCGGAAGATGTGGAACCACCGGATTTTCCCCCGGCAACACCATTCCGGTTCACCACACCCGGCAACTTGGGCACCCCGGGCAGGGACGACGGCTTGGCGCTCTTCGCCGGACCTGGCGCCGTTGGCGCCTTTTCTACCACGGGAGGCAACCGGTAAGGCTTCGTCTCGATACCGGGCACGGGAGGCGCCGATGGCTTGATTCTTCCTGCGGGCGCCACCTTCGGCACCGAAGGCAGCGGTTTGGCCACCGAAGGTTTTCCTTTCATCCTCCTCTCAACCTCTTTGGGCGGCGGGGATGTTCTGATCGGAACGGGAACGCCGATATTTTTGTTCACCTGCTTGCCTTTTTCGGCGGATCCCTTCTTCCCGGGAGACGCCGCCCCGGTGGCCGCGGCATTTCCCTTGCCGGGAAGCGGCCTGGATGGCAAGGCCCCGATGGCCTTGCCGGACAACTGCGGCACCGCTTTCTCCAAACCGGCCGGCGCCACCACATCGGCCGCCCAGCCACAAGGTGCCAGCAGCACCGCCAACACGCCACATACTCTCCATTTCATGGCCTTCACCTCCATAGTCGTCTGTTTCAGTGGCCACAACCGGTCGAACGCACCAGCCCCAAGCCGAAAACGTCATCACGGCCGGGTGACCCGAGATCCTCGGCATTTCGGAATACGGCGGCCTTTCCCTCCAACAGCAGAGCGGCGGCGACAAAGGGCACCGCATAGGATGTGCCGGTCCGATACCGACCACCGCCGCCCGAAGCCGCCACCCACAGATCCACGCCGGGAGCTGCCAGATCGATGTGCGCCCCCCTGCGGGCTCCCGCCATCGGACGTTTCAAGGCATCCACGGCGGCGACACCCACCACGCCTTCGTAGGCGGCGGGATAAACGGCATCGGATCCAGGCGTGTTGCCCGCAGCAGCCACCAATGTCATGCCGCGCTGCCTCGCCAGCAACACCGCCAGCTCCACCAACCGATTGGGCGGTCCACCCAGGCTGAGCACGGCCAGCGGCACACCTTTCCGGGCGAACCGATCCAGCGCTGTCACCAGCTTTTCCGCGGTGGTGTCCACCCGGTCTCCTTCGCCCCGGCGCAACACCACCGCCAGCTCCAGCCTGGCAGCCGGCAACAACCCATCGAAGCCGCTTCCAGGCGCGCCCACCAGCAGGCCGGCCAGAGCAGTGCCATGGTCCGCCGGAGCGGTTTTTTCGCGCACGCCGAGCAGCGATTCGACGTTGATCAAGCGCCCACGAAGTGCCGGGTGTTCCCTGTTCACCGGCCCGTCGGCCAGCCCGATCACCCGGCCGGCGCCGCAATCCGGCCCGGAACGCCATCCCAATAACCGGTGGGCATACCGTGCCGGGGCGCCTTGAGGCCGGTATCGATGGTTTGCGTCCAACCACACATCGGGGGACTGCGCACGCAACGCTTCCACCACCTTCGTCACCTGCTGGCCAGCCGGCACCCGAAACACGCTCAACACCATGCCGAGACCCTTGAGCACCTTTCTGCGCAGCAGTCCGTAGCCGGCGTTCCGCATCGCCTGCGCCACCGTTTGGGCAGTGGCCAGATCACCACTGGCGATGAGAATTTCACCGGGCTCGATGTTCCGATCCACCGAAGCGGTCGCTGCGGGCAAGGGAGGCAGTTCAGGCAAAGAGCCGGATAGGAAACCGCCGCTTCCCAGAGGCCGCGGCCTGGGATGGATTACATCGGCCTTGGGCCCGCCGCCTGCGAATCCACCACCCACCGATGTTGCAGCACCGCTCTCCTCCCCAGACGACGCCGACCAGCTGCCTTCGTCCTGGACCGGCATCGGAGCCTCTTCTTGCACATTCTGGACAGCGCCACCCGGCGTCGAGGATGGCTCGTGCTCTTTCTCTGGCATTTCATCGGTTTTCTGCCGTTGCCGGAAAAAACGGTTCTGAATCTCCATTGGAGGATTCAGCTGAACACCGGGAACCACTTTGGGGGATAGAACCTGCTCTTGCGCGAGCGCGGCAAACGGCAACAACAAAATCCACGCCCATCGTTTGGATGTCATGGCCCTTGCACCTCCTCCACCAAAGGGGAGTTCGCCAATACACCACGCGCCCGCGCAAGCGCTCCGGGGCGAGAATGCAGTGGGCGCACCCGGTAGATGCCCAATCCGCCGGGGCCGCCCACCACCTCCACCTCGGCTTCGAGCAGAAGCCGGCGCAACTGCCCTTCGGTGGCGTCCTCCCGGAAACGCACCTGGAGTACGGGCTCCTCAATCGAACCCAGCGGTTGGTAGGCCGTCTCACCTGGCGCCCGCTGGACGAGGTAACCGATGACACCGGCCTGCAGTACGATCACCATCACCGCCGCAGCCACCCCAACGCGGCGCCACCGGTGTTCCGAAAGGGAGCTCTCCTCGTCTTGGATTCGACGCTGCAGTCGCGCCCATCCCAATTCACCGGGCGAGTCCTCTTCCCAATGCGTCTTCACGCTCTGCCTCAGTGCCTTGAGAAAACGGTACTCCCGCCGGCACCGTTCGCATTCGGCAAGATGCGCTTCGACACGACGCCGTTCCTCTTCGTCCAACGTGCCATTGACCAGCCAGGTCAATGCCTCCAAGGGATGGGAATCGTTCTTCCGCGTCATCGCACAGCCTCAAAAAATGGGGAGAGCACCCATTGGGTCGAACAAGTAGGGTAGCCGGTTCACTCCTGCCCCTGGCCCATCGCGTCCAGGCATTCGCGAAGCCGACGTCGGGCGTGGAAGATTCGGGTTTTCACCGTTCCTTCGGGGCATTCGAGAATGATGGCGATCTCGCCATAGGAACGGTCCTCGAAAAATGCGAGATAAACGGCCTGACGCAATGCGGGGGATAACATTTTCAGGCAGTGCCGTATCCGATCCGCGTCTTGCGCCGCAGCGACGGCGCTTTCTCCCGGCGGTTCGTCGGAAATGTTCTCGGCCACCATGCGGTCGAGCGCGGTATCCACCGCCTCACCGTCCACCCGGGCCGGCTCTCGACCGCGCCGACGCAGTCGATCCATCACCTTGTGGTTGGCGATGGACAGCAGCCAAGTGCTCACCTTCGAATCTCCCCGAAAACGTTTGGCCGCGGATCGCCACACCTCGTAAAAGACATCATTGACGACGTCGGCCGCCTCGGCAGAATCGCTCAGGCGGGACAAGGCGAAGCGGTAGATGGAAGAAGAGTGGCTGTCGTAGAGTGCTCGCAGGGCACTTTCCGAGCCCTGACCGATGTCGATCACCAGACGACGGGTCTCAAGATCCTCCATGGGGTTCACCATCTGCCACGAACGGCCGCCATGGGCTGGTGGCGATGGGACGTCCTTCATCTCCTAGCGCCACGACACGCCAGTGTCCCGTCCGACCCGCGATCCGCGAGGACACCATGCGGGAGAGAAGGGCGTGAGCCCGGTCTCCAGGAACCAATTGGGCTGCGTCCGGTGAAGCCGAACCGTCCGGTGACCAATGAAGCGGATCTTCAACGCCCGCCCGATCGATGAGGAACTCCAGCCGGTAAGCCACCGCACCAGGCACCGTCCCCCACTTCAGCTCGATGCCTCGATCCAGCCGTGTTCCCGGTGGCGGCGCGATCAGTTCCACCGCGCCGTCAGCGGGCAGCCGATTGCTTCCACCCTGCACGAAATATCGCAACACCAAGCCCGGCGCATCGATCTGTGGCTCCAGAATGCGGAGACGCACCAGGTGCAATCCTGAAAGCTGGGTAGGCAATTGCGGCCCCTGCAATACCGTTCGGCCGTCTCCGGTCAAGTAACGATGAACCGTGCTCAACGGCCGATACAAAGGGGCGCCTCGGGTGGATCCGGGATCGGCCACCTCCCATCGCGCCCTGAGCAATCCCCGGCCCTGATACTGGATTTCGGCATCGATTCGAAGCGGAGTGCCGGTTTCCACCAGTCGGGAAACGGCACCGTCGTCGAACCGCATGCGAATGTAGGTCAACGCGAAATCGGTGGCGTCTATGCCGCCGCTGCGAATGGGCAGCAGCACGCGGGCATCGAAGGTGTTGACGGAAAGGCTCTCCTGGAAAGTGCGGCACAATGCGATGGCGTTGGCTCCACGCTGACGAGCAGCCGCCACCAGGGCCCGGGAGATTTCCACTTGCTCGGACAAGGTGGCAGAACCGTTGAAAGGTGCGGCCTGCGCCAGTTGGATGGTGTCCGAAATGGCTCGTTGCAATGTCTGCAAAGGCTGGCAGCCCGCGCCTGACGGAATCCCGATCTCCAGCGTCGAGGAACCCACCTGGTCGACGGGAGCATTGGGAGGAAAGGGGAACTGAACCCGCACATCCCAGGCCAGGTTCACCATGGAGGGCTGTTGCATGGAAACCCCGGACGGCGCCGCCGAACCCGTCACCGACTGGAAATCGGCCCGAACTCCAGAACACCACGCACTCGCCAGAAGCGCCGCCACACCACCAATCACCTTGAAAGGACCCAGCTTCATGATGCCGCCCTCATTCCGATCCGCCATATCCAATCCTCATCCCGGCGTACACCTGCCACTCGCGATAGCCTCCGCCGCCATCGGCGTCCACCTCCTGGTGCATGCCGCTCAAGCTCAGGGTGACCGACGGCCGGTTGGCCTTGGGCTCCATGACGGTCCAGGCGGCCCAAGCGCTCAGGGTACGGGTTTCGGTATCGGTGGAGTCGGCGTCGTCGCGGACACGGTTCAACGAGGGGGTCAGGCCAAATGACAGCCTCTGATGCAGAAGACCGGTAACCGTGATGGGCAGCTGATAGTTTTCCGTGGTCAGCTCGCGGTCGGTGTTCCGGTGGCGAGTCACCTGTCTTCCAAGATCAGGAGCGAAGCTCAACCGGTTGTCGAGAAAAGTGCGATGGAACCCCACCTTCCAACCATCGGTCACGGTATCCGGTGCGGTTCCCGAATAATCGTCATACCAGGCTCGCGAAAGTTCCAGGCTGCCACGCCCACCCAGCAGCAGAAGTCCCATGCGGCCGATCAGGCTGCGGTTGCGGTCATCGGCCAGCGTAAAACGATAACCCACGGGGATATCCACGGGGCGGCCCCGTTTCCGTCCGTATGCGAGCCCCAGGTTTTCGACCACCCCCCCCAAGGGTTGACTGAAACGGTACGAAAGATCGGCGGAAAGGCTGTCCAGCCGGGACGTGGGATAGATCGATGAGCCATCCACGTTGTTTTGCGTTCGCTGGATGCTCACACCGGCCCGCCACCCACCCAGTGATCCTCCAACCGTGATACGGGTTGCTTCCTGGTCGGCTTGCAAAGCGGGATTCATCAAGCTGCGGAAATAGGGGCCGATACGTCCATGACTCACCAAAAGGCTCCAAACGAGGGGCGTTCCGGAAGCCTCGTTCAAGCGGCCATCCCACCGCATGCCCAACAACCAGGCGTCATCCCTTTCGGAAGAAGCCAGCCCACCGGAGCCGTCGGCATCCCACCGTGTCCGGGCATACTCCGCCCTCAGCTGCAGCCGACCGTCCAGCAGATGGCTTGCCGCGGAAAGACTGAAACCATCGCCGGTTTCGAGCTCTCCTCCACCGAAGGTGCCTTCGCCGCCGGTGGTTGCAGTGCCCCTGAAGGCCATGCCCTGCAGCGCCAGGCGTTCAGGCCGTTCCGCAAAAGGGAAGAGGGTAAAACTGCCCCCGGCCAGGCGATTGTCGGGATCGGTCACGCCCAGCCCGTGCTGGAATCCGCTTTCGCTGTCCGCCCGGCTGGCAAAGAGCGCCGCGCGGAACCGACGGCGGTCGATTTCACCGAAGTCCATGCCCAGACCACGGTAACTCGTGCCGGCACTGATGAGGCTGCGACCCAACGGGGAGAAGTGGCCGGCGGTGGCGCCCATGGTGCGGTGCTCGATCCGCACCAGATAATCGATCAGCTCCAGGTGTCTTCCCGCCGCCGAGCCGGCACCGCTGTCCTGGTAACCCAGCTTCACCCGGCCCTCCGCACGCCACTCCCCCTCGGAAAGGCTTCCCCCGGCGGAGAGGCTGCCTTGGGCGGACCCATCCGGCAGATGGGGATCCCAGCCCGACGAGGCACCGAGTTTGGCAGAAGCAGTAAGATCGGCCTGAACCGAACCGTCCAGCTCCCGGAAGGCCCGCGACTGCCGGACTTCGATCCGCCACACGGCGCGCTCCTCCACTCCACCATCGGGCAGATACTCCACCACTCGAAGTTCGTGCTCGCCGGGTGACAGTGGCTCCACCGGACGATAGACGACATGAGGTCCATCCCGCTCCAGCATACCGGTAATGTCCACACCATCCAGTTCGAGCGCCAACCTTTGCAACAGCTCCAACGGCCAATCGTCGGGAACACGGATGCGGACGGGCTCGGCGGGAGAACGCCACCCAACGTCCGGGGATTCCAAAACCAGTTCACCAGCCCCTGCTGGAGGGAGTAGCAAGCAGAAAACGGCCAACGCAACAACGCGCGCCCGTAGCCAGCGCCCGTTCCAGATCGTTTCCATCCTCCTTGTCCTTTGGCAGTCGCTTGAGTTCTTGTTATGCGACAGGCCCGACCGTTGCAGCCGGGCCTGTCGTAAGCTTAGTAGAGAGATCTTGAATGGTCAAAATCCGATGTGATTCAGCGCACTAGGTTACATGACGAGCATCCCCTCTCAGTGCCTCGCCCCCTTCACATAACGGACCACGAAATCATCACCCTCGGCACGGGCAGTAATATAACGTCCCACCGGCGGGCGGGCCTCCAGGAGTCTTCCCAGTACCTCCAAGAGCCCCTGATCGATGGCGGCGCGTACATCAGGCGAGGAGAGCGCAATCTCCACTTCCTGAGCAATCCGCCTCTTCAGCATGCTTTCATAGTCCTTCAAGGCCTCGAGGATCTCCCCCAGCCCGCGCAGATCGAACTCCAGTGAGACGTGGGCACGGGGCGTTCCGAGAACGGCAGGCACGTTCCGTGCGGGATCAAGACCCAGATACAGTCCGGTCACCCTGATCCGCAATCGGTCCACATGAGCATCGGCGTAGAGAGGATCTGACAAGCCCGTGTGGGCGAAATTGCGGATCTCGATCCCTTCACTTTCGAACTCGATCTCCAACTCCAGCCCCATACGGTCTCCTTCGGAATGGAAGGTGAGCCGATAGCCGTTGCTGTTGACGTCGTTGACGAAGGAGATCAGATCTGGAATCACTGGGTCTATAATTCCGCCCAGTTCCTTGTAGAACTTGGGAATGGTGAACCTGTATTCACGAGCCCACGAGCCCGATCCCACACGAACCCAACTTGCATTTTCCTCCACCCACGGATAGCCCGTGTAGTTGTGCAGACGCACCTGGAGGTTCAAAAGACCGGCCAGAAGTCGCTGCAAGCTCCTGTTGATCCTCAGTTCGATGGGATCACTGTGGTGCACCAGGTCCACTTCGATACGGGAATTGCCGTGAAGGGCCGGGCCTACATTCCGGACACTCGTTTCCCACCGTCCTCCTTCACACCAGTTCACGCCCTCGGAGTTCATCACCAGCCGCCCGCGACGACCTTCGGGAATGAGGAACCTCCAGGTGACCACCTGGTCGGTACCCTCTGTCTCAATCTCGGGCGGCTCCGTCACGAAGGCATCCAAACCCTCCAAGGTGATCCCCGCCCTCGAAAGCGTCAACCGCCTTCTCGTGGTATCCAGGCAGTTTTCAAAACGGGCGCGAACGACAAGCTCATATCGGGTGTCGCACAAGGACACCCGATATCCCCCTAGGACACGATCGCCCCTTTTCAGCCGAAACTCGACCTGGCCCGGATTACGACTCCGGTCGAAAATACCCCGGTAAACCGCATTGGGAAAGCGTACCCGAATCTCCCGGTCATCGGCCTGTTCCACCGGAAACGTCCATTGTTGGTGCAGCCATGCAAGCTCCACCACCCGGTCCGATTCCCCGCTTCCCCAAGGCGCCAGATTGCGTCCCTGCAAACCCAACAGGGTGCGGTCGCCGGCGGCCCCCGGCACGCAACGCCGGAGCGTTTCCGGGCTGTATTCATCGTCCCAATAGCGCGAGTAAGTGCGCGGGCCCTCGAGATGAACGACCCGTTCCAAAACAGGGCGCGACCGCAGCTCCTCCGCTATCTCCGGCCCGCCGAAAGCTGAAGGGGGCTCGGCCGGCGGCATCCCGGGCAGGCACTCGGGCGCCGCGCCGGGCATGCCGGGCAACCGAGGCTCCCGGCAAGGGGTCGGCATGGGCCG
>CAYOJM010000103.1:0-4059 GCA_964404295.1 uncultured Sedimenticola sp. | reverse complement strand
CGAGCCCACCAACCACCTGGACGCCGAGTCCATCGCCTGGCTGGAGCGCTTCCTGCACGACTACAAGGGCACCGTGGTGGCGGTGACCCACGACCGCTACTTCCTCGACAACGTGGCCGGCTGGATCCTGGAGCTGGACCGTGGCCACGGCATCCCCTGGGAGGGCAACTACTCCTCCTGGCTGGAGCAGAAAGAGAAACGGCTGGAACAGGAAGCCAAGCAGGAAGCGGCCCGCATCAAAGCCATGAAACGGGAGCTCGAATGGGTGCGCTCCAATCCCAAGGGGCGCCACGCCAAATCCAAGGCGCGGCTCAAGCAATTCGAAGAGCTCCAGAGCCAGCAGTTCCAGAAGCGCAACGAGACCAACGAGATCTACATCCCGCCGGGACCGCGCCTGGGTGACCTGGTCATCGAAGCCAACGGCCTGAAGAAGGGCTACGGCGACCGTCTGCTCTTCGAAGACCTGAGCTTCAACCTGCCACCAGGCGGTATCGTCGGCATCATCGGTCCCAACGGCGCCGGTAAGTCCACCCTCTTCCGCATCATCACCGGCCAAGAGCAGCCCGACGGCGGCGAGCTGCGCATCGGCCCCACGGTGCAACTGGCCTACGTGGACCAGAGCCGCGACGCCCTGGACGACGACAAGACCGTCTGGGAAGAGATCTCCGACGGCCAGGACATCATCCGCGTGGGCAACTTCGAGATGCAGTCCCGCGCCTACGTGAGCCGCTTCAACTTCAAGGGGCCGGACCAGCAGAAGAAGGTGGGCGACCTCTCTGGCGGCGAGCGCAACCGGGTCCACCTGGCCAAGCTGCTGCGCTCGGGCGGCAACGTGCTGCTGCTGGACGAGCCCACCAACGACCTGGACGTGGAGACCTTGCGCGCCCTGGAGGAGGCGCTGCTCGCCTTCCCCGGCTGCGCTGTGGTCATCTCCCACGACCGTTGGTTCCTGGACCGCATCGCCACCCACATCCTCGCCTTCGAGGGCGATTCGAAGGTGACCTGGTTCGAGGGCAACTTCGCCGACTACGAGGAAGACAAGAAGCGGAGGCTTGGGGAGGAAGCGATCAATCCCCACCGGATCAAGTACAAGCGTATCGACGCCTGATACTTCCCTGTAGCGCCCATCCAGCCGGCCAATTCTCCCGACTCCAGGCACATGAGCGGTTCCGCCGGTCTTCGGCGGAACCACTTTCCCGGCCGTTCGGTATCAGCACGTAGGCCCGCCGAGGCCGAAGGCCGACGCGGGCGCATCGGCCCGAGCCGGCTGGGCTGGCGGGATCGGCCGCGCTGCAGCCTGGCCCGGCCTACGGGGAACGCCGCTTCCCCAGCGGCAGCCGCAGGACCATCAACAGGGCGAACACCCCCACGTAGAGCAGCGGCTCGCGCACGTCCGCCTTCACCAACCACCAGTAGTGGAGCACCCCCAGCAGCGCCGCCACGTAGGCCAGGCGGTGGAGCCGCTTCCAGTTCGCGCCCAGGCGGCGCATGCTCCAGGTGTTGGAGGTGGCCGCCAGCGCCAGCAGGATGAGAAAGGCGCTGAAGCCCACCACGATGTAGGGCCGCTTGACCAGGTCCACCAGGACCTCGCTCCAGAGCAGTTCCCGGTCCAGCACCAGCCAGACGGTGAAGTGGAGCGCGGCGTAGAAAAAGCTGAAGAGCCCCAGCATGCGCCGCCAGAGCACCGGCCGCCGCCAGCCGGCAAGACGCCGGAGCGGCGTCACCGTGAGGGTCACCAACAGCAGGCGCAGCGCCCAGTCTCCGGTGCCGTGGAGCAGCGCCTCCACCGGGTTGGGCTGGAGCGCGCCACTGTACAGCCCCCAGCCCATCCAGCCCAGGGGCAGGAGACAGAGGAGAAAGATCAGGGGGTTCAGCAAGGAGATCGGCATTGGGGGTTCATGGGCCAACGGCTTCTGCCCGCGGCGGCCTGGCGGCCTTGGCGGGCCTACGTTCTGTCGTGCCATTTCGCCCGTAGGCCGGACGAGGCCGCAACGCGGCCGACTCCGGCATCCGCGTTAAAAATATTTCCTCAGATCCATGCCCCGATAAAGGTGCGCCACCTCGTCGCCATACCCATTGAACGGCAACGTGGGCCGCTTTTCCGCGAACAACCCTTCGCCCAGCATCCTCTCTCGCTTCTGGCTCCAACGGGGATGGTCCACTTCCGGATTCACGTTGGCGTAGAAACCGTACTCGTCCGGCGCCAGCCGCCGCCAGGTGTTGAGCGGCTGGTTTTCGGTGAAGCGGATGGAGACGATGGATTTGATGCTCTTGAACCCGTATTTCCAAGGCACCACCAGCCGCAGAGGAGCGCCGTTCTGCGCCGGCAACGGCTTGCCGTAAAGCCCGGTGGCGATGAGGGTCAATGGATGCATGGCCTCGTCCATGCGCAGCCCTTCCACATAAGGCCACGGAAGTATGTCTCTTTTTTGTCCCGGCATGCGCTCCGGGTCGTAGAGCGTGCGGAACTCCACATACTTCGCCTTCGACGTAGGCCGGAAGCGCGACAACAGCCGCCGCAGCTCGAAACCCTCCCATGGCACCACCATGGCCCACGCCTCCACGCACCGGAAGCGATAGATTCGCTCTTCCGTGGGGATGCGCAGAATCTCTTCGATATCGACGACCCCCGGCCGTTCACAGGCTCCCGAGACTTCCAGGCTCCACGGACGGGTCTTCAAATAATGGGCGTTTTCCGCTGGATCCTGCTTGGAAGTGCCGAACTCGTAGAAATTGTTGTAGCGGGTGACGTACTTCCACGGCGTGGGCTCGAGCCCGCCTGCGACAGACCGTTGCGGCCCCGCTTCGGGCCGGCCAGACAGGGCCGAAGCCAGGCCCACCGCACCCAGTCCCAAACCGGCTGCACCCGCCGCTTTCAACAACCGGCGACGGTTACGCCACACCTTCTCGTCGGTGATGGCAGAGGGCGGTATGCGAGGAGGAAGACGAATGGGCATGGTATCTCCAGGCGGCAGCCGCACACCGGTACGGCACCGATAATGTCAATAGTAGACCGGCTCGGGCGGCGGGGGCTCATGGGCCTTCGACTCCTCGCCCTCTACGATGGGCTTGAGGTAGATCTCCACCCGGCGATTGAGTTGCCGACCCGCTTCGGTGGCGTTGCTGGCCCGCGGTTCTCTCTCACCCCGCCCCTCTGTATGGATGCGGGCCGGATTCACCCCGCGGCCGATGAGATAGTCCGCCACCGCTCGAGCACGCCGCTCGGACAGCTTCTGATTGTAGGCTTCCGATCCGGTGCTGTCGGTGTGGCCGACCACGTGCACCACCGTTTTGTCATATTTGCGAATCACCTCGGCAAGCCGGTCCAACGCATCGGCAAACCCCGGATTGATCCGGGCGCTGTCGAAGTCGAACGAGACCTGGGCATCCAAAATGAGCTTCAAACTGTCGTCCGCCATGCGCTGGATCTGGATCTCGTTGGCCGCCGCCTCCTCGGCAAGCTCCCGCTCCAGCTCACGCTGTTGGCGATCCATGTACTGGCCGATGGCGCCGCCGGCCAGGGCGCCCAATGCCGCGCCCACATACGCTCCGCGCCCATGGTGGACCTGGTGCCCGATGACGGCACCCGCCACGGCACCCACCACCGCGCCCGTGGTGGTCTTGGGGTTCTCTTGGATGGTCTGGCAACCGTTCAGCATGAGAACGGCGGCAAACCCGACGGCAGTCGTTTTTCGGTTCATGATTTCAAATCTCCCTGATATGAGGCCTGACCGACATCAGCCATGATAACGGCGCATCGAAACACTCGCATCCATCCATGCCACACCGTTTTTAGTGAGACCCCCGTCATAATCCGCGGGTTCCCTGCTGAAAAAGGCGACCCAAACAGCCCAAGTCGCATTGAAGCCAACGTCATTCTCCCCCACAATAGCCCGCACCTGTCATTTTTTTTGACGCTTTTCCGTGCCCATCGATTACAAGTTCCGCTACCTGCTGGACGACTGGCAAAAAGAGGCGGTGGAAGTGCTCAACGAGCGGTTCCGCAAGCTGTTGCGCGCCAGCGACGACGTATTGATGGATTTCGCCGAAAAAGCGGAA
>CAYOJM010000102.1:0-3549 GCA_964404295.1 uncultured Sedimenticola sp. | reverse complement strand
GGAGGCGAGGTCCTCGTAGGCGAACTCGCTGCCCATGAAGGGGCCCGACTTGTTGCGCGAGGCGATTCGCTTCACCCGTTTCAGCGCCGGCAGGTAGAGCCACTGGTCGTCGTCCTTCGTCTTGTGCGAGAAGGTGAGCAGAGCCGTGCCCTTGACGTCGCGCGGCTCGTCGAAGACGATGAGGGTCTTGTCACCGTCCCCCTCCACTTCGAGGGACTTCACCCGCATCTGGCGCAGGCTCTCCTCGCCGTGGCGGTTGCGCAGCAGCATGCTCATCTTCGCCTGGAAATCGCCCCAGCCGGTATCGCGGGCATCCACCTCCCTTGCGATGGCCAGCCCCTTCTCCTCTGGCGTCTCGGCACCGACGGCGGCCGTCAGCACCAGCAGGAACAGCAACAGCAGTCTCTTCATCTCTTCTTGTCTCCGAATTGCATGAGCAGAGGCGGCAGGAAGAAGAAGTCCGCCAGCAGCGCCAGACCGATGGTGAGGGCGGTGAGCAGCCCCATGCCGGAATTGAGCTTGAAGTCGGACAGGGCGAGCACGCCGAAGCCCAGCATCAGCACCAGGGTGGTGACCCACAGCGCCGTGCCCACGGTGTGGAAAGCGTAGCGCACCGCCTCCTCCGGCGTGGCGCCCCGCTCGCGGCGCGCGCGCAGGTACTTGCTGAGGAAGTGTACCGTATCGTCCACCACGATACCGATGGTCATTCCCCCCACCACCGACAGCGCCAGCCCCACCTCGCCCACGAAGAGCCCCCACAGGCCGAAGCCCATGCCGATGGGCGCCAGGTTGGGAATCAAACTCAACAGGCCGATTCGAATCGAACGCAGGAAAATCGTCAGCACCAGGGAGATGAGCACCAGGGCGATGAGAGTGCCTTCCAGCATGGCGCGAATGTTGCGGTGGCCGATGTGGGCAAACATGAGCGTGGGGCTGGCCGCCTCGGCATACATCTGCGGCGCATGCGTTTTCAGCCACTGCTGGGCCCTGCGTTGCAGGCTCAGCAACTCCTCGGAAGAAATGGAGCGCAAGGTGGCGGTGAGTTTGGTGGCCGACTTGCTCACGTTGATCTGATTGTTCAAATCCAGACCGAACGGCAGGGAGAACTCGTACAACAACAGATACTGGGCCGCCAACTCCCGGTTGTCGGGCAACCGGTACCAAGCCGGATCGTCCCCGTGCAAGTTCTTGTTGAGCCGTTTCATGACGTCGGTGAAGACGCTGACGTGGATCACCTCCGGCTGTTGGCGCAGCCACTCGGCGAAGGCGTCCAGCCGTTTCAGGTAGGCTGGTTCGGTGATGGCGCCCTCCCCACCCGCCGGTAGCGAAAACTCAATGAGATAGATGCCGGTGAGATGCGCCACCGTGAAGTCGGTTTGCTGACGAAACGGCACCGTCTCGTCGAAATAGCGGACGAATTCATCGTTGAGGGCGTTACGCGGCACCTGGGCCACCAGGAACAGGATGAGCCCGCCCATGCCCCATAGCAGGATCCGCCGGTGGCGGATGACGAAATCGGCCACTCGCTCCATGCCAACCTGGCCCCGAGTGTGGAGACCCTCCGCCCGGACCGGCAGCAACATGAGCAGCGCCGGCAGGAAAGTGATCGAAAGGAAGAAAGCCGCAGTCACTCCGAGCGCGGCCATGTTGCCCAGGTCGCGGAACGGCGGTGCATCGGAAAAATTGAGGCTCAGGAAGCCAATGACGGTGGTCAAGGAGGTAAGGAACACCGGGCCCAGATTCAGCCTCAGGCTCTCGAGCATGGCCTGCTCTTGCGAATCACCCCGCCTCAACCCTTGAAGGTAGATCACCACGATGTGGATACAGTCGGCCACCGCCAGGGTCATCACCACCACCGGCGTGGTCACCGTAGGCGGGCTGAGATAGATACCCAGCCAACCGGTGAGCCCCATGGTGACGATCACCGACATGAAGAGCACGCTCATGGAAGCGGCCACCGTAGACCATGAGCGCAACATGTAGGCCATGGCGGCCAACACGATGACCACCATGGCCGGATAGAGGGTCATCATGTCTTGCTGGGAGCTCCGCCCGAAGGCGGCGTTCATCACCACCATCCCGGTGAGACGCACCACCACTCCAGGATCACGCGCCATGGTTCGTTGTGCCAAGGCTTCGGCGAAACGCACCACCTCCTCCACCTCGCCCAGCTGCTTTCCAGGAAGCTGGATGGTCACGTTCACCCCGGCATGGCGCCCATCGGGCGACACCAGCCGTCCCACCAAAAGCGGCTCGGAAAGCGCCACCCGGCGGACCTTCTCCAAAGCGGCGGCGTCCATCCGATCCGCCGACTCCACCAGAGGCGCCACCTTCAGGTCGTCGCCTTCGGCCTCGGTGTGCTGAAAGTTGGTGAGCGAATCCACCCGTATGGAATAGGGGATCTGCCACGCCTCTTCGGTCAACCATTCGAGTGTGGCCAAGGTGCCGCGGTCGAACACATCCCCTTCCCTGGGAGAGACGACGAACAGCACGTTGTCCACCTTGGTGTAGGTGTTCTGCATGGCCTCGAAGGCCCGAAGCTGGGGATTCTCCTCGCTGAAGAACATGCGATAGTCGTTCTTGAACTGGAGCCGCCCCATGCCCACGCCGGCCACCGCCACGCA
This sequence comes from uncultured Sedimenticola sp., assembly GCA_964404295.1. Taxonomy (GTDB): domain Bacteria; phylum Pseudomonadota; class Gammaproteobacteria; order Chromatiales; family Chromatiaceae; genus Thiolapillus. The sequence continues at coordinate 925 of CAYOJM010000102.1, read as the reverse complement.
CGCCAGGCTCAGCACCACCACCCACAGGGGATGGCGCAGTATCCACCGAAAGAGGAACCGACTGTCCATGTGGTGGCGACGCCCCGGCCCGGTCATTGCAAAGCCTGCTACACTACCACAGCATCGGACTTGGTTGGACCTTGCACCTTGAAACGTCCCGTGCTCGTCATCGCCGCCTTTTTCCTGGCGATCATGTTCTTCTACGGTGCCGTGGCGGCTCTGGTGAACCAGGGCCACGGCCTGATCCACGCCCTGCTCACCTTCGTCCTGGTGGGCGCCGGGGCCGGTATGCTGGTCTGGTTCGCCCGCCCTGACCGCTGAGCCCATGGGCAGACCGGCACGGCTGTGCCACAATACGCGCCCTTCCATGCACGCCCACAGGTCGCCAACGCCCGCTCTCCTCGCGCCGCCGCTGCCGCGGAAGGCGGGCGAACGCCTGCTGTGGGGACGGGTACAGGGCGCCGCCCGCGGGCTGGCCGTGGCCGAGGCGGCGCGAAAGTGGCCGAAGCCAGTGGTGGCGGTGACCCGCAACCTGCAGGAGGCGCGGCAGCTGGAGCATGAGCTGACCTTCTTCCTCGGGGACGAGGCGCTTCCCATCCTCCACTTTCCCGACTGGGAGACCCTCCCCTACGACGTCTTCTCGCCGCTGCCTGAGCTGGTCTCCGAACGGCTCCTCACCCTGCAGCGGCTGCAGGCGACACAGCGGGGCGTTCTCATCGTGCCGGCCGCCACCCTGCAGCAGCGCATCCTGCCGCCCGGCTACCTGGCCGCCCACGCCTTGGTACTGGAGACCGGCCAGCGGCTGAACCTGGGCGACTTCCGCCGCCGGCTGGAGCAGGCCGGCTACCAGTGCGTCTCCCAGGTGATGGGCCACGGCGAGTTCGCCGTGCGCGGTTCCCTGTTCGATCTCTTCCCCATGGGCAGC
>CAYOJM010000101.1:0-10838 GCA_964404295.1 uncultured Sedimenticola sp. | reverse complement strand
CGCATGGCCGCCGAGGGACGCCGCCCCGTCTGCCAGGACACCGGCATCGTGGTGGTCTTTCTCGAGATCGGCATGGAGGCGCGCTTCGAGGCGGGCGCCGACCTCCAAAACCTGGTCGACGAAGCGGTCCACCGCGCCTACACCGACCCCGCCAACCCCCTGCGCGCCTCGGTGGTGAACCCGCCTTACGGCAAGCGGAAGAACACCGGCGACAACACCCCCGCCGTCGTCCACACCCGGCTGGTACCGGGCGACAAGGTGGCCGTGAAGGTGGCGGCCAAGGGGGGCGGCTCGGAGAACAAGTCCCGCTTCACCATCCTCAACCCCAGCGCCGACCTGGTGCAGTGGGTGGTGGAGACCGTCCCCACCCTGGGCGCCGGCTGGTGCCCGCCCGGCATCCTGGGCATCGGCATCGGCGGCACCGCCGAGAAGGCGATGCTGCTGGCCAAGGAGTCCCTCATGGAGCCGGTGAACATCCAGGAACTGATGGAACGCGGACCCGCCGACTGGAAGGAGGAGCTGCGCCTGGAGATCTACGAAAAGGTCAACGCCTTAGGGATCGGCGCCCAGGGGCTGGGCGGCCTCACCACCGTGGTGGACGTGAAGATCCGCGACTACCCCACCCACGCCGCCTCCCTGCCGGTGGGGCTCATCCCCAACTGCGCCGCCACCCGCCACATCGAATTCGAGCTGGACGGCAGCGGCCCCGCCGAGTTCGCCCCGCCCCGCCTCGAGGAGTGGCCCGACGTCACCTGGCAGCCCGACGAGGCCGCCATCCGGGTGGACCTGGACCGCGTCACCCGCGAGGAGATCGCCCGCTGGAAGCCCGGCGACCGGCTGCTGCTCTCCGGCCGGATGCTCACCGGCCGCGATGCCGCCCACCGCCGCATCCAGGAGATGCTGGAGCGCGGCGAACCCCTGCCGGTGGCGTTCCGCGACCGCTTCCTCTACTACGTGGGCCCCGTGGACCCCGTGGGCGACGAGGTGGTGGGCCCCGCCGGCCCCACCACCGCCACCCGCATGGACAAATACACCGAAATGATGCTGGGCCGGCTCGGCCTCATGGGCATGATCGGCAAGGCCGAGCGCGGTCCCGAAGCCATCGACGCCATCCGCCGTCACCAGGCCGTCTACCTCATCGCCGTCGGCGGCGCCGCCTACCTGGTGGCCAAGGCCATCCGCAAAGCCCGCGTGGTCGCCTTCGAGGACCTGGGAATGGAGGCCATCTACGAGTTCGAGGTGGAGAACATGCCGGTGATGGTGGCCGTGGACAGCCGGGGGGAATCGGTACACCAGAGAGGACCGGAAAGATGGCGTGCGAGAATACAGGAAAAAGGAACCTGAAGCCGATACCGGGGTCGCCGCGGGCAGTCCCTTCCCACGGGTCGACCCCCCACGCAGGAAGAACGGCCCCTGGACACCGACCGCCATCCTTGCCGGCAGGGCGGATGCCTCCTCATGCCGACAACCCCATCGAATCAAGAAAGCCCAGCCCCCTCATGACGAAGCGGCGGCGCAACGGAGCAGCTCGCCATGGAGCGCGCGCAACAGATCCTTGGGGGTGATCATGCCCACCAGCCGCGACTTGCGGTCCACCACCGGTAGATGGTGAACGCCCTGCGACAGATGGATCTCGAACAGATCCATCACATGCTGATCCTCGCGCACCGTCACCACCTGGCGGGTCATGAGATGGCCTGCGTACTCCGGCTTGTCGGTATGCAACGTCCGACTGGGCGTCAAAAACCGGCGCAGCCGCTCGCTCAATGTGCGCCCTCCCTCCTCCAGACGCACCTGGCGAAGGAAATCGGCGATGGTGAGAATGCCGATCACATGCCCCTTCCGATCCACCACCGGCAGCCCGCGCACCTTGTGCTCCGCCATCCGACGCCAAGCCGTCTCCGCCGGCGTGTCGTACGCCACAGTTACCGGGTCGGGCGTCATGATGTCTCTGCATCTGAGGTTGCCCAGTTCACGACGGGCGGCACGAGCGGCGGTGAGCTCGATCAGCGCGCGCAGATCGGAAACCGACAGGTCGATGTATTCGCCCAGCTCGCGCATGGCGGCATCCAGATCCTCTGGCGCCACGCCCAGACCCACCACCACGCGCCGCCGTCCGGCACCCGCCTTTGGGGTGGGCCGACGCAGCCCTTCGGGATAACGTCGGTTGCGCAACAGATTGTTGATGACAAGCGCCCAGACGAGCATCACCGCCACGTTCAACGCAACCGGCGTGACCATGTATTGATAACCCAGCTCCAACACACCGGGCCCGCTCACCACGGCGCTCAGGGCCGTGGCGCCTCCCGGCGGGTGCAGACAACGGGTGATGTACATGACCGAGATGGCGAGCCCCACCGCCAAAGCCGATGCAGCGACAGGATCCGATACCCATTTCGCCACCGTGATGCCGATGAAAGCGGAGATGAGATGCCCGCCCACGAGATTCCAGGGCTGAGAGAGCGGGCCGTGAGGCACGGCGAACAGGAGGACCGCAGAAGCCCCCATGGACGCCACCACCACGGGCCACTCTTTGGAAACGAGAAAATGGGTGCTCACCCACATGATCAAAGCGATACCCACCAAGCCGGCCAGGCCGGACACCAGCTTCTCCCCCACCCCCACGGTGTCCGGGGGCGGCCTAAAGGCATCGAGTACGGCTCTCCATTCGGTCATGGCGATCTCCTGGACTCAAACGGACGCAAATCTCCGCGTGGCCGATGCTAACAAGTACCCCGTCCGCAGACACCTCTCGTGGCCCGAGCCGCCGACCCCACCGGCAAACGGGATTCGGTCCCCAGGACTCATCGCAACCTGCTTCTCAGCCGCCGCCCCTCCTGAAATCAAAAAGGGACATTACTGCCACCAAGGGACAGCGCGCCTTGAACTTTTTGTCGTTATTGGTTAGCTTTCCGCCTTTGCTTGAGCCACGGGGCGGTTTCGCAGGTGGTCACCGGATACGGGGCTGCCTTTTTGTTTTTTCGCCCTCGAGCGACGACCATGAACGACGCGTTGATGAACACCTATGCCCGGCTCCCGGTCACATTCGAGCGGGGTGAAGGCGTCTGGTTGTATGACGAGCAAGGCACCAAGTATCTCGATGCGCTGAGCGGTATCGCCGTCTGTGCACTGGGCCACGCCCATCCGGCGGTGACCCGAGCGGTGTGTGAACAGGCGGGACGGTTGATCCACACTTCCAATCTGTATGGCATCGCCAACCAGGCGCGGTTGGGCGACAGGCTCACCCGCCTGGCCGGAATGGACCGGGTTTTCTTCGCCAACTCCGGTGCCGAAGCCAATGAAGCGGCCATCAAGCTCGCACGGCTTTGGGGGCGGCGAAAGGGTGTCGACGAGCCGGTGATCGTGGTCATGGAAAACAGCTTCCACGGCCGCACATTGGCCACTTTGACCGCCACCGGTAACCGCAAGGTCCAGGCGGGTTTCGAGCCTCTGGTGCAGGGGTTCGCCCGCGTGCCTTTCGGTGATCTGGAAGCGCTGCAGACCGCCGCCGCCACGCGCAAGGACATCGTGGCGGTGCTGGTGGAACCGGTGCAGGGCGAAGGTGGGGTGCGCCTGCCGCCTCCGGATTACCTGCCCGGCGTTCGTGCCCTGTGTGACCAGCAGGGGTGGCTGCTCATGCTGGACGAGATCCAGACCGGCATGGGCCGTACCGGTCGTCCTTTTGCTTTCCAACATCACGATCTGCGGCCCGATGTGCTCACCCTGGCCAAGGCCTTGGGCAACGGCGTGCCCATCGGCGCTTGCCTTGCGCGCGGCGAGGCGGCGGAGCTGTTCGCTCCTGGAAGCCATGGCTCCACCTTCGGCGGCAACCCCTTGGCCTGCGCCGCCGCCTTGGCGGTGGTGGAGGAGATGGAGAAAACGGCCCTCTGGGACCGGGCTGCCGAACTGGGTGACTTCATGCTCGCCGAATTCAGCGATCGGCTGAGCGGCGTGGAAGGAGTGGTGGACATCCGTGGCTCGGGCTTGATGTTGGGCATCGAGCTGGACCGCCCTTGTGGCGAGCTCGTGAGCCAGGCGCTGGAACAGCGGCTGCTCATCAATGTAACCGCCGAACGCGTGGTGCGCTTGCTCCCGCCGTTGATCCTTCAGGAGGCCCAGGCGCGACAGTTGATCGATGGGGTGAGCGGCCTGATTCGCCGTTTCTTGGAGGCGAAGCGACCATGACCCGCCATTTTCTCACTCTGCTCGACCTGTCCGCCGACGAACTGCGCGGGCTCATCCGCCGAGCCGGAGAGCTCAAGGCATCTCACCGCCGCGGCGAAATCAACACCACTTTGCGCCACAAGGTGCTGGCCATGATTTTCGAGAAGGCTTCCACCCGCACTCGGGTGTCGTTCGAGGCCGGCATGATCCAGATGGGCGGCGCCGCCATGTTTCTCTCTCCCAACGACACCCAGCTGGGCCGCGGCGAGCCCGTGGAGGACACCGCCAGGGTGCTTTCGCGCATGGTGGATGCCGTCATGATCCGCACCTTCGACCACGCCATGGTGGAGACGTTCGCCGCCCACTCCCGGGTGCCCGTCATCAATGGGCTCACCGACCGTTTCCACCCTTGCCAGCTGTTGGCCGACATGCTGACCTACTTCGAACATCGTGGTGACATTCGAGGGCGCACCGTGGCTTGGATCGGTGACGGCAACAACATGTGTCATTCTTACATCAATGCCGCGCATCGATTCGATTTCGAATTGCGCATCGCATGCCCGGAGGGGTACGACCCCGATCCCGAGATCCTGGCCGCCGCCGGCGACCGCTGCCGTGTCGTGCGCGACCCCATGGTCGCCGTCGGCGGCGTAGACCTGGTGGTCACCGACGTCTGGGCCAGCATGGGGCAGGAGGCCGAACAGAAGGCGCGGGAGCGGGCCTTCGCCGGTTACCAGGTGACCCCCGACCTCATGGCGCAGGCCGCGGACGACGCCCTGTTCATGCATTGCCTGCCGGCCCATCGTGGCGAGGAGGTGGCGGCCGAGGTGATCGACGCGCCAGACTCCGTGGTCTGGGACGAGGCCGAAAATCGGCTCCACGCCCAGAAGGCCCTCCTGGAGTTCCTGCTCGCCTGATCGGGTTTGGACTTTTACCGGATGATCTGAAAAAATTTCGGCTCCACCTGCCACCGGGAAGTTCGGGCAGCGCCGCCTTCCAGACGCCCCATTCACGGACCGTTCATGAAACATATCCTGCTCGTTGTGCTGTTGCTTCTCACCGTCGGCCTCTCCGCCGCCGAGACCCGCTATGTCACCGATCAACTCAAGATCACCATGCGCAGCGGCGAGAGCAACAAGCACCGCATCATCCGCATGCTTCCATCCGGAACCAAGGTGACGGTCCTGAGCACCAACAGGAAGACAGGCTATTCCAAAGTTCGGCTGGAAAACGGCTTGACCGGTTATGTGCTCACCCGCCAACTCATCGACGAACCCGTGGCCCGCGACCGCCTCGCCGCCCTGGAGCAGCGGATCAAAGAGCTGGAAGCTTCGCCCAACGAACTGAGCAAACGGCTGGCGGCCCTTTCCCGCGAACACGACGAGCTCAAACGTCGTCACGCCGAACTTCAGGCGGAGAAAGATCGCATCCAGAACGAACTCCAAACCATCCGCCGCACCGCAGCCAACGCCATCCAGATCGCTCAGGAACGCAAAAAACTGCGCAAGCAGGTGGCCACCATGAGCCGCCAGCTGGCCGATCAGGAACAGCAGATCCGGGAACTGAAAAACAGCACCACCCAGCGGTGGTTCCTCATCGGCGGCGGTGTTCTGTTTGGCGGTATCATCCTCGGCCTGATCCTCCCGCATCTGAGGGTGCGGCGACGCAAGGACTCCTGGGGATCCCTCTGAAGAGACGGTCGGTGCGACTCTTCCGCCAAAGAAAGCCTGCCATCGAATGTAAGGGGTGAGCAGCGCACCGCTCGTGGGATCGCCCCGCCGAGAGGCGACCATGATGCCAAACCCAAGCCAGGGTGGGAGTCCGTTCCGCCAGAAGCGGTACGGACATCAAGAGTGAGCGATCATTCCATTGACGTTTTGACACCCGCATCTAGATGATTCGGTGTTCCATCGCTCAGCGGATGAGCGGACGACCGTCAACATGCAGAAAAGCCCCGACTGGAGCCGCCGCCTGCTCCGCTCATGGTTCAACATTCCCTATGAAACACAGCCGCCCCCGGGAGTAGAATGACACACCATGGGCAGTTCCCCTTTCGACCACACCGCTTTCCTGCGGACCCTCACCCACCGCCCCGGCGTCTATCGCATGATCGGGGAAAACGACGAAGTCCTGTACGTCGGAAAGGCCAAGGACCTGAAAAAACGGGTAGGAAGTTATTTCCGGCGGGCGTCCAACCGTCGTATCCAGACCATGGTTTCCCAAATCCGCCGGATCGAGGTGACGGTGACCCACACCGAGGCGGAAGCCTTGCTGCTGGAGAACAACCTCATCAAGACGCTCAAGCCACGCTACAACGTGCTGCTGCGCGACGACAAAAGCTATCCCTACATCTTCGTCTCCGACGACGAATTCCCTCGGGTCGCCTTCCATCGGGGCGCCCGCAAGGAGAAAGGGCGGTATTTCGGCCCCTATCCCAGCAGCGCCGCGGTGCGCGAAACCCTCTACCTGCTGCAAAAGCTCTTTCCGGTACGCCAATGCGAGAACAGTCAGTTCGCCAACCGTTCCCGTCCCTGCCTTCAGTATCAGATCGAGCGCTGCACCGCACCTTGCGTAGGCCGGGTGAGCCGGGAGGCCTATCTCGAGGACGTGACGGACATCGTCCTCTTTCTCGAGGGTAAGACCCAGGACGTGATCCAGAGCCTGGTCGCCCGCATGGAAGCCGCAGCGAAAGATCTGGAGTTCGAGCGGGCGGCCCGCTACCGGGATCAGATCGACGCCCTCCGAAAAGTCCAGGAACGGCAGTATGTGAGCGGCGAACGCGGTGACTTGGACATCGTGGCCTGCGCCGCCGGCGCCGGTCAGGCCTGTATCCAGTTGTTCCAGATCCGCCGAGGGCGCAATCTGGGCAACCGGACCTTCTTCCCCCGGGGCGTCGAGGAACGGGACGCGGCGGAGGTGCTTTCCGCCTTCGTCGCCCAGCACTATTTGGGCCGGCCGGTGCCCGCCGAGATCCTGGTCAGCCACGTCCCGCCCGACCGCGACCCGTTGGAGGCGGCTCTGAGCGAACAGGCAGGGCGCCGTGTGAAGCTGGTGGCCGCTCCTCGCGGCGCGCGTGCACGCTGGCTGAAAATGGCCGTCCAGAACGCCGAGGTGGCCTTGAAGAGTCGCCTGGCCGGCGGCACCAACCTGCGCCGGCGACTCGAAGCCCTGCAGGAGGCGTTGGGGCTGAAAGAACCGCCACGTCGCATGGAGTGTTTCGACATCAGCCACACCCGCGGGGAACGTGCGGTGGCGGCCTGCGTGGTGTTCGACGACGAGGGCCCGCGCAAGAGCGACTATCGCCGCTTCAACATCGAAGCGATCACGCCGGGAGATGATTATGCCGCATTGCATCAGGCGCTGGTCCGCCGCTACCGGCGTCTGGCCGCCGACGGCGGGGTCCTGCCCGACGTGCTTTTCATCGACGGTGGGCGCGGCCAGCTCTCCGCCGCCGCCGAGGCCCTCACCGAAGCGGGCGTAGAAGGCCCCCTCCTGGTGGCGGTCGCCAAAGGCCCCGAACGGCGTGCCGGCGAAGAGCGGCTGTTCTTGTTGGCACGGGATCGCCCCCTTATACTGGGCGCCCATTCGCCGGCCCTGCATCTGGTCCAGCAGATCCGAGACGAGGCGCACCGGTTCGCCGTCACCGGCCATCGTGCACGCCGGGCGCGGGCGCGCACCCGCTCGGTGCTGGAGGAGATCCCCGGCATCGGCGCCACGCGGCGCCAACGGCTGCTCAAGGCTTTTGGAGGCATCAAGGGACTGGCCCGCGCAGGGGTAGAGGACATCGCCACGGTGGAAGGCATCAGCACGCGGCTGGCGGAAAGGATCTACCAGGCCTTCCACGGGAACGAATGACCATGTGGAACCTACCCAATCTGCTTACTTTTTCACGCATTCTCATGATCCCGGTGTTCGTGGGAGCCTACTACCTGCCCGTGAGCTGGAACCACCAAGCGGCCGCGGTCATCTTCCTGCTGGCCGCGCTCACCGACTGGCTGGACGGCTACCTGGCCCGGCGCATGGAGCTGGTCTCGCCACTGGGCGCTTTTCTCGATCCAGTGGCGGACAAACTCATCGTGGCCACCGCCCTGGTCCTGGTGGTGGCCGACAACCCCATGGTCTGGCTGACCGTCTCCGCCGCAGTCATCATCGGCCGGGAGATCACCATCTCCGCCCTGCGTGAATGGATGGCGGAGCTGGGCCGCCGCGGCGTGGTGGCGGTGAGTTGGGTGGGCAAGTTCAAGACCGCAGCTCAGATGACCGCCATCACCCTGCTCATCTATCGTCACGACCTGCTCGGCCTGCCCACTTACGAGCTCGGCGCCGGGCTGCTCTATGTGGCGGTGGCCCTCACCCTGTGGTCCATGACCGTCTATCTGGCGGCCGCTTGGCCCACCCTCTCGGCGGAGAAGTGAATTCCAACACGCCATGACGGATCTCGACACGCCCGCCGTCCCCACTGCGATGAAAACTCGAAGTCGACTCCCCGAATTTTCCGAGCGGGTCACCCGCGGACGGCGGACATACGCCCTATCCGGCTGTTGCCGGCAATGGCCGTGTGGTCTGTTTCGTGGTCTGGGACGCGACGTGGCCTAGCCCTGAACGGCGGACCGGGCCCATGGCTGGGTGAGCCGCCGCCGCGGACTTTCTCGGCCGGCACCAGGCGCGCTGTCCGTTTCCGGTTGGAGCGATCCAGATCGATGGGGGCTCGGAATTCAGGGACGAGTTCGAGCAGGCCGGCCAGGCGGCGGAGATCGCCCTCCATGTGCGGCCTCCGAAATGCCCACAGCACAACGGCGGCGTGGAGCGGGCCAAACGGCATCCGGCGCTATGAGTTCCATGCCGGTTACCCGATGCCGACGACGATCCGGGAACTGCGACCCCTGGTCCAGTGGTGGGAACAGGTCTACCGCCTGCTGCGACCCCATCGGGCATCGAATCAGAAAACACCGGCCGAGTATCTTCGGGCTGCCGGTATGAGGTCCCCGATGTCTCAGATGTATTGAACCAGGACAGAGGCTTGACAGCCACCGGGGGTTCTTTAGAATACCGCCTCACCTAGCGGGAATAGCTCAGTTGGTAGAGCACAACCTTGCCAAGGTTGGGGTCGCCGGTTCGAATCCGGTTTCCCGCTCCAGATTTCCACCCCGCGCGGACGGCGGGGTTTTTCGTTTCGACGGCGCCACCCGTCTCACTCTCGGCCGAGTGGCAGAGTGGTTATGCAGCGGCCTGCAAAGCCGTGTACCTCGGTTCGATTCCGGGCTCGGCCTCCATTAGACCTCCATAGACCATAACGGGGCATCCTGTGATGCCCCGTTTTTCTCTTTGATCTAAATAAGTTACCATCCCAAGCATCAATAAAGCCTCACACGGGAAAACGTCGTATAACGCGCACAGGTGGGGTAACTTTGGGTGGGGTTACCCCTGCCCCTCCATGAGTTACCCCACCTCTGGCTTCAGGAGAGGGATGAGATGCTCACAGCAAAGGCATTGAAGGCGGCCAAGCCCAAGGAGAAACCGTACAAGATGCACGACTCCGGCGGGCTGTTCGTCATCATCAGGCCCAACGGGAGGAAGTGGTGGCGGTTCCGCTACCGCCTGGCAGGCAAGACCAAGGAGCTCTCGATGGGCACCTTCCCCGAGGTGACCATCCGCCAGGCCCGCCTGGCGCGAGATGAGGCCCGGCAGATGCTCGCGCAGGGGATTGATCCCGCCTCGGTCCGCGCTGCTCGCCGTTTCGTCCCGGGCGGCGACGGCGAGGAGACGTTTATGGCCCTTGCGCGGGAGTGGCACGAGCGGTTCAAAACGAAGTGGAGCCCTGCCACCGCCGCGCGGATATGGCGGATGCTGGAGCGCGACGTGCTCCCTTGGATCGGCAGCCGCCCGCTCACTACCCTCCAGCCCATCGATGTGCTATCCACGGTCCGCCGGATCGAGGAGCGCGGCGCCATCGACACGGCGCACCGTGTCCTCTCGATCTGCAACCAGGTGCTCCGATACGCCGTCCAGACCGGCCGCCTCCAGTCGAACCCCGCCCGCGACCTGGCCGGCGCGCTCCCGCCGGCTCAGGTCACCCATCGCGCGGCGATCACCGACCCGGAGGAGTTCGGGCGGCTCCTCCGCGCAATCGATGACTATACGGGCGACTACACCACCCGGGTCGCGCTCCAGCTCGCGCCCCTGGTGTTCGTGCGTCCCGGCGAACTGCGGCACATGGAGTGGGAGGAGATCGACGAAGCCCGCGCGCTATGGGAGATCCCAGCGCGAAAAATGAAAATGAAGGCGGCTCACATCGTGCCGCTCTCTCGTCAAGCACTGACACTGCTGCGCGAGATCAAGCCCTTCTCCGGGCCTTCGGGGTATGTCTTCCCTTCGCTGCGCAGCAGGGAACGGCCGATCAGTAACAACACGCTGAACGCTGCTCTGCGCCGGATGGGGTTCAGCAAGGACCAGATGACCGCTCACGGATTCCGCGCGAGCGCACGGACTATGCTCGACGAGCAGTTGCGCTTCCCGCCAGAGATCATCGAGCATCAGCTCGCGCACACCGTGCGAGATCCGCTGGGACGGGCGTACAACCGGACCACCCACCTCGCCGAGCGGGCAGAGATGATGCAGGCGTGGGCGGATTATCTTGACCGGTTGAAGCAGGTCTGAGCGTTTCAAGCCGCCTC
>CAYOJM010000100.1:0-6110 GCA_964404295.1 uncultured Sedimenticola sp. | reverse complement strand
CCCCGTTCGGCGTCCCCTTTCAGCCCGCCCAGCGGCTCGGGAATGGCCCATCCTTCCCGACGCCACGCCACATAGGCCTCCTGTGCCGTTGCGGTCGAGGCGAACGGACAAGCCAACGGCAAGAGGGCCAACAACAGCAGCGCCGGACGGATATCCATGGCACCATTCTGGCAGTTTCCCCAACGGCTGGGTACCGCGGCCCGAGACCATGCTAAGCTGCCGCGGCTTGGAGCTCAATTCATCGCCCTGTCGATCACCCATGTCCACGGCAGCCACGGATTCCAACGACACGCCCCAGGCCCGTTTGCAAGCCGAGCGGATGGAGGCGGGCTGGCGACTGCACGCCTCCGGCAGCTGGACCGCCGACCGCCTGGAAGCGGCGGTGGCGGCGCTCGACATCCTGTCTCGTCGTCTCGAAGGGGAGCGGATCGTTTGGGATTTTTCCGGGGTGGTGCGCATGGATACGGCCGGCTTGATGTTGTACCTCCACCATAAGGCCCGCCTTGCGGCACACGGCTGTCGGCAGGAGGCGGTGGGCCGCAGCCGGGAACAGATCCGGCTCGAAGCCCTGTTGCAGCGTTATCGACCAGAGGTCGGAGAAGTCTCCGCCCCCACCCTGGGACACCGCCTGCTGGCCCCCGTGGCGGCACTGGGCCGCGCCACCCTGGCCGCTGCACGCGGTGCGCAAGAGTTTCTCGCCTTTCTGGGCGAACACGGCACGGTGTTGCTCCACACCTTCCTCCACCCCGGCACGCTGCGCCTCGACGCCGTGGCCCGCAACATCCAGGACGCGGGCATTCGCGCTTTGCCCATCATCACCCTCACCAGTTTCCTCATCGGCGTGGTCATCGCCTACCAGGGGGCGGTGCAGTTGCAGAAGTTCGGCGCCAACCTCTTCATCGTGGACATGATCGGCATCTCCGTGACGCGGGAATTGGCGCCCCTCATCACGGCCATCGTGGTGGCGGGCCGAACCGGTTCGGCCTACACCGCGCAGCTCGGGGTGATGAAGATCACCGAGGAGATCGACGCCATGCGCGTCATGGGCTTCGATCCCCACAGGTTCCTGGTGCTGCCGCGGATCCTGGCGCTGATGATCGCTTTGCCACTGATGATCTTCTTCGCCGACCTGGTGGGCATCCTCGGCGGCATGGTGGTGGCCCACCTCCATCTCGACCTGTCGTGGAGCGAATTCATCCACCGCTTGCAGAATGTGTTGGAAGTGAAGCATTTCTGGATCGGGATCGTGAAAGGGCCGTTCTTCGCCTGGCTCATCGCCGTGGTGGGCTGCTTCCGCGGCCTTCAGGTCTCCCGCAACACCGAGAGCATCGGTTACTACACCACGGTGAGCGTGGTCAACGCCATCTTCCTGGTCATCGCTTGCGACGCCCTCTTTTCGGTGATCTTCACGGAGCTGGGAATCTGACCATGGCGGCGGCCGAGAGCCAGGTGGTGATCGAAGTGGAAAATCTGGTCACCCGTTTCGGGGACAACCTGGTGCACGACGGGGTGAGCCTGAGTGTGCGCCGCGGCGAGATCTACGGCCTGCTCGGCGGCAGCGGCTCGGGAAAATCCACGCTGCTCAAGGAGATGATCCTGTTGTTGCGCCCCCAGTCGGGCGTGGTCCGTGTGCTGGGAAAGCGGCTCGACCGCGTCGGCCGGGACGAAGCCCAATGGCTGCGCCGCCGTTGGGGGGTGCTGTTCCAGTCCGGGGCGCTTTATTCCTCCCTCACCGTGGCCCAGAATGTGGCCATGAAGCTCCGCGAATACACGGCGCTGCCGGAACCGGTCATCGACGAAATCGTGCGGCTGAAACTGCGCATGGTGGGCCTGCCGGAGAAGGCGGCGGAACTCTATCCGGCCCAATTGAGCGGCGGCATGGTCAAACGCGCGTCCCTGGCGCGGGCGTTGGCCATGGATCCGCAGCTGTTGTTCCTGGACGAACCCACTTCCGGGCTGGATCCCGTGGGCGCCGAAGCCTTCGATCGATTGATTTTGGAACTGCGCGACATGCTGGGGCTGACCGTGGTCATGGTCACCCACGACCTGGACTCCATCTGGAACGTGGTGGACCGTTTCGCCGTGCTGGGCGACCGCAAGGTGGTGGCGGAAGGGACCCTGGAGGAGGTCGTCTCCAACCCCCATCCGGTCATCCGCCGCTTCTTCTGGGGCGCCCGGGGCCGCTTGAGGAGCCATCATGGGCAGTAACGCCAACTACGTTCTGGTGGGGGCCTTCGTGCTCCTGTTCACCGCCGGCCTGCTCGGCTTCGCCTGGTGGCTGGCCCGCCACGGCGGCCAAGAGGCTTACGACTACTATCAGGTCTACATGACCGAATCGGTGGCCGGTTTGAGCACCGACGCCGCAGTCAAATACCGCGGCGTGGACGTGGGCAGCGTGGCGGAGATGGACCTGGACCCCGACAACCCCGAACAGGTGCGGCTGGTGCTGAAAATCAAAAAAGGGACACCGGTGAAAACCGACACCCGCGCCACGTTGCGGTTCTACGGCATCACGGGGCTGGCGTTCATCGAGCTCAAGGGCAGCAGCCGGGACGCGCCCCGGTTGGAGGCCGAGGGGGATCGGATGCCGGTGATCCCCACCACACCCTCCACCTTCACCCGCCTGGACGACGCGCTCAGCGAGCTCGCGCAGAAGTCGGGCAGGGTCCTGGACAAGGTGGACCTGCTGCTCAGCGAACGCAACCTGAACAATGTGGCCGATCTGATCCAGGACAGCAGGGACATGGTCCGAGGGCTGCGCCGGCTGGCCGAGGGGCTGGACGCCCGACTGGACGATCTGCGGCGCCTGGTGCGCAAGGGGATCGAGATGGAAGAGAAGGTGACCGCCGCCTTCGCCGACGTCAGCGAAGCCTCGCTGGACGTGGAACGCCTTTCGGAATCCCTGCAGGAGACCTATGTGAAGCTGGGCGAGCAAGCCGGCCGCCTGCTCGCCCAGGGCGAGGAGTTGTCCCGCGCCCTGTATGACGATCTGGATCTGCTGCTCCAGGAGCTGCAGCTGACGGTGGAGACTCTACGTGAGCACCCTGCCGATCTGCTGTTCAGTCGCAGTGGGGTGCGTCCCGGCCCAGGGGAGGCGGCCGAGCCATGAGAGGATGGCCGGTGCTGTTGCTGCCCTTGGTGGTGGCCGGCTGCCTCAGCCGCGAGCTGCCGCCCGCCAACCACTATCTCCTTTCCCTGCAAGGGGAGACGCCAAAGGCCGCGCGCGCGGCCTCGTCCGAAGTGCTCAAACTGGCGCCTTTGCGCAGCGTCCGTCCTTTCGCCACCACCGGGCTGATCTACCGGCGAGGGGGCGTGGATCAGAATCAATACGCCTTCAACCGTTGGGCCGACAGTCCCACCCGCATGTTGGCGCTGCTGCTGACCGAGGCGTTGAACCGCAGCGGCCTGTACCGTGCCGTATTGCCTCCGGGCACCGGCCTGCGCGCCGACCTCCGGCTCGAAGGCATGCTGTTCGATTTCAGCCTGCACCTGGAAGCGGACGATCCCCACGCGGTGGCCGAGGCCCGTTTCCTGCTGGTGGACGGCCGAACCAAACAGGTGTTGGCCGGTCGTCGATTTCGGGTGAGCGAACCCCTGGAGCGGGAAACCCCCGAAAGCGGCGCTCTCGCCCTGAACCGGGCGGCCAACCGCCTGGCCGCAGAACTGATCCACTGGCTCGACGGATTGCCGCGGAAAGGGGGTTGATCTTTCTTCAGCCGCCCCCCTCACGCAGCATCCGACGCACCGCCGGCAGGTGGCGGCGGCTCGCTTCCAGGCGGTCGTCGATGCCGTCGAAGGCCACTTCCGTCCGGCCGTCCAGCCGCCGCACCAGCCCTTTGACCCGCTCCGGCCGCACCAGGGCGTTACGGTGGATGCGTAACAACCGCTCGCCAAATCGGCGCTCCAGAGCTTTGAGCGACGCTTCGATGAGCGCTTCGCCGCCATCGTGCCGCACCATCACGTATTTGCTGTCGGCTCGGAAATAGTGGACGGTGGAAAAGGGGATGCGCTCGATGTTGCCGCGAAACCGGGCGGTGATCCAGGGCCCCGCGACCTCGCGATCCACCAGCGGCCGGGTGGGACGGACCACCCGTTCGAGGGCCTCGCGCAGCTTCTCCTCCCTGATCGGCTTGAGCAGATAACCGGCGCCGTTCGCCTCGAACGCCGGCAAGGCGTGTTCGGCATAAGCCGTAGTGAAGATCACCGCGGGCGGCGGATCCAGCGCCGCCAGACGCCGCGCCGCTTCGATGCCGTTCATGCCGGGCATGCGGATGTCCATGAGCACCACGTCCACCTCTTCCTGCTCACACCGCGCCACCGCCGCCTCGCCGTCGGCGACCGCGCCCACGACCTGGTAGGGCGCGCCCAACCGTCCCACCAGGTCGGCGAGATAGGCACGCGCCGGCGCCTCGTCGTCCACCACCAGGATTTTCATCTTCGCGTCTCCTTCACAGGCAGCCACAACCGCACCTGCCAGCGCCCCTCCACCATGCCGGTGCGCAGGCCGGCCGCCTCCCCATAGAGCGCCTCCAGCCGTCGGCGCACGTTTTCCAGAGCCATTCGGTTACCCCGTCTGCGGACCTGCTGCGGCTCCGGCGGCAAGGTGTTGCTCACCGAAAAGTGGAGCCGTCCCTCGCGCAGGCCGCCGAAGATATGGATCTCTCCTCCTTCCGGCGCCGGCTCGATGCCGTGATAGACGGCGTTCTCGACCAGCGGCTGGAGCAGCAGCAACGGCAGGGGCGTCTCCTCCGGCAGGGCTTGCAGCTTCCAGACCACGCGCAATCGTGGTCCCAGCCGCTCCTGCTCCACTTCCAGGTATCGGCGCACCAGCTCCAACTCACGCCCCAGGGTGCTGGAGGCCGTTTCGTCGGCCATTCCGGCGCGGAACAGATCGGCCAGAGCGAAGAGGATCCGCCGCGCCCGATCGGGGTCCAGTCCGACCAGGCTGATGATGGTATTGAGGCTGTTGAACAGGAAATGGGGACGGATACGCGCTTGAAGGGCCAGATAGCGGGCCCGGTTCTCCGCCAATTGCCGTTGATGATAGAGATGCTGATCATAGAGATAACGCAACACCAGGGCGCCGAGAATGGCCGCGATGCCGAGCGTGCGCACCAGCAGCAGACGGTGATCCACGCCGGCCACCAAGGTCACCGGGAGCACCCGGACGGTCAGTTCCACCACCACCAGTGCCACCGTCAGCAACACCCCCCAGGCCGCCAGCCCGGCCTGGAGGTGGCCCAGCCGCGCCAAGGGACGACGCAAGAGACAGAGCGACACCGTGGTGCCCAAGACGATCCACAAGGTGAAGAGGGCGGTAAGACTGAATCCGGACCAAAAGGGCTCCAGTGCCCGGGCCGAGGCCAGGGTCACCACCAGCGCAAGCACCACGGCGCCGAGCACCACGGCCAGGGTCGTGCGCACCCCGCAAAAGTCGGGAAGGAAGCTCCGATGCCCCTCGTCAGCCATAACCGCATGATAAACAAGGGGCCCAAAGCCATGCAGTATAATCGCCCCGGCAGAGCGAGGACTCCATCACATGAGCGAAAAGAAACTCTGGGCCGGCCGTTTCAACCAGCCGACCGACGCGTTCGTCGAGGCCTTCACCGCCTCGGTGGAATTCGACCGCCGCCTGGCCGAGGAGGACATCCGCGGTTCCATCGCCCACGCCACCATGTTGGCGCGCCAGGGCATCCTCACGCCAGAGGAGCACCAGGCCATCGTGGAGGGACTGGAGGCCATCCGCGAGGAGATCCGCGCCGGCACCTTCCCCTGGTCGGTGGGCCTCGAAGACGTTCACATGAACATCGAGGCGCGGCTCACCGAACGGATCGGCGAAGCAGGTAAGAAGCTCCACACCGGCCGGTCGCGCAACGACCAGGTGGCCACCGACGTGCGCCTGTGGCTGCGCGGCGAGATCGCCACCATCCGGGGCGAGATCCGCCGCCTCCAGCGGGCCCTGCTGGCGTTGGCCGAGCGCGAGGCGGAGACCATCCTGCCCGGCTTCACCCACCTGCAGACCGCCCAGCCGGTGACCTTCGGCCACCACATGATGGCCTGGTTCGAGATGCTCGAGCGCGACCACGAGCGCCTGGGCGACTGCGCGCGGC